>DBDH01000076.1:3545-38040 GCA_002293455.1 Treponema sp. UBA937
TTTTCCCTTTCATCTTCGACCATTGACGAGGCTATAATTCTATCGATTTTTGTGCCTTCGCGTTCTTGTTCCCTGGCGGCGATTCCAACGGCAAAGACAATATGAAAAACAACCTGAATTACAACGGCCATTACCACACCAATCCCGATAAACATTAACATGACGACCGCCCAAGCCTTTAAATCATTTGACGCCGGTGCGTTCCCGCTAAGAACATACATGATATAGGCGGCGATCAGCACAATTCCTCCAATGGTGCCGGCAAGATTCTTTTTGCTGGTATAAGACATGACGAATATCTCCTAATTAAGTATAATGCTTTTGATATTTAGACAAATATAATTATCATTATGTCTAATATATTTTACATTGTAATAAGAGCTTAGATAATTGTCAAGCATGAAGAGAAAAAATGTCGGGACACAGAGGAAATAAATAAAAAAAGAGGAGCAAAACGCTCCTCTCGCAATGATCAGCAATGAACAGTGAGAACATGAGTCTCCCTGCTATTAGGCTTTTTGGGTATCAGGCACCCGTATTAAACATTTTTGTGAGCCTGTTCCCATATAAACTTTTGTCGATTTCATGGAGAAGGTTTCCCATCTTGAATAATTGTTCTTTGTATGTAGCGGGAGTTACCGTTTCTGAGAATTCAAGCGGAGTCAATAATTGATAGGATTCTATCTGAAAAACCTTGGCGAATTTGACCATAGTTTTATCACTGACCCACATTCTGCATCCTTCGATATCATTAATCGTTTGAGGTGAAAGTTCAACAGTTTGCGCAAATTTTTCCTGAGACAATCCCAGTCTTTTACGCCGTTTCTTTATATTTTGCGAAAGATTTTTTCGCAATTTTTCTGACTCAATTTGTACCTGTTCCGCAGTAAGAGTTTCAAAAAAAATCGTTTTATGATATTCAGATAAATCATCCAAAATATTGAAGAGTGTTGAAACTTTTCTTTTAAGAATATCTATTATTCCCCCTCCTATATCGACCATAGGGATTAATCCCAATTCTAACATTTCTGATTCACTTAACTTTATTTCCATATCTCAAGATTTACTCGAAAATTATTTCATTGACAACTTGCTGATTGCAAGTTATAATACTCGTTAATAACAAGTTTTTTAAGAATATAAATTAGTGAGCCCCGGAAAAGCTAAATAAAATTTGGAAGAAGGGAGGCCATTGCATCATTAAAAAGGAATGTATCTCAATAATCCAAGCAGACTTCCCGCCAAACAAATTATGTAACAGGCCTTGTCTTTTCCACAAAAGTTTCTCAATCCTTTTGAATTCTGAATTGCTGAGTTTATTTTTAGTTTCTCTTTTCTCCTTTTTGATATTCAGTCTTTTGGCTTTGCAATATCAGGTCCCTTGAGGGAGCTTAATCAAAATTACCCCCTTTAAGGCAGGACAATGCAAAGGGGGTATACAAAAAGGAACGATGTATGAAAAACATGTTCAAAGTAATCGGGATTATCGTCATGGTGATGATAATTGGGGTTTCGTTTACGGCTTGTGATGACGGCAGCGGTAAAGATAAAGATACCGTACCAGCCGCATTACAGGGTACATGGGAAAGTGTTGATGTTGATGCTCAGGTAGTTTATACCGGCACAACTTTCACTTTTACTGAGTATGAGCCAGCAGGATCGATTACTGGAAGCATCCTTAGTGTTGGAACAATAACCAAGGAGGCGTATTTAGAAACGGAAGTTTTATCAAGACTGGAAGAGGAGGCTCCTGCCCTTGCTCAATTAGGAATTACTGAGGATGATTTTGATGATATTGTTGACGCAATTCTCAATGATACATTGAATGATTTCATTGAGACATTGGGCTTGACTGATGAGTCCGTCCTTGATTCTTTTCTTGATGCATTTGATGCATTAGATGACTTACAATCGTATCTTGACAGAGTAAGCACTTTCTATCGCTATAACGGAAAAGTAACAGCGGTGACTGGATACTTAACTAATTATCTTTCAATTGGAGACCCGATAAGCAGCGATGAGTATGGTACAGTTGCACTATATGTAGACGGTACATTAGAAAGTTTCGGCTATTTGTTTGAAAAACAATAGCGAAAGCAAAGCGTGTTCTGTTGTTTAATTCTTTACAGAACACGCAAAATCATCTTGTTCTGGAAAGTCCTGAAACAGGAAATGTCAAGAGTAGGAGTTTTCATGAAAAAAATTAACAGCATTTTTCGCGTAATGGTTTTGTTCGCAATAGTCTGCGCTGTTCTTTCAGCCTGTGCCGGCAGCCCGGAACCTGCTGCGGTTGTGAATGAACCAGCACCCACGGCCCAACCATCCGCCCCGGCTGACCAACTGGACACCGCTGTTCGGGAAACGTCGGATTATCTTAACAATCAGCTTCCCAAAGGGAATAAATTGATGATCCTCAATGTTCAGTCGGATTATCCGGCCCTGTCGGAATATATTATTGACGAACTTATTGCCAATACGGTAAATGACAGGATTTTTACCGTGGTAGACCGGAATCAGTTGAATACCATCCGCGCGGAACTGAATTTCCAGATGTCCGGCGAGGTTGATGATGAAACCGCTCAATCTTTGGGACGCATGACAGGCGCACAGATTATTATTTCCGGCGCGGTTTCCAAAATAGGCGACCTGTACCGCCTGCGGATACGAGCATTGAGTGTCCAAAGCGCCCAGATTGAAGGGCAATTCAACCGGAATATTCCCGAAGGTGAGACGATATTGGCTTTGGTGAACAGCAAGGCAACCGGTTACGGGGATGGGACTGCTGTTGCAAGGAGTAATAGTCCGCAAACAACAACGTCTGCGCCAACATCACTGGCAAGCCCCGCCGCTCCGAGCCTTTTTTCTGTTATGTTTAACGCAAACGGCGCGAATGGTACAGCCCCAGCCACGCAGACAGTACAGAGCGGTGAAAGCATTGTGCTTCCCGATGCAGGCACACTGACTAAAACCGCAAACATTTTTAACGGATGGAATACTAACGTGAACGGCAGCGGCACATCTTACAAATCCGGCGATGATTTTGAGGTAACTCGTAGTATTCAGTTATTTGCACAATGGGTACCTGATGCCAATTATGTATATAAGATTGGCGATACTGGCCCTGCGGGTGGGATTATTTTTTACGACAAGGGGACATTTTCTGATGGTTGGCGGTATTTGGAAGCGGCACCGGCATCGACAGAACAGAAAGATATCCAATGGTCTGTAAGTGGATTTAATACAGGTGCAAGGGGAGTCGAGGCAGGAACTGGAAAACTCAACACTCAAAATATTATGGATGCTTCGTATCAGGTTGCTGTAAACGCACCTGCCGCAAGGTACTGTGACCGCTTGGAATACGGCGGTTATGATGATTGGTATCTTCCAAGCAAGAATGAATTGGGTCTTATGTACATGAATCTGAAAATTGATGGTCTCGGCGGATTTGGAGCAGGGATATATTGGTCATCTACTGAAAGCGGTAACAGAGGAGGGGTCTTTTCACAGCAGTTCAGTAATGGAGTTCAAATGGATTCTGATGGTGGTACTGATTATTTTGCCGGATGGAAGGGACACAAGCGATCCGTCCGTGCTATTCGCCAGTTTTAGGTAAAATCAAATACCAAGGTAAACAAATATGTTGGATGAAAATGGGAAAATAAAATACATCGATACTGCGCCTATTCCGCCTGAAAGTATTACGCCGGAAATGGAAGAGGCAATGATTAACTTTGCTAAAAATTTTTCTCCCCATGATGACGAAGTATCTTCCTTGATTGATGAATTAATTGCTGACCTTGAAGTGATAAGTGCGGATTTAGAAAAAGGGAATAAGACATCTGTATAGATGCCTCAAATATTAGTCGTGTGGACTTTAAACACAGAAGGAGAAAAAATGGCTGACTTTTTGATAAAAGTACTTTTAAGTCCTTGGGGATTGATCGTTTTAGGGGTTGTGCTTACAGGTGCCGGAGGAGAAGGCGGGTGGTGGATTATCGGTCTCATCCTCACTGCTGGCGGTATTTTTTGGCTTATTGTGAGAAAAAAAGGAAATCAGAAGAGTCTTGAACTCCACAAGCCGCTTTATCAAGCCGTTGTGGATGAACTGAAAAAAAATGGATATGAAGTACAAGAATACGAAAATAAAAACGACCGTATTAGAGCGGCCATCCATCATAACGGAAAACAAGATATAGGCGAACTTTTCCTTGTCGCTCCGCCTCCAAGTCCTCAATATAAGATATTCAGAGAAGTGATAGAAAAAGTAAACACAGAATTTCAATATGAATATGCAAAAAAAATCGGTGAAGCTCCTGAAGTATCCGCTTCTTATTGGCCTGAGAATGTTTTGGTAGGAGCTTATATGCAAAACCCAGTTGAAAATTACTCAGAAACCGGCTGGATGGCTATAGTGGCAAATGTTATAAACCAAATGGCGGCATGACGGGCAAATACCTGTTATCCAAATATTAGTCGTGTGGAATTTAAACGGAAAGGAGGTGGGATTATGCTCGCATTTATCATCAGTGTTGCTATATTGATTTTTCTTGGTTATGTTTTATTTGGGAATAAATCATTAGATAATCGTCAAGATGATACTAGTTCAAGCACGAAGACTTGTCCTTATTATGATCCATCTTATGATTCAACAAAAAGAACTGCGCCTTGTACCATTGCTGGCGCTCCTTTTGAGTTGTCAATTTACTATAGAAAAGACTATCGTTACTGTAGGTTATATAATAGCAAGCGTTCTGTTTAAGTAAAAGGAGCTTATCAATGGACAAAAAAATCGAATTCAAACGGGAAGACTTAGGAGACGGTGTCATCTATGAAGGAGAAATCGAAAATGGAAGCAGATTTGTTTTTGGAAAGTACTCTTTTCAGGATATATCCTACATAGGTGAATTTAATGAAGAAAGTGATATGGAAGGGATGGGAAAGCTTTCGATTCAAGTAAGTGATGATGGTAAAAGAATGATCCATACTGGTGAATTTAAAGGTAAAGGAGAAAATGGATTACCTCTCTTAAACGGATATGGTGAAGTGTATTTCATTGAATCGAGCGGCAAAATCGTGAAACAATTTGAAGGACAATTTGTTGATGGTAAGCAGCACGGACAGGGAAAAACATATTTTGAGGATGGTGCCATATATACCGGAGAATTTGAGCACGGTATTTTACACGGCAAAGGAACACTGCTTACATCTGACGGAAAAATCCTTCTTGTTAAATACGAGAATGGAAAAGCTGTTGAGACTATTCAGATTAACTAACAATATTCTACAGGAGGAATGATATGTGTCCATATTATGACATTCACACTCAGAAGTGTAAACTGCACGAACATTACATGGGCGGAACCAACACTCAAAGAGAAAAATGTGAAAACAGCAGTAACTGGCGTAATTGCGGCGATGCCGAAGCAAAGGCAAGAGGCGACAAGTATCAGAACAAGCCGTGAACACAGCTAAGGCATCGCTGATTTAATCGAGATTGAGCCTATCCGCAATTTTGTGTAAATGCAAAAATATAGCTTAGAACTCCAGTTTACCAACATATTGACTTTATCATCACCGTATAATTAGATGATACCATGCTCGATATGCTCGTAAAAGGCGGCCCGGTGATGATTTTCATCGGGCTCTGTGCTGTGTTGGCTGTGGTTATTACTGTAGAAAGGTTTTTGTTTTTTTTTGCTGTTAAAAAAGAATATGCCGTTCTTATTCCCGCTCTGAAAGATTTATTCCGGAAAAGCAAATTTGATGAAGCGGAAGCTTTGTGTGATACAGCATCTTCGCCGCTGGCAAAACTTATCAAAACAAGTTTGGAATCTTTCCGAGGAGGGAATCAATCTGTAAAGGAAATGGCAGAATATGCCGCTTCACGGGAAATACCCCGGATTGAGCGTTTTATAGCGGCCCTTGGAACGATTGCCAATATATCAACGTTACTGGGGCTTCTTGGAACGGTTTTCGGGAACATCGAGGCTTTTGGGGTTCTTTCCGCGTCAGGAATGGGAAACCCCGCTCTTTTAGCCGGAGCCATCGCCGAAGCCCTTATCACTACTGCTGCCGGTCTTATTGTTGCCATTCCGGCATCGATTTTCTATAACTATTTTGTATCAAGGGCGAATCACTTGATCACCGAGACCGAAAGTTCCGCCGGGGAATTGCTGCTTTTTATCCCGGAAAAAAGGGAAGATCATGCGGTTTAAACGGACACTGACCGCCCGGAATAGCATCGATATGATTCCGATGATCGATATTGTGTTTCAGCTGATTCTTTTTTTTCTTGTATCTACGACATTTGCCATGCTGCCGGGCATCGCGCTCAGTCTTCCTGTATCATCTACCGCGGAAGCCGTTGACGCGCCGTCTCTTTCCGTAACAATAATCAGTCAGAATGAAATATACCTCAACAAGGAGCGAATTGCCTTTGATCATCTTGAAGCCGCGCTGATTAATATGTCCCAAACCGGTCAAATAAAAACTCAAAACATTGCGCTGGAAGCGGATAAGTCAATTTCTTATGAGGTGATTATTAAAACTTTAGATATTATGAGGATTGCCGGATTTCAAAACATCAGCCTTCATACTGCTGACTAAGCACTGAGCAAAGCGCAATTATGTAAGTTAAGATGATTTTTTTCTCTCTATTGTTTGACCTCTGTGTTACCTGTGGACAGGCCGATTCCGGTGTAGTATAAAGGAAGAATGAGAAAAGATATTGATGCGGTAGCCTTTGATTTGGATGGTACGCTTTATCCGAATATCGAGTTTTATTCCCGCTTGATTCCCTTTGTATTAAAGGAACACAAGCTTCTTATGGCGATGGGAAAAGCCAGAGATGTCCTTCGGGCTGAAGAACATAAAGGTCATTTTTACGATCATCAAGCGCGGATAATGGCGGAGATACTCAAAGATGATCCTGCATCAATAAAAGATAAAACGGAAAAACTCATTTACCGCGGCTGGGAGCCGATTTTTAAAAAGGTCCGCTTGTATTCTTATGTGCATGAAACGTTAAAGGGCTGCAAGGATGCGGGCTTAAAAATCGGGCTTTTATCAGACTTTCCTCTGGAACAGAAAATCGACTATCTTGGGCTTGATGGTTATTGGGATGTGGTACTGTGTTCCGAAGAAGTAAATCATCTAAAACCCGATCCCGCTCCGTTCCTCAGATTATCGGAATTATTTTCTGTGCCTCCGCAGCGAATTTTATATGTAGGAAACAGCGTATCTTATGATATAATGGGAGCAAAAGGGGTGGGGATGAAAACCGCATTAGTTAAATCTGTTTATAAAAAAATGTTCTCTGGAAAAGACGGCGGCGCCGATTTTGTATTCACGAAATACAAGCAATTATATTCGTATATTTTGGGTTAGCGGCATGAGTTTTTTTACTATCGGAAATCTATTGACCTTGGCAATTGTAGCCGCTGTTCTGGTTTTATACCGTCAGCTTGATAAAAACAACCGTTCCATGGATAAGGTCCGAAAGTACGGTGAGAAGCTCAAGGAAGAATTGTCGGGGTTCGTTGCGGAGAAGGAATCTTCCGTTCGGGACTATGCGATAGAACTCGATGTTCAGCAGAAAGCGGCCAAAGAATTGATGAACCGTTTGGTCCTAACCGATGAAGGACTTGCTGGAAAAGCTGATGCCATTGCCAAAATTGATGAACGGATTACCGCTTACGATACCGCCCTCAATGAACTCATGAAGATGACGAGCCGCGTTCAGGAAAACCTGGACCGGATTCGGGATGAATCGGACTTTGTGGAATCCAGCGCGAAAAAAATCACCGACGCAAGGGGCCGTTTGAGCGATTTGGAAAAAGGCCTTGCCGACATAGAATTCCGTTTTGAAAGGGAAAACGCGGAAGCTCTGGAACGGACTATGGAAGCCTCTGTTTCCGCGGTAAAATCGACTGTTTCGGATATGCAGGCAGCAGCCGAAACGATTGAACGCCAGGTGGAAGATCACCGGGAAGCGGTTGCCAAAATTGAACAACAGCGCGCCTCAAATCTTGCGAGAGATATGGATGTCATCAATAAAATGCTTCGGGACGCTGTTGAGAAAGCCGGAATGAAGGCTGATAAGCTGGAAGATGCTACGCTCGTAAAGCTCAAAGAGCAGGCTCTGGAACGGACTCATCGCTTTAAGGATGAAATCGAAGATAAACTTAAAGCCTTGCAGGAAGCGGCAAAAATCCGAATCCATGAAGTGCAGGGATATGTTAAAAGTTATAAAGATGAATGGAAGAACGAGCACGGCGAAATCGAAGCGAAGCAGAAGCTCTACAAAGACGAATGGAAAAAAGATGTCTTGGAGCTGAATGCCCTGGCACAAAATCAAAAAGAGGAATGGAAAAAATCCGCTGCCGAAACCGACACAGAATTCCGTACTATGCTGGGAGCGCTCAATAGCGAAATAGCCGGTTTACAGAAAAAAGCCGATGATTCGCTGGTTTCTGTGTACAACGAAATCGAAGCGAAGCAGAAACTCTATAAAGACGAATGGCACAAGGATATTCAGGAACTGAATACCCTGGTGCAAGATCAAAAAGAGGAATGGGGGAAAACAGCGGTTGATGCCGACACGGAATTCCGTACCATGTTGGGAACGCTGGGCAGTGAAATAGCCGGTTTACAGAAGAAGGCTGATGATTCGCTTATTTCCGTACACAGCGAAATTGAGGCGAAGCAGCAGCTCTACAAGGACGAATGGAACAGAGATATTCAGGAACTGAATGCCCTAGTGCAGAATCAAAAAGCGGAATGGGAGAAGATAGCTGTCGATACAGATGCAGGATTCCGTACTATGTTGGGAACGCTGAATAGCGAAATAGCCGGTTTACAGAAAAAGGCCGATGATTCGCTTATTTCCGTACACAGCGAAATTGAGGCGAAGCAGAAACTCTATAAGGACGAATGGAACAGAGATATTCAGGAACTAAATGCCCTGGTGCAGAATCAAAAAGCGGAATGGGAGAAAACGGCTGCCGGTGCGGATACAGGATTCCGTACTATGCTGGGAGCGCTGAATAGTGAAATAAATGATTTACAGAAGAAGGCTGATGATTCGCTTGTTTCCGTACACAGTGAAATTGAGGCGAAGCAGCAGCTCTACCAGGACGAATGGCACAGAGATATTCAGGAACTGAATGTTCTGGTGCAGAATCAAAAAGCGGAATGGGAGAAAACGGCTGCCGGTGCGGATACTGAATTCCGTACCATGCTGGGAGCGTTGAATAGCGAAATAAATGATTTACAGAAGAAGGCTGATGATTCGCTTATTTCTGTACACAGTGAAATTGAGGTGAAGCAGAAACTTTACAAAGACGAGTGGCACAAGGATATTCAGGAACTGAATGCCCTGGTGCAAAACCAAAAAGTGGAATGGGAGGAAACGGCTGCCGGTGCCGATACAGAATTCCGTACTATGCTGGGAGCGTTGAATAGCGAAATAACTGATTTACAGAAAAAAGCCGATGATTCGCTTATTTCCGTACACAGTGAAATCGAAGCAAAACAGCAGCTCTACAAGGACGAATGGAATAAGGATATTCAGGANNAAAACCAAAAAGCGGAATGGGAGGAAACGGCTGCCGGTGCGGATGCAGAATTCCGTACCATGCTGGGAGCGTTGAATAGCGAAATAGCAGGGTTGCAGAAGAAGGCTGATGATTCGCTTGTTTCCGTGCACGGTGAAATCGAAGCAAAACAGCAGCTCTACAAGGAAGAATGGAATAAGGATATTCAGGANNAAAACCAAAAAGCGGAATGGGAGAAAACAGCTGCCGGTGCGGATGCTGAATTCCGTACCATGCTGGGAGCGTTGAATAGCGAAATAACTGATTTACAGAAGAAGGCTGATGATTCGCTTATTTCCGTGCACGGTGAAATCGAGGAGAAGCAGAAACTTTACAAAGATGAATGGAATAAAGATATTCAGGAACTGAATGCCCTGGTGCAAAACCAAAAAGCGGAATGGGAGAACACCGCTGCCGGTGCGGATGCTGAATTCCGTACTATGCTGGGAGCGTTAAATAGCGAAATAGCAGGGTTGCAGAAGAAGGCTGATGATTCGCTTATTTCCGTGCACGGTGAAATTGAGGCGAAGCAGAAACTTTACAAAGATGAATGGAATAAAGATATTCAGGAACTAAATGCCCTTGCTCAAAATCAAAAAGCGGAATGGAGAAAATCCGCCGCCGAAGCCGAAACGGAATTCCGTACTATGCTGGGAGCGTTGAGCAGTGAAATAGCAGGGTTGCGGAAAAAGGTTGATGATTCGATTGTCTCTATCGACAGGCAAATCCTGGAAACAGCGGAATCTGCTGAGCAAAAAGCCTTGGAAGCGGCGGAAAGCAAACTTGAGGTTTACCGGACTGCGCAAACCGAAGAATTCCGGCGTCTTGAATCCATTTCCAGCGATATTGTCCAGTTGGACGCGGAACTTCGCCGCTACATGCAAGAGACCGAAAAACGCGTTCGTGAAGATTTTGCTCTCTTTGAAAGGGATTCCGCCGAATCGAGAAATTCTTCCTCTTCGCAGTTTGCCGCGGCTGTTGCCGCTATCCGGACCGATATGAGCAGCTTGGAACAGGACCTCAACGCACTGAAAAATCGGGCTTATGAAAATGTTTCCGAAAAACTCAAAGTCTTTGAAGATGATTTTATTACGGATTTGACAAAACGGAGCGATGCCATCGATCAGCGTCTGGATGAATGGAAAGGCGATCTTGATACCGCTTTGCATGAGCTTAGTGAAACCGGTGCCGCCGAACGAAAATTGTTGGAACAAAATTTCATCGAAACCCTTAAATCCCGTTTTGCCGATACAGACGGACGGATTGTTACCGAGTTGGATCATCTTAAGGCGGAAACAAACGCATTTGAAGAAGGTATTCGGGAACAAATGGCACAGGCCGATCATTCCCTGGAATCGCTCCGCGAACAGGTTTCCCGCGATTGGGAAGACGCGCGGACGGCCGCGGCTGCCATCGTAAAAAGTGAAATCAGCCGTTACGAACTGTCTATGACCGAACAGCTTAAACACAGCCAGCGGGATTTTGAATCAGCCATAAAGGAAACAGGAAGCTATGTCGAAACCCGGAATTCTGAGATTACGGGCCTCATGGATGAAACCAGAACCAGTTTTGCCGATTGGAAAGCTAAGTTTGCGTCGCAGCTCCGCGATGAAGATGAACGGCTGAACACGGTAAGAACCACGATAGAGGGAATCCGCGGCGAAGCTGAAAGTCTTCGGACTGAATTGTTTTCCCGAACCGATGAACAAGTTAAGAGTTTGGAAACAGCGATTAAAGACGCGGACCGGCAGGTCAAAGAATTTATCGGTCAAACAAAATTGCTTGATAAAACAGAACAGCTTAAGATAGACCTTGAACGCGGTGTCGAGGATCTCAGGGCTGATATTAGCCGTCTGGATCATCAAAGGGCAGAAGCCGAAGAAATGGAAATTCAGTTTAGCAAATTAAAACGGCTGGAAGATGAAGTCAACGCGAAAATGACCCGCTTCCTTTCGGAAAAACGGCGCATCGAACTTATGGAAGCCGATTTCAACCGGCTCCTTACTACTTCCCAGGCTGTTGAAGAAAAACTGACGCAAGTTTCCAGTGAAGATGATACGCTTCAATCGATGCAGGTTCAGCTTCGGCATTTAAATGATGCTCTGTCAGAAACAGAAGAAAAATACCAGCGCATCGAGAAGAAAAATCAAACGCTCGAAATAACTAATGACAGCATCGACCGGAATTTCAAGATTCTCCAGGAAACCGAAAGTAAGGTAAAACACTTTGACGAATCCATTTCCAGATTGCAAGGCGATATGGAAAGCATTCAGTTGATTATGGGGAATCTGACCAGGGAAAATGAAAAAGTTAAACTTACCCAGGAAAAACTTTCCGAATTGGACAATACCCTGGAAGATGTTGAAAAGAGGATTGAGTCTATGCAGGTTGCCAGGGAATGGCTTGCCCGCACAGAAAGCCGCCTGGAAGAAGTGTCCAAACAGGCCCAGGATTATGTCAAGATTCTCGGTGATTTGATTAAAGGCGAATCAAAGAAAGGAATGCCCAAAGACCGTGGAGCTCCGCCCATCGGCACAAGAGAAACCGTAACAAAACTTGCCCATCAAGGCTGGAAAGTCGATGAAATTGCCAGAGCCGTAAGTCTTTCTAAAGGAGAAGTGGAACTTATTTTGGAGATAAGCCCGAAGGATTAGAGGAGATTTTCTCTTAAAAACAAGGCAACACGCTTGACACGTTATGCATAAATGGTTAAGATACATTTGCTTTTGCGGCGATGGTGGAAGTGGTAGACACGCTAGCTTGAGGTGCTAGTGCTGCGAGGCATGCTGGTTCAAGTCCAGTTCGCCGCAAAATGTTAGGGTTATCCGAGGGATAACCCTTTTTTATTGACTAATCTGACTGGGTTTGAAAACGGAGTTTCGGCGCGGCCGTTTTAAAATAGAAAACTCGTTTTACTTCACTGGTTCCTTTTTCTTATTTTTGTCGGTAAGGATATCAAGTGAATTTTTTATTATGCTTATATACGTTTCATCTTGTTTATCCGGTTTATCCGGCGATATCTTGCTTACCAAATGGACGGCGGAAAGAAACTGCTCGTTTTCGTGCAGAGCTTCGTAATAATAGTTAAGCTGCTTCTGCGCTCCGGAATGTACCAACAAAGCAGTCGCTGCCAATATTTGAGATATTGCGCCGCCTATCGTTGAGATCACCGCGAAATCCGTAAGCTTTACGGTAAACGCTATAATCACCGCAGAAGCAAAAAGAGCAAACCCTAATATACAAAACAATAATGCGAGAGTAAACGCGCGTTTTGCGTTTGTTTTGCTTATTATGTAATAATCTTCTATCTGTTTAAGATTATTAGTCATCATTTCAATGATGTCTCTGTTTAGGATGATACTTTCCGTTTCCTTTTGCCGCTTTAAGCCGCCGTTTTCATCAAATACAGCATTTGCTTCATTGCCAAGCAATCTTAAGCGCATTTTTTCCGCATCATATTCCGGCTTTGATAAACCTGTAGAAAATAAACTCATTACAACACCTCTTTGTTTTATGTGAAGATTTTTCACCGGCGGCTTGGGGCAGCGCTGATTAAGTCTCGATGATGAGCAAATCTTTGACTTGCTTATTCAGCGCTGCCTTGGGATAACAATCCGGAACTTTTTTGTTACATGTTTCCGGCTTTAAGCTGTTTTTCCAGTTCCTTAAACTCCGCTATTAAGGCCTTGGATTCTTCCGATAATTGCACAGGGGAGTTCTTTTCCTCTTCGTTTTGGGCGTAAAAATCTCCCGACCAGTATCCGTTTGCTTCGATGTAATTGGGAGCGGTCGCTTCTGCAAATGTAAAATTGTAAACCATATCGTTATAAGGTTCGACAGTAACATTTGACACATCGCAAGCGCCGTGAGGCGTCATGAGTTTATCGCCCTTGGTTAAACGTCTTGCTGTTACTCTTCTGCCATGAGGATTTTCTTCATCATACACTTTCATCGCGTGACCGCCTGATACCCTTATGCTGTTTCCATCCGAAGTTTCAATTTTGAATATCTCAGAATCCTTACCCGTAAGTACATCCGCGACGGTGAGAATTTTTCCGCCGAATGCGGAAAGCCTGTCGCCGGTTTTAATTTCATCGGCGCGTTTTACGGAACCATCAGCCATTTTAATCTGGACTTCTTTTGCGTGACATCCCCAATAAATCTCTATTGGAGGGATATATACATTGGTTTTGCCTCCGGTAGCTTCATAATATTTAGACTGCGTACCTGGCAAGGCGTCATCACTGTAAATACAGATTTGATATCTGGTATTTGTGGCACCTAACGACGGTTCATGTTCCACATTCAGCACAAAACATCCGTTTAAATAACATTTATGGGAACTGTCGTTCAGAAAAGCTCCCAATAAATTGCATTCCCAGTCATAGTCGCTTTTTCCCTCTATTTTTGGAGGAAGCTTAAGGTCAAACGTTACAGAATTATCTGATGCATCATAGATAAAATCGTTGTTAGCCTGAAGTTTTTGCCCAAGGTCTTCCGGCAATATATCCTTGCGGTGTGTCGCAATAGTTTTTCTGCTATTTGAAGTATTATACTCAAGGTAAGAAACTGAATAATTAAAATCGCCGCCGATATACGAATCAATTGAAGCTCCCTTAACTTTGGCGTTTCCAAGATTTCTGAGCGTTATTTTTCCGGAAATCGGCATAATTGTGCGTAGTATTCTGTGGACATCATCATACGAATTCTCCTTATATTTGTCGCCATAATAATCCGCATCCACATAAGCTCCCTCGCCATCTGTCGTCGTTCTTCCATAAAGAAACTTAATGCTGCCTGATCTTTTTCCACTGTGCCAGTGCGGATTTGTAATTGTTATTTCGTCGATGTAAGATTGTACTTCCGCCACCTCAAATTTGTAATCCCTCGGTGTAAGTTCAGAAGAATAAAGGTTTCCCTTGTCGTCTTGATAAGTTATTGTCGCGAATATTCTGAATTGTTTTCCGGCAAGTTTTGTATAAGGATATACATCGGTCAGATAACTTTCTAATGTGCGGGACACTTCCCCTTCGCCATATAAAACATCGTTATGGATTATAGTTTTTGAAGTCAAATCCACGATTTTAATGGCAACCATATTGGCGACGGGAACAGGCGGGTTTTTACTTTCCTCAGAAACATTGGTAGACGAATTTGAAAAACACGTATGAATGACAGATTCAAATTGATAAAAGTTACTTGCGCCAAGATCGTTACTCTCTAAAGAACTGTTTTTAGTTGCTCTCTTAACACCCTTTACTCCAACTTGCGAAATATCTCCGTTGAGCTTAACATATTGATTTTCATCAGAAAGCATTCCGTTTTTTTTCTCTTTCGCTATTCGTCTCATTTTCTTTAGTGTTTTTATTATATTCGGAAAGTTTTTGAGGTTCGATTCTCCGCCATGAACCTCAATAAAGTGCCTAAAATCTCTGTCATCGCCAAAATCAAGCATTCGCGCGCCTGACGGCGATTCATGCGAAACCGTATTTCTTTGAAACGCCTTTTCGTTTTCATCTTCGATTCCGTTTGTTGAACTCTCTCCGTTGGGACCAATGATCTTTATTTCGCCGTTTTTTCCGTTTTCCCCTCCGTTGCCTCCGTCGCCGAATTTTGCACCGAGTGTTCCTTCCTTTTCGCTTTCGCCCCCGTTTCCGGCGCCGCCTAAACATCTCCCGCCGGTTCCTCCATATCCTCCATATCCTCCTTCTGAGGAATCCACATAGACACTGGACAATGAATCGGCATCCTCTTGGTTATATTTAAAAGTTATTTTTCCTCCGTCGCCGCCTTTTCCCCCATCGCCGCCTTTCCCACCGTCTATTCCGTCTGTTCCTCTTCCTCCGAACCCGCCGTTACCGCCGGATACTTTTAAGTGTACATCTCCTGCCAAATCCAAAACCGTTATCTCAACGGTTCCGCCGTTTTCACCATCGCCCCCAGCCTCACCCGAACCGCCCGGCGCGTCTTCTCCGTCTTTTCCTGTAACCAAAATTTCAAACTGATTTTTGCACGGATAAATCTTGTTGTTAATTATCTTTTTTATCGTCAGTTTTTCTATTGAGCTTGGAATGACGATATATCCGCTTTCAGTGAACTCAATACATTCATAACTCGCCTGGGTTACTTCAGCACGCCCTGATACTACATGTGGTTTCATAACAAAACCTCCTTTGGATTCCGGACGGCGCGGCGCTATATCCGCACTGCCAGCTTTTAAAATTTATACTCCCATATATTTATGCCCGTTTCTGTTTGAAACGCGCCAATAATGGCTTCTGTGTCGACGCCGCCTAAAATAGGGTGCGTACCTTTTTTATACTTGGGGAAAAAATGCGTATCTGTGAATTTTTCTCTGTCGCTGACTTCTATCATGTATCCGTCAAGCGCGACATAAACCGCGTTGGATTTTATCAAATGGATACTTTCGCTTGAAGCGTCCGGACATTCAAAAATATTATTTTTGAAATCGTCGTCTAAATCATAAAAATAAACCCGGTTGTTATTGTACAAAACCGCGACAAAACATTTACCGCTGTCGGACAGGACATCGACCGCTTTTATTTTTGTTTTTCCCGGTTTTACCAAAAAAGTCCCGTTCATAAGCTGACCGCCGAGCCAATCAAAAAAACCTGCGTCATTTTCGTCAGCAAGCATAATCCGCATCTTGCCTTGAAAAAACAAAGTATAAGCATGGGTTAATCCGCTTCTTTGTATATCATACTTTTCCCACGTTTTACCTTTGATACTCATTTCGCAATAGGTTAACAAACCGGCGCTTAGATAACAAACGCTGAAAATGCTTTCGGAAAACGCTGATGAATAAAAGCTGTAATAAGAAGGCGCGGCTGTATTTTCCGAATACGGTTTCCATGTTTTCAGGTCGTCGTCACTGCAATATAATGTTGGGTGTACATACAAATAATATTTGCCGCCGTAACTTTTGTAAAACTTGAAATGCCCTTTGCTGTCCGTTTGCGGAAAAGATTCGGCAGCGTTTTCTTTGTGTTTCCAAAGAGTTCTGTATACGATTAAAGACTTTGTCACCGAGCAAAAATCATTGTAGGCTGTTAATGTGAATTTTCTGTCATTATCGATTTTAACGGTATACGGCGGAAGGTTTGCGACGATATTTCCGTTTTCATCATATAAAAAAGCCGACGCTTTTTCGTTTTGTTCTATTTTCCATGAGATATCGCATGAGTCCCCTTTATATATAGAAGAAACAGGCGCTTTTGGTTTTTCAGATTCTTCGGTCAGGTACGCCGCAAAATCTTCGATGTACGCGGCAAACCCGCGCTCAAGAGTAATGTTATATGTTATTTGATTGGGAAGATCGCTGAAGAAATAATCAAAATCATCTATAAAAATGCTGAACGTTACCGGGCTTGGTGTATCGGGAATATTTGTAAACGCGCACTTATCGGATAGCTGGAATCCGGCTGAAAAATCAGGCTTAAGCGAATCGGCGCTTGTAATTATTTCTACGCAATCTTCATTCGTTTCGCGGAATTTTCCGTAGCGTATTTCCCATGATGAATTTCCGTTTGCGTTAAACATTTTAAAGAATGCGCGTAATTTATCTGTCTGCGAGCCGTCATCTTTAAAAAGCTGCTCAAATCCCTTTATGTAAATTGTTGGATACACTTCTCCTTTATGTACTTTCGTTGATTCGGCTAATGTCTCGCCTTTGTTTGGATTTGTTTTAAAAATGGTAAAGTAAAAATCATTTTTAACCGTATAATTTGCAGGGGCGTTGGAAAAAAATACTTTTTCCGGAATTCTTATGCCTATTCCTTCCATATCTATTCCCCCATTTCTATAATTATACCATCAGTTATGATCGTTTTACCTACGGTTTCTATTTCAGCCGGAGGTTTTTCGATTTTCAGTTTCTCGTATTTGACATGTTCACCTTGTAGTACGGGGTAATATCTGCTAAAAACCGCACCGCTCGTGAAATCCGGAAGCACTGCTTTATCTTCATCAGAAATTACCGTGTTAAGTTCCGCCGACAACAGTTCGAACGCTGAAAAATCAGTATGCTCTCCGTACATTTCTATTTGCTTTACGGGCAAGAGACCTGTGCTTATCGTTACTTTGAGCATTGGGTCAAAAAGGAGCGTCACGTTTTTTACCCCGTCCGCGCCGCTTATAGAAAAAGGTTCTGCGTTTAAATAACGGGCGTTTTTGTTTTCCGCCCCGAACGCCGCGAAGCCCTGTGAAAATCCGTTGTAAAATCCGCAGCATACGCCGTCGGTTACTCTGTTTTTATCTCCGAATTTTACCGGGAATTTTTGCTTTGAAAGCCCGATGTCGTCAAACTTGCCGATATCGGTATCTTTTTTTGACCATTCGGGGCTTCCGAAATATTCAAGCTCGAGGGAAACTTCCGCCAGCACAAGCGCGCGCCCGAATATGAAGTTGTTTTGCGAAAGCGGCAGCGTTACGTTTAATTTTTCATCAATTACCGCCATAAGCTCGGCAAAAGCGGAGTTGTCTTTTGTTAATTCGGATATAAAATCGATTATGCGCGAATCAATTTTTTCAGGCGCGTTCGGAGATTTTACAAACCTTCCGACGGCGCTTTTTTTGCCGCCTGAATTTCTGTAAGAAGTTTTTATCATCCCGATATTTTTGCCGCGGTTGGAAAATATATTTACATTTCTGTTAAGCATGTCGGGAAGGAAAATTCCGATAACCGGCGTCTCCTCCGGAAACGGCGAAGAAATCATGTTGTTATCGCAAGCCGCCGTAAAATATGCCGAAAGTCTCGCGGGGGAAGTAAGGTTAAGCGGGAAAAAACAGTAACCATTATGTAAAGGATGCAGGTTTTCGGAAAAATATTTTACGCCTTTAAACTCAAGATTATCGTCAATGATTTTTCTGGTTTCGCCGAATGTTGTTGTAAGCGCAAGTTTTGAAAGCCCGAAAAATCCTTCTCTCAAAGGAAAAATTTGCATGTTATTACGAACGGCGAGCCTTTCCGCTTTGGGTTCGTAAAATTGAGGATTAGGCAGAGCAATACATTCGGCAATTTTTTTTGAAAAGCTGTCCTTGGGATCAATGTCGATCGGGAACTGAAAGACATATTGAAGCGCGGTTAAACTTATGTTAAACCCGCCAAGACTTTGCGACACCGCAGACCAATCTTTTATTTTTTCGGTAAGCGCCTCCGCCTCCGGCGAATCCGCGTATTCAAGATATTTTTTCAGCTTATCCTGAAGGTTGTAAATTCCGTGCGGAGTTAACACGGTAACTCCTTCGCAGGAATTTTCCCGTTCCGACATTATTCCGTGATACACATAATCCGTGTTACCATATTCAAGGCTGCTGTTTTCCGGAGCAGAACCTGAATAATCAGGATAAACGACAGATTCCCACTGCATCAATAAAGTAACCTGCTCCGTTGGGTTTAGGTTAATCATGATAGGTGAAAATTTTTCATGTATTTTAGGCGTAATTTTTAATTGAGGTAAAATATTACATGAATCAAGAAGCAGCGCCATAACTGCGGCATCTTTATAATGTTCGTATGTTTTCGGGAAACTGCTTACATCTTTAAAATAAGCCAGCAGCGTATCATGTGAGATGTCCGATGTAATAGGTTTTGTAATGCAGTACAGCGAGTTATCCGATTCAAAGCGTCCGTCTTCCCCAAAGGCGTAAGTCCTGTTCATGCCTTTTCCAAACAGCATTAACGCGGGATCGTTCGGGAAATAAAACGGTTCAGCCTGCGCAAGTTCTAATTCCGCTTTTTTTTCTTTTAACAAAGATGTTAATGCATCTCTTTTTTTATCCGCCTCGATTATGTTGTTATATATTTTGCCGCGTAATTCGGATATGTTATCAACGATAATCTCCATGTATCCGATGATTTCTTTTTCCTTTGCGCCGCTTGCGTCTTCATAATTTTCCCACAGATAATAAAGTGAGTTTTTATGATACTCCAATTCGCGGCGCAGCTTGCCTGTTTCATGCTCAAGATGCATGAGGTCCGAATGTTTTTTCGCGAATCCGGAAAATTCTTTTTTATCCGTATCTTTCGGCAGGCGCAGCAAATAGGTACGTTCAACAGAATCCGTGCGTGAAAAACCTCTGAAATGAATATCGTCGTCAATTTTAAAATTACCGTCCGGCTGTGATACCTCGCTTGCGGTATCGTACTGTATGGAGGTCAAAAAACGTTCCATATCAGGATTATTTTTGTAATAGGTATCTTTTATTATTGCGGAGAGCGCTTCTGCCGAACTTTTGCCTATTCCTATGTTTATTTCTCCCAATGGAGGAAGATTGTCTTTTGCAAGATCAAGCCCGGCAGCTTCGCCGAACAAAACACAGGAATTACAAATACGTTTGTCATCGTCCGCGGATAAATCATATTGTATTAAGATTTCCCTCATGTCGTTTGCCGTTTTTACATTGTATAAAATGTCATTTTTCGGATTTGCGTAATATCCGATTACAAAATAACTCAAAACCGAATTTGCCGGCACGCCTTCAAGATCGTCATAAAAACCGAACACGCTCATACAACTTGGATAATAGGCGGAAAACAGCGGATCTCCGGCGCCGACCGCGGTTATTTTATCAAAATATCCGTCATCTTCGGAAAGCTCCGGCACGGACGATGATGCGGGATATGTTCTTCCCATGTAGCGGTATCGGCGTCTTGTTCTTACATCGTCGAATTTTGGTATCGTTATGCTGTTTTCGTAGCGTGCGTCAAGCGAGTAAAAATTGCTTTCCACCATGCTGCAATTCGTTTCGATTTTCCCGTTTTTAATCATCATTCTTGTGACGATAAAGCGGTCGGGAACGGCGGGATAATCAAAAAATCTTTCGCCTTTTTCATTTTCTGTTTCGCTTCCTTTTTTTAACGCGGAAGGAAGAATGAAATGAAGATGCACTCCTTTTTTCAGCAGAATATTTTCATTGAACGCCGCGGGGAAAGAATCCTTTCCGAGATAAGAAGCAAGCGCGGTTTTATAATTCGGATTTATGGACGGCACTTGCCGCGCCCTTTTAATATTATGCGCCAGAACAATCATCGGAATAATTAACTTGTCAGGCATTTTCCCTATCCTCTTCTTTTGAGATAAATTTTGCTCTGTGTGCAGCCGCTATCATTTCAAAAGCAAACCGCGAGGGCGTTATCTTATCTGTTCCAAGTTTGCTTTGTTTTTTAAGTTCAAGCCCGACAGCTTCGGCAAGTTTTTTTGCGGATAATCTGCCGTTTTCATCTGTATAAGCATCGATGCAAAACGAAGCTATTCTTTTTCCCAAATCGGAACTGTCGAGTGCGGAACGTAAATCTATGCTTCTCGATATCTTCGCGCCTGTTTCGTCTACGGTTGATACTCCGAATCTCAATCCCGTTTTTGGTTCGGCGATCAATATTTCATATACTTTTCCGTGAAACAGGCAGATGAGGATATCCTCCGCAAGTGTTTCCATCCGCAGTATATTAAGCGGAGTTCCATCATCGTCATTACTTTTCGGCGCGCCCTGTTTGTCATACCCGTATAGAAGCAGACCTTTCATTCTGCGCACAAGCTGAGAGCGCATGATAAATCCGCTTATAAGTGAATAATCTTCATTTGCGGCATTGTCCGGCACCGATTTTTTAAGCGTGTTTTTATGATTAGGATGCATACGTTTCATGCGCGGCGTTTCAAAATAGTTTCTTCTTTCCTTTGCCGCGTTTATCACAAAGTTATCTGTTACACAATCTCTTGCGCATACTCTGCCTATTGAAAACGCGCCGTCCAGCAGCGCGTCCGTCCAGTTGATGTCTACCATAAAAAAGCGTATGCTTTCTTCGCTTAAATCCGGAACATCGGAAAGCAGATATGTAAACGGAATATCTTTTAAAAGCCGAAGCTCGCCTGCGTAATCTTTTAATCCTTCGGGAATGTTTATGGGAATATAATTTGATTTGCCGAATTGTCCGGTAATTAAACGTCTTTTCATACTAATTCATTCTCCGTTATTTTTTTGCAGAGTTCTTTTAGATCGTACAAAGATAAACCCATCGCTCCGTCAAGTTTCTCCAAATGATTTTTAACCGATTCATCTTTTCGCCAAGCCGCGATTTTCTCCGCTTCAGAACGTTTGCTTAAAGTAATTAACCTTCCCAAGTTAAACGCCGCCGAATAACTTACATCAAAAATTCCATTTTCCATATCATACACAAGCCTGCCGTCCGCGGTATATTTTTCTTCTCCGTTGATATTATCGTAACGCGGCGAGTCCAAGGGCAGAAGCGGCGAGTGGTAAAACGAGTACGTTTTTTCTCCGCTTCGCAAATAATGCGGTTTAAGGGATTTTTCTTTTACCTGAGCGGAATTTTGATTAAGTCCCTCCACAAGGGAAACAAATGATTTTTCTTCGGTTTTTTCCGAATAAATATTCCAATGATGGAGAGAAACAAAGCGGACAAAATCATAAGACGCATTAATTACAGCATTTAAATATCCGTCAACCGCAACCAAATGAACGCTGCTTTTTAACGCTTTGTTTTTTGCGGAAGGAATAAACCTGTTTGCGATTATCGTTGAAAACCAGCCGTTTTGTTCGGCAATGGAATCTTCCGCCGCGGATAGATTAACAAATTTTGCGTGGGTAAGCCAGGGCAGGTCTTCTTTAGAAGGCATTACCTCTGTGTATGTTTTTTTCGGGATCGTGAGGATGTGTATGTTATCATCGTCTTTGCAGGGTGATGCGGGATTTTTGTTATACGGGAAAAATACGCCGGCTTGTTTTAAATTCACCAGTTCGGAATATTTTACATCGGTTTCGACCGCTTGTTCGTCTTCCGAAATTACGATAAGCGCGAGCCACGGAACCGGTAAACCTTCTATGTCATCTGTCCAGTGCCGAGTCCACGGATAGACTTCGTTATTAAGCACCATAAACGGAAGGGTCCCCGAAAAATCTCCCTGCTGTTCGGGCAGAGGATAAACGCTGAAAATATCATCGGGCAGAATTGTTTCCGAATTTGCCGATACATAAAAGTTCTTTGTTATGCTGAATTTTTCGGTGACGGGCGACGTAACGTTTTGCGTGCCTGTTATGGTATATTTCCCTTCCGGAAGTGCGGGTTTGTAATAATCGGCAATCTTAAAATCTTTTTCGTTAAGAGATGTTTCATTAGTATCCATGCAAATCTCCTTTAATTGCTGATCAACATATACTCGGAAAACCAATTTTCAGCGTTGTCAGCAAGGTGCGATATTTTTATGTCTTCCGTTATGCCGTATTCTTTTAAAAACTTTTTCCTGCGGGTTACGGCTTCCGCGCTGTTTGCATTTTTAGAAAACCTGTTAATCGAATCGTTATCGGATAAAACCAGCCGCTTTTCCGGTATAAATCCAAAACAGTTTTTGAATTCAATCGTGTTATTTCTATACAGCTCGTCAAGGGAAATATA
This sequence comes from Treponema sp. UBA937, assembly GCA_002293455.1. GTDB lineage: Bacteria > Spirochaetota > Spirochaetia > Treponematales > Breznakiellaceae > UBA937. Next base: position 26,571 of record DBDH01000076.1, read on the forward strand.
ACGGGTTTTTGGGAACAACTCAGGTTTTATGTTATTTGTTGTAAAAGAAACTCCGCATACCGCGTCTTTAACGGTGCTTTCTTCTTTTAGTTTGTCGGAAGCTTTTGCGGGAGATTTTTTCCACATTGCCGAGGGAACATTTTGCCTTATCGCGCTTTTAGTAAATATATTGTTTACGTTGATTTTTTTGTCGCTGATTACATCAAGTGTAATGGGAGCGTTTAAAAAACCGTCGTTTACCGGGCGGACATTTCCGCTTTCCGGTACTTTTGACGAAACAGCGATACATAAAGAATTCGCGTCTACAATATCCGTACCGTCCAGCGCTTTGCCGATACAGCCTTCAATCGCCGCGCTAAGAATATCCGCCGAATCGTTTCTTCCATTCGTGTTAGTGGTATCAAGCAGGAATGATTCCTTGAATTCATTCCAGTCAAGGGGCTTTTTCGAGTAATCATCGCCTGCTGAAAAAGAAATAGTAAAAGAAATTATGAACCACGAAATGTGTACTTTACCATGTACTTCCGGTCCCCAAATGTGAAGGTCGGCTCCTAATTCGATAGAAAAAGTCTTGTGTATAAACCACCAGTCGATACGATAAGAAGCGCCGACGGATACTCCGATGCTTATATCATAGCTGAAAGGTTTCCACGAAATAAGAAAATCCGCGTATGCGATAAACCAAGCCTTTAGGTTTCCCTGAGTATATACGGCGCTTAATTTTCCGCCCGCCATAAGTGTACTGGGAGTAAGGGCAAAATATATTTCTCCGGAAATATTCAGATGTGAGGTTACGTTCCAATTCAGCCCCAGCCGCGGAACAACAGGGTAATGAGCCGGTTTTACAAAAGCGGGATGATATCCTCCGAGGCTAATGACAAAATCACCGCTGTATTTGTTTTTGTCAAACCAAAAATACGCCGCAAAGCCGCCCGTAAGTTTGCAGTCACGCGAAAGTATATAAGATTCCGAAGTCAGGCGGGCTTCAACACGAAACACCCCTTTGGAAATATTTAAAACGGCTATTAACGCAAGCTGCGCTTTTGCTATAGGATTTGATGTCACATTCGGAGGAACGGAAATGTCCGCGAGTCCGAGCAGCCCAATTTCAAATTCATTCCCGAATGCAAAGGTAAGAAGCGCAAATCCGTTTACCAGTTTAAACGAAGTAAATTTCACTCCCGCCGCAATAAAGTTTTGTTTATTTTCATCTTTGATACATTTGTTTAAATTATCCAGAGTTTGCTGATTAAATCCGCTGATTGCGGCTTTGATCAGCGGGAATTCGGGAACTTTCTCAACCTGCGGAAGACACAGTTTTTTGTTGTAGCCGAAACCGATTGCAATGCCGGTAATAAAGAACGCCGGAGGTCCCCCGATAGAGGCGGACAAGGCAAAATACGCCATTAACGAGCCGGAAGAATATTCACCGATTGCCGCAGCGGTAATCGTTTTAAATTTGATCAAAAGAGAACCTGTGTAAACTTCTTTTCCTTCCCGTTTTATCCGTGAAAAACTTCCCCCGATAGACAGGCTTCCGTTATCGAAACTTACTCCGAACCCTGAAAGATAAAACGCGACGTCTGACGGGTTGGCAATATTTATCCCAACTCCGGCTTCCATTAAGCTGAAAGAAAGCGGAGATACGTTTAACGACGCGTCCAAAAGAAGCACGGCTTTGCTTCCGTCCAAGCCTATTCCTACTTTTTGAATTGTAACGATTGCGGCGAAGGTCTTATCAAACTGTATCCATTTTACTGTGCTTGGAGTATTTGATATAAAATTCAAATCTGAATTTGATATTACATAATGTTGTTCTGTTTTAGCCGGTTTGTAAATCTCCAGTTCGCAATTCTTGCCTAACACGATACACTTAAATACAACACCGTTAACCGACGACGCGGCGATTTCAAAATCCTTAACGGAAAAATCAGAAGTTCCCGGCGACACGTTTTTGATCATTTCTCCGACAAGCGGCATATTGAGCATATCAACAGAGGTTGACGGGTTTGTTTTATAAGAAATACTCCACGCCGATGCAACACCGGAAATAATTTCAGCGGTAACCGTACCCGCGCTTGTTACGACAGTTATCTGAAAATCTTTTTTTGTAATATTGTATTGCATGGAAAGATTTGTTACGGCAAATTCTGTAATAAAGCCGGGAAGATATTCCGTAGGTATTCCCAAATCATCGGCAATGTTTTTGAATGTCAGTTTTTCAAAATCGGCGCTTCCGGAAATGATAAAGTCACCGCCTTTTTTAGCTATCAATAATGAAACGGCTGTTCCGCAGATATACGCGCGGGCGATTATTTGAAATTCCGTCCCTTCGCTTTTGGAAGATGAAATTGTTAAAGCAAATTGATTTATTGAAAATTTATCGGAAATTACCAAGACATTTTCCAAATCGACATCGGCGTTAAAAGCGCTGTCCGCCGATTCATAGGAAACACAAAATGTCCGTATGCTCACCGTAAGGAAATTTTCCGGAATGGACGCGGGGTCAAAACTGGCGGAAATGTCTGCGGCTATTTGAACGGCAAAATCCCTTAAACTGTAATCAAGTTCGGAATATGCCATTGCCTGAAACGCGAACCCGCCGCCGGCGTTGTATTCTCCGCTTACGTTAAGCGAAAGCCCTCCTAACACCAGTGTACCGGAAACGGCTAAATCGCTGAATTTGCCTCCCATAAAATCAAGAGAGAACGAAATATCGTCTATCCCGATTTTTGTTCCGCCGACATCAAATTTCAACACATCACTTGCCGACAAATCAAGGGAATAATTTTTGCTTGCCAAGTCCAAGGTCATGTTCATGCCGGTCAGTTTTATGTCGGGGAATTTTACGTTAACATCAAACTGCTTGGCGACTTCGGCAAAATTCAGCACCGAATTTTGCGCCAGCTGCAAGATGATTACCTTATCCGAACGATAGAGCAGGTCGAATATCGTGTCCGCCAGCGTCCATTTTCCTAAAACGGAATAATCGATCTTTCGCCTTTCACTGTCGAAAGGCATGTCTATATATATTTCAAAATACGGCTGGAGGGTAATCTTATTGTCGTAAATGTTCCACGGCTTTCCGGTAGTTATCGTAAAACCAATATTGTTAATGCTGAGCGGAGCGGTTGAAACCGTCATTGAAACATCCCTAAGCCCCAATGAACCGAAAATGCTTTCATCGTCCGGCAGGATCGAAGAAACCGGAACAACGCCGTCAATTCCGAACAGCGTCAAAAGTTTTGATATTGTAAGAACCTTGCCGCTTTCGTACTCGCCGTTTATGTACATAACACCGCCGGAAAGCGAAAGGGTAACCGTTACATCAATCCTGTCATTGCCGTTCTGAATATAAGACATAACGGAAGCGCACGGGAAACTTGAAGTTTCGTCAAGTCCGCTTTTAATTATAAGGGATTTCATAGTAAGCGAAAGTTTGTCGGTTATTTTATAAATAGAATTTACAGTTATCTCTCCGGTGAAATTATATCCGTCATCGTCGTCTGTAATGGTGCATAAAAATTCTTCTTCGTCTCTGACAGAACAAATTGATGTTATGCTGTTCCAGAAATCGGCGTCTGTTTTTGCCGTTCCCGTAAATGTAAGCGCCGCGTTTTCCAGTTTGCAGCTGCTGACGTTATAAAAAGATATTGCGGAAAGAAAAGGTTTTAGTCCGGTTTCCGTTATGCACTCGGGAAGATTTTCAAAATCCTCCGAGAAATTATACTCGGTTATCTTTACGATTTTGTTATAAAGTACCGAAAGTCTTTCTGACGGAGGGGAAGCGCGAAGGATTTTAAACTTATCGGCTTTTGGCAGAGCAAATGTTCTGACATTCAAATTAGTGTAGCTTCGTATTACAGTTCCATTGAAAACTTCATCATATTCTTCGGCAGAAAGTGATTTTCCCAGTACCAGCGGCTTTGACCATTGCGGTACCGCGTATCCTTTATCGGTAAGTTCACTGCGGAGAGCGTTTGTGACTACGTCTAAAGCATCAATATCGCCTTTATAATGCTTTTCTTTAATTTGAGCCATTATATACACCGAATTAATCAGACCGAACGGCCTTGGCGTTATAAACACCGTTTCAAAAGCGTCATTATAACCAGGTACCACGTCTTCTTTGATCTTGTCATGACCATATTTAATAATGGTCGTTAATTCTGATATGTCATCAGTATTTGACAATATAGAGCTATCTTCTAACTTGAATGAATAAACCGCTTCATACGTTTCCGCAAGCGTATGTACCGCGCTGATCCTTTTATCATAATAAAGACGCCAAAAAGCAAACATAGTGGGAAGTATAACCGAGGCGACCGAAACATTTATGTCCGGGCCCGTTATGTCTTTTAAAACTAATGTTGTTTTATTTGTCGCAGTCCACAGCAACTCGGAATAAAACAGAACCAAACCGGACGAATGCCCGGATGGTCCCCCCCAAAGCGGCATAAGAAAATGTCTGTACGTCTTAGTCGCAATATGTTTTTCTTCCCGCATCCTGTTCCACAAAAGCAAATTATCTTGTAATGTAGGGATAAAATAGGGCTGTGACGCCTTGACTACGGTGCAGTCAACGACAAAATCAGGCTTTTCTAAATCAGTTTGATTTGCAACGGCCATTGAATAACGCCAAACATTTCCAGGCTGCTGAAATTTTCTTATCGCGTTTATTATCATGGCGCACCGCATCGTCGGGGGGATTTTTTTAAATCCAATTTCAAGTTCTCTTAAAAAATTCGAGTCGACGACTGCGGTGGGTTTTAACGGAGACAGCATTTCTATTGCCCAATTAATGAAGTTTACGAATACAGTCCATTGTTTTTCATAATCATTCTTTAACTTCGATACTACTGTAGGAAAATAAAAATAAAGGTATTCCGTTCTTGAAAACGGATTATACGAAAAGTCAATAAACATGTCGTGCAAATTACAGGCTGTTATTGCCGGCAAAATAAGCGCCTTCTGCGCTTCATATAGCATGGGTGAAGCGCATAATTCAAGCGCGTAAATCTTTTCGAGCTTCTTTGTCGCGTATGTCGAAATTTCCCCCATTATTGCTCTGGCAAGTTCTGTCATGTCCTTGCAGACGCGAACTTGATCCCTGCTGGACTTTTGCAGAATATCAAGTCCTACGCTACGCGGTTCGTTAATCATCTGATTAATGCGGTCTTTGGTTATTTTGTGCATATATTTTTCAGGGAATGATCTCCAATTCTTCACATACTGCGTTGCTGCGGTTTGCGGTCTGATTCTCGGGCTTAACAGTATATTTCCTATCATAGGGTGCGGCCATGAAGCAAAAACATCGTTAATAATTTTTTTATTTATGTGTAAAGGATTGGAATAGACTTCAAATATGTCAATTCTGTATTGCGACAAAAACTGAGCGTTGATATTGCGGCAAAGGTCGTCTTTTTGCGCGGCGTCAAACACAGCCCATTTTAAAAGTTCAACATTAGTGACAGGTTTTGAATCATAGCTGATTTCGTTCCAGGAAACAAGCTGAACATTGGTTTCGGTGATTGGCGGTGCACTAGGATATAATAAAGGTATTACAATAGGATGTTCAGTTGATATCGGCGACCCGCCCGGTTCTTTCGCTATCATGAACAGTATCATTTTTTTTCCTTTCCATGATTTATTTAAAATATGTTTAAATACATTGTACACTAAGTTTTCGATTTTAGCAAAATAAAAAAACTTTTTGTAACGATTTTTGGTCTTTTGCGGCGTTTAATGGCAGTGTGCGGAGATATATTGCTCGCTAGGCAGTTTTTGTTTGTTGGAGTGGCATAGGCATAAGAACCGAATCCATAACTATACTTTGCTGATCACATTTTAAAGAAAAAATCATCATCCCATCTTTGGCGGGTAATTTTTCATATTATCGTGTTCTTCCTGAACGTGTTCGATTAATTCTGCTACTTTCCATAAAACATTATTCGGCGTGGAAGAACAGAACGCAATGTTGGAAGCGTCCATTCCCATGTCTTCCGCGGCTTTTTTCGCGGCGCGCATAAGCGCGATAAGTTGTCCGTGTTCAAAACCGTGCAGAAAAATAACCGGAGTATCGTTCATCATATTAATCCTTTCTATTGTGACAATGAAATGCATTGGGATACATGTAGATTTTCGGGAATTCTTATTCTTTACTTGAACAATGAACTCGATAATGCTCCTCTGTGCAGATTTTGTTCTTTTCCTTTGTGTAATTAAAACGTATGCGCTCATCTTCCATCCAAATAGCTTTTTTGTACTTTATCGTATATACTGTTTTATAGAAGGAGCTATTGATATGAGTATTCACATTGCGGCAAAGCACGGAGAAATAGCGGAAGCGGTTCTTTTGCCGGGTGATCCCCTGCGGGCAAAGTTTATCGCGGAAACCTTTTTGGAGGATCCAATACAGTATAACAATGTAAGAAACATGTTCGGATTTACCGGGACCTACAAAGGGAAGCGGGTTTCCGTCCAAGGTACCGGCATGGGTATCCCTTCCATATCAATATACCTCAACGAACTCTTTCGGGATTACAACGTAAAAAGAGCGATCAGAATCGGGACCGCCGGCGCTTTACAGGAAGATGTAAAAATTCGCGATATGGTGATTGCGATGACATCCTGTACCGATTCAGGCGCTAACCGGATTCGTTTTGGGGGACGGGATTATGCTCCGACAGCGACGTTCAGTCTGCTCAAAACCGCTTATGATATTGCGTCTTCAAAAGGATGGACGCCAAAAGTCGGAAGCGTTCTTTCCTCGGATATGTTCTACACCGAAGACCCTGATGAATGGAAACTCTGGGCCCGTTTTGGAGTTCTTGCGGTCGAAATGGAAACCGCTGAATTGTATACGCTCGCGGCAAAATACGGCAGGGAATGCCTTTCTATTCTTACGATTTCCGACAGTCTTGTAACGCATGAAGCAACTTCTTCGGAAGAACGGCAGACTACATTTACCAAGATGATGGAAACAGCCCTGGAAACCGCGGTTTCATAAACGGCGAAGATATGAATTTCTCCTTGTTGAACAGAAACAGATTGAAATATTTCTTTTAAATCTGTAAAGTTCTTAGAAGAGAGTTTTCCGCAAACTCGCTTGGTTTTGTTTTTTCCTCACTGTACCAAAAATAGGAGATGAAGATGGCTCATTGTATTGTTCCGGAAGCGGACGCGATTTTAGATAAAGAATTCCCTGTTTTGGATAAAGGGTTTATCCGCCTGGTTGATTATATGGGCGGAGACGAACGGGTTGTTCAATCGGCGCGGGTTTCTTATGGAGCGGGAACAAAAAGCTATCGGGAAGACGCGGGGCTCATCGATTATCTTTTGCGGAATCAGCATACTTCTCCGTTTGAACAGGTGGTTCTCACTTTTCATGTGAAGCTGCCTATTTTTGTCGCGCGCCAGTGGGTGCGGCACCGTACAGCCAGACTAAACGAGATATCCGCTCGTTATTCCGTAATGAAAGATGATTTTTATATTCCTGCTGATGCTGATATTTCCCCGCAAAGTACTGATAACAAACAAGGCCGGTCTGACGAAAAACTCGATCAGGAAATTATTGATAATGTGAAAACTTCTTTGGAACAAGGGCAGCGTCAATCTTTTTCCGGCTATACCGATTTGATTGATTCAGGAATCGCGCGGGAATTGGCGAGGATCAATCTTCCTTTATCGCTGTACACCGAATGGTACTGGCAAATCGATCTGCATAATCTCTTTCATTTTTTGGCGCTCCGTCTGGACGCTCACGCCCAAAGGGAAATCCGCGCATATGCGGAAGTCATGCTGGATATTGTGAAGAAGGTTGCTCCCCTCTGCTGTGAATCTTTTGAACGGCATATTAAAGACGGGGTTCGATTTTCCAAAGAGGAACTCGCGGAAATAAAACGGCGTTTAGGCCATGATGATGAAGCGGCGGTTCTTGAAGGAAAAGCCCTGGAACGCTTTGAAGAGAAACTGAGAACCGGAAGACAAAAGTAGAAATATTTTTCTTTTCACATTACTCATTATTGCCGCGTTTGAATACAGGCGCAAAAATTAACAGAACGTGTAACGAATTTGTTTCTGTTTGCGACTGTGAGGGTTCCATGTATTTTACGTACAAATTGATGTCATTTTGAGTATTAGGCAAATTTGATTGATGTTTTTTGTTGTATATTTTTCAATGGAAGAACAGGAAGCAGGCTCAAGACAAATTTTGGAAGTGGTAACACAGCTTACCAATGTTACCAGTCTTGTACGCGGCGCGTCGTCTGATATGACAAGAGACTCGAAGAATGTTCTTGCGCAGAGCGAAGAACTGAAAACGATTACCTCTGAAGCGGCGGGCAGCATGGACGAGATAACAAAAAACAGCGATAAAATTTCCGCCGCTATTATCAGGGTTCAAGAGATAGCAGAGGAAAACGAAGAAAACATTGACGCCTTAACTTCGGATATTTCGCGCTTCAAAATTGAATAAGTGATGCATATATCTTCATTGCGGCGTGGACTGCAAAAGTTCTCTATTCCATGTTGCGCTTAGAGCCGCCGTGATGTTCAAATATGAATCCGTCCGCTTTCATTGTTCTTCCAATATTTTAACCGCGGCATACGCTGTAAAAGTATCGCCGTTCCATTCTGTGAGCAGATCGCCATTATGGCGGTTGACAACTTCCCTCACGCTTTTTAATCCAAAGCCGCCGTTTGTTTTTGTACTTAAGAGCGAGCCGTTTTTATCGTGAACGATTCCGTCAAAATTATTTTTTACCATTACAAGAAGCTGTGCGGATTTGATATACGCTTCCAGTTTTATAAAACGATTGTCTGCTGTTTTTGCGCATCCTTCAAGAGCATTTTCCAAAAGGTTGCCGATAATGATACACATATCGTAATCGGGAATATCAATTGTTTCGGGAATGTTGATATGTGCCGTGAACATGATGTGCAAATCTTTGCAGCGTTCGGCATAACTATCGATCATCGCGTTAAGGACGGCGTTCCCGCAATACTTGGGAATTTCAGTTCCCGTGATTTGTTCCTCGACAACGGTCAGGTAGCTGTCTGCTTCTTTTGCGCTGGCAGAATGCAGCATACTTCTTGCGGTACTCAAATGATATTTAAAATCGTGACGAAGAATCCGCAGCTTATCGTACATATTATTCATCTTTTTATAATGCTCGCGTCCTGAAGAAACAATCGTACGCGCAAAATCCGCGTCAATCTTTTGCTTTGTTTTTTCGTGCGTAGTGATGATGGCATAACAGAGAACGGCGGAACTGAGCAGAATAAAAAAAATGAGTGCGATAGAAACCAGTCTGTTTTCTACGGTTAATCTGACCAGCGCCATCATTCCAAAAGAAATTATCTCAACAACAGAATACAGTATCCATTCTTTTGTGCTGCCGTAAGCAAAAACTTTTTTGTTAATAATGCTGATGTACTTTGTTGCCAGCACAACATAGATAACATAAAACGGTATCAGTAAAACAAGGCGGAACACATCAGATGCCGTACTTCCTTTCGTAAATAAATAGTATGCAACTTCTTCAATCAAAGTACTGGTAGATATAAGAAATACAAGCTGGAGTGAAAAGGCAAATATTTTTTGAAACAGGGGACCTTTAAACAAATAGAGCGATAAGGGAAAATAGAACAAAACACGAAGCCCGCCGTAGTTAAAATTTAATGGACCGCGCATATTTATAATCGTAATATGGCAGGCAAGAATCACAAGAAGCAGCAAAGCACAAACAATAGGGCGGAATCTTGTTGGAAATAATTTAACCAGTACCGTGATGGTTGACAGCAAAAGAAAAAACGCGTTTATAATTGAAATGATTTCGTTCATGTCCGCCCGCTTCCAAATACCCATCGATAGTATTTGCTTCTCGCGTCATGATATGTCCGCGTGATAGATATTTTTTCACCGCGCCGCATTTTTATTTTCCATTCTGAAATCTCAGCAATCTCATTCATGTTCACAATATAAGAACGATGACATTGCAGAAAACGGGGATCACAAAGAAGCGTATTTGAAAAATCTTTCAAGGCAGCGTTTACAATAATATCACGGCCGCCGCATAAACGGAAATATACTTTGTGCTGTATCACTTCAACAAAAGAAATATCACGGAACAGAACAGACGCAGCAATGCCCGGCGTTTTCAAAAGTATCTTTGCGGTGTCGGCAGCCTTCTGCGCGTTTTCCAGTTGTTTCAGAATATTTTTAACGCTGTCCTCTGCCGGCGGTTTAAGCAGATACGAAAAAGCCTTTACCTCGTAGCTTTCAGGAGCAAACTCTCTTGAAGTTGAAAGAAAAATAATCTCTCCGTGAAAACCTCCGCGCCGTAATTTTTTTGCAAGTTTAATGCCGTCCATTTCCGGCATGATAATGTCCAAAATGCAGACATCAATCTTTGCTCCGGACGCGGCATAATCCAATGCGTCATATCCATTATGAAAAATGAAGGTTTGTATAGGTAATTCTGATTTTTTTAGAAGGCGGTCAAGCTCGTTTGCCTCGTCCTGTCTATCATCACAAATGAGAATATTCACACAATGGCTACCCCCTCGACAAAATAATTATACTATATTCTAGCACAGCGGGCCATGTATTTCGTGCATGGTTTTGTGTCGATTTGTAATTAAAATAAATATATTCCAATATTATACGTTAGATTTTATCTTGCCGGATATACCTGCGGCATCTGTAATGGAGGAAGGCATGAATATTAAAAAAACTAAGGAAGATGGAAAAATTATTTTTAGATTGGATGGACGCTTGGACACTATCACCGCGCCGGAGCTGCAAGATGTATTGATTCCCGCCTTTGATGAATCACAGGAAATCATTCTGGATTTTTCAGAGCTTATGTATGTGTCTTCGGCGGGACTGCGCGTTATTCTTATGGGACAAAAGGAAGCAAAGAAAAGAGACTATTCAATGACGCTTTGCAATGTTTCAAGTGAAGTCATGGAAGTGTTTGAGATGACCGGATTCGCCGACATGCTGACCATCGCCTGAACCACGACGCAGACGGCAAAGGGAAGCGATGTATATTTCGATTAGAATAAAAATACTCATTATTGTTCTGGGCTTTTTTACATTGATAGCGGCGGCATTTGTTGTTTACTCAAATGTAACGACAGAGCATTACCGGCAGCTTCGCATCGATGAAGTTTCCAAAACTGTCGCTTATGAAAGCGAACGGGTCGGCAAAGTGATTGCGGAGATGGAACGTAACGTTGTTGATTTGGCGCTTTCCGGCAGACACTTTTATTTGTCGCGGAAAGATTTAGCGGAACCTGTTCTCAATGATCTTGGCGTTTCTATTTCTGTAGAAAATTTTCGTTCTTTCACCGATGCTGTGGGTGGAGGTATATGGTACGAACCCTTTGCCTTGAATTCTGCCACGAGGAGAATATGTTACTATGCGTTCTTTGATCCGTCATTGAACGCGGTACGGCATGACCC
>DBDH01000071.1:0-24498 GCA_002293455.1 Treponema sp. UBA937
TTAGTCAAGTGGATAGGCAGGTTCTCTTATTCCAGTCCTGTCACAAGTTCCCAGTCGTAATACGCACTGCGGTATTCAAAAATTGCGTTTTGCAGCCCCATGCTCGCTTGATCAAAGCGGTTGATTGCTTCGTTTACCGTGAGTTGGGTAATAGCGCCGTTGGCATACGCGCCGCGGGACATGGTGACTGCTCGTTCCGCGGAATTTGCGATGAGCCGTGCCGATTCCACCCGTTGCGCCGCTTCGTCAAGCCGGAACGTAATTTCAATTAACTCCCGTTCTACTGCGTCCCGCATTTGTGATAAGGCAATATGCGTTTTTTCGATTTCCAGATCGGCCGCTCTGATGCGGGCGGTGCGGGAGCCTCCTCCTTGGAAAAGGGGCAGCGATATGCTAATACCCAGTTTTGGCGAATTGATTTCATAGTCTCCCATAAGGGAGTTTCCGTTTCCCATGCCGCCAAATGCCCAGGAGAAACTAGCGGAAACCGTGGGCAGGAACGCGTTTATAGCGCCTTTGCGCTCAAGGCTTGCCATTTCACCGGAAAGTATGAGGGCACGGTAATCGGCGCGTCCGGCCAATGTCTCATCTACATTGGGTGTTTCAGGGATTGCCGGAAGTGCGCCGAATTGTTCGGTAAGGGTAACAGGCTCAGAAAGGGGAATAGCGGCAAGGTTGCGGAATGCTATCAATGCAAGTTCGGCGTTTTTTCGGGATTCAGCGGCGGCAATAGCTTTTGATGTCCAGTCTACTTCGGCCATGAGAAGGTCCAGTTCTACGGCTGTTCCGGCATTGATTCTCCGTTGGACGCTCTGGTACATTTCTTCACTCAAGCGTTCCGATGATTCCATAATCGTAACAACTGTAAGGGCAAGCTGCGCCTGCGCGTAGAGTTTTTTGGCGGCACAGAGTAAATGCATCCGTACTGCTTCGATGTTCTGTTCCCGTATTGCCTGGGCGGCTTTCGCTTTTTGATAATTCGTTATTGCCCCGCCGTTAAACAGTGTCAGGTTAGCGCCGATAGCAAATGTTAATTCATTATCAAAATTTGACCGGACGTCTTCGCGGATAAGCGTTCCGCCGCCGGGCATGGAGGCGACAGGAGTTGATGTTGTGGTTTCGGCAAAATTGCGGTTATAGTTTGCCTGCAAACCAAAAGTGGGCAGAAAGGCAGACTGCGCGTGAACAATGTTAGTTCGTGCCAATTCCAGTTCCTTTAACGCTAATATCATATCGGGATTGCTCTGTTCCACTTTGGCGAGGTAGTCCGCGAGGCCGTAATCTTCCGCAAAAGCCGCTGTGCATAAAAGGCAGACGAAAACACAAACGCTTATAATGTTTCGCATAATTATTTTCCTTTACGGGTTTTTTGTACCCGTTTCTTTTGCCGTTTCTTTTGAGAGTTCAAAACAAGTTCAAGGCTGGGTATAAGCCAGAGTGTCATTATGGTTGATGAGATAACGCCGCCTGAAACAAGTATTCCCATTGGCTGCCGCATTTCCGCAAGGGAAGCGCCGATGCCTAAAGCCATTGGTATCATGCCGAGAATGATCGCGATATTACTCATCAAAATGGCTTTCAATTTTGCAGGGCAGGCGGTGATCATGGCGGTTTTCAGGTCCATACCTTCACGGCGCAGTTGGTTGTAGTAGTCCAGTACCAGTATTGCGTTATTTACTACAATACCGACCAGCATGACAATTCCGATCATGGCGATATTGTTGAGTACGGTATTGGTAAGGAGGCACGCTGCGGCTATGCCGATTATGGAAAGGGGAATTGTAGAAAGAATAAAAAGCGGCTGTTTGACGCTTTCCAGTATCGCCGCCAATAGCATATATACCAGCAGTATGGCAGTGATAAACACAATGCCCATGCTGATCATGGATTCGTTCATTGAATCGGAAAGACCGGCCTGACTGATACTGTAACCTGCGGGCAGTTCTATGTCTCCGGCGGCGACCATAACGCCGGCAAGAACCACGCCTTGGGTGTAACCGGGCAAGAGGTCGGCGGTCAATTCAACCGCCCGCTGCTTGTTGACCCGCATGATCATGTTGTAACCGTTTTCAAAATTCACTTTCGCGTAACGGGACAGCGGGTACATTCCGGCGGCGGTAACAATCGGTATGTTCCGTATATCTTCAATATCCTGCAGGCTCGACTCCGCCATTTTGACACGGATGTCGTATTCTTCCCCGCCTTCCTTGTAAGTGGTGCTGACAACGCCGTCAATGGCGGCGCGTAACGAAACCGCAACCGCCTGCACGGAAAGGCCGTCCTGCGAAATCTGCTTGCGGTCCGGTTCAAACACCAGTTCGCGTTTGCCGGTTTTAGTATTCATGGTAACGTTCATCGTGCCGGGAACGGCGGCCATTCGCCCGCGGAGCTCTTCGGCGATTTTCTGCAGTATTGCGCTGTCATTGCCTTTGAGGTAGAGGTCAATGGCGGCGCCCTGGGCGATAACCATTTCCGAAGGAGCGCTTACCCGTATATCTGCGCCGGGAATGGTGGAAAGGGTGCGGGTCATGGCGGCGGCAATGGCGCTGTTGCTTTGGGAGCGTCTGCTTTTGGGGACAAGCGATATTTCCATGAGCGCGATACTCACGTCCCTGTCCATTGATCCGGCGTTTCCGAGACTGGTCAATATTGTCTGCACTTCATTGTATGCTGCAAGGCGCTGTTCAATTTCGGCAAGTAATATTGCCGTTTGATTAAGGTCGCTCCCCTGAGGCAGTTCGACATTCACCTGAATCTTGCCGCCGTCGCTGTTGGGGATTAATTCCATTTCTATTTTGGAAAAAGATAGGACGCTTATCACAAAGATAATAAACACAGCGATAATTACTATGCCGCCATGTAATCTTCGGCGCATTAAATAGGCAATCGACTTTCCGTAGAGGATTTCGAGCTTTTTGAAAAAAGTGTCCAGCGCGATGCTGATTTTTCTTCGGGGTTTAGCCGCTTCACTCAGAAGCCTGGAAGCGAGCAGCGGTGTTACCGTGAACGAAACAATGATTGAAAAAATTGTTGAGATAACGACCGTGAACGCGAAGTGACTGATGATCTGCCCCATTGCTCCCTGCATACCGCCTAAGGGTACAAACACCGCCACATTGGTCAGGGTTGAAGCGATAACTGAAGTGAGCACTTCTTTGGTTCCTATCGAAGCCGCTTCGGCACGGGATACTCCTTTTTCCTTATGGTGGAATACGTTTTCCAATACCACTACGGAATTTGCTACCAGTGTTCCCACGGCGCAGGAAAGTCCCATGAGCGAAAGCACGTTGATGCTGATGTTTAAAAACTGCATGACAAAAAATGTGGCGATTATCGAGAAGGGCATAGCGATCGAAATAATGAGAGTTGATCTCCAATCGTGCAGAAATACGAGCAATACCAATCCGGTAAGGATAATGCCCATGATCAAATTGCTTAAAGTATCGTTGACACTGTCCCGGATAAATCCCGCGTCCTCGCGGATCACATTTAGGCTGACGGTATTTCCCGCGTCCTGTTCAATACGGGGAATACGTTTGTTAATACCGTCAACAACGTTTACCGTATTGGCGCTGGGGTTTTTATACACCCGCAGAAGGAGCACGCCCTCGTTGCGGCTTCCGGTTGTTTTATCAAGGAATACCGTGCGTTCCCGGACGGCGGTTTGGGAATCCCGCACATCGGCAAGCTGGCGGAGTTTGAAAACCCCGGCCCGCACCGGTATGTCAATATCTTCTATCGCTTCAAGCGAAGGGAGTTCCCCCTTAAAACGCACCGGAATATCCTCGCCTTCAAAGCCCACATTCCCGCCGGGGATTTCCATATTGGCCATTGCGAGCAGGCCCGCGATCTGCTCCACGGGCAGGAAGCGTTCAAAGACCTGCGCCTTGTGCAGTTCCACGCGAATTTCCCGTTTCTGCCCGCCCGCGATTTCCACACTGCCGACTCCGGTAACCTGGGCAAGCTGATCCCGTATCACCGTTGAGGCGTATTCGTACAGTTCCGTATCGCTCATTTCCCCTTCAAGGATAATATTCATCACCGGCATATTCGACGTTATATCCATTTTGGTAACAAGCGGTTTTTCCGCGCCGGAAGGAAGCTGATTGCCAATCGCGTCTACCTTGTCTTTTACTTCCTGAAGCGCGAGGTTTTCGTCTTTGCCGTCCCTGAACGCGGCGGTCACAATGGAAACGCTGTCCATTGAATACGAAGTAATGGAATCCAGTTCCCCAATGGAAAAAATCTGGTCTTCAATTTTTTGGGAAATCTGGGTTTCGACCGTTACCGGGCTTGCCCCTCCGTACACGGTTTGAATGGTAACTACCGGGACCGTTGTTTCGGGCAGCAAGCTGACCGGCAAAGATGTATAGGCGAGAATCCCGAACAGCACCAGCGCAAGCGCCGCCATTGCAATTGTTATCGGCCGTTTAATGGCAATATCAACGATATGCATATTTCCCCCATTAATTGTTCGCCGCGGCAAGCAGCGCCGGCACGATATTTATTTTTGTTTCAGCCGAGATATGCCGTGCCCCTTCGCTGACGAGCATATCGCCCGCGTTAAGGCCGCCGGTAATTTCCAGCCGCAGCCCCCGTTCCTCTCCTGTCCGCACCGCAACCTGCCGGACGCTGTTCCCATCGGCGACAAAGGCCCATGAGCCGGTATCGTTCTGAATCAACTCCCGCCGCGAGAGAACTATCGCCTTTTCGTTGCGGTACGTTTCTACCGAGATGTCAACGCCGATACCGCTGACCAATGCGCGGCTGTCCGTGTCGAAAAACGCCGTTACGGGAAACGCCTGTTTCTGACTGTCCATAGTGAGGGAAACCTGGGTTATGCGGCCTTCGATATTTTCGGCAGGATCGTTAATAAAAGCCCGCGCCCCGGTATGTATGCGGTCTATTTCATCAGCCCCTACATGAAAACGCGCCTCATACCCGTTCCAGCCTGACACGGTAAAAAGCGGCATTCCGGGGCGTATGTTTTCGGTGGTACGGACATTGATTTGGGTGACGATTCCCGTTATGGGCGCTTTGACATACACCATGTCATTGGCCGCCTTAAGATTTGCCGCCGCGATGTCGTACTGCATTTTAGCCGCGTCAAAATCCCGGCGTGGAATGTCATCATTTCTGAACAGCGCGGAAGCGCGGTCGTAGGAAGTTTTCGCGCCTTCAAAAGCCAAACGTGCTTGACTGAGTGTTTGGTTATCCGCTGAAAAGGACACGATAATATCGTCCTGCCTGACCGTATCGCCTACTTTTGCCGAAATGGTTCTGACGACATCGTTCAATGCGGCGTAGGCGGTTGATTCAGAACTGGCGTATGCTACGGTGGGATATTTGAGATATACGGAAAAATCTTCAGTTTCAAGCTGCCGTGTGCTGACCGGCTTTCCGTTTTCCGCGTGAAGCTGTTCCATGCTCGACGCCGCCGGACCTTCTTCTTTTTTACCGCCGCAGGAGAGAATGGAAAGGAGCATACAGATGGCTCCAATCGCCGACAAAATTGTTTTCTTAATCATAATAAATCCTCCATAATCAAAATCTGAATATGCTTTGAATATAGGAGGGCGATATTATCTCGTGTTAAAGAATTGTTAAGGAGTTGTTAAATCGGAAAGAATAATTTAAATCCTATTCCCCATTGAAAGCCGTCGTCAAAACGGATTAAGGTAAAATCTCAAGGTTCACGGTAAACGTTGAACCTTTGCCGGGTGTGCTTTCGACAGAAATTGTTCCGCCCAAAAGGTCAATCGTTTTCTTCACCAGCGCGAGGCCGAGGCCGTTTCCTTCCTGCGCGTGAGATGTATCACCCTGATAGAATTTGTCGAACATGTGCTTTTGGGTCTGTGTGTCCATGCCGCAGCCGGTATCGCTCACCGTAACACGGGCCAGACGGCTGCCGGGGTTGTCTGCGCTGTTATCCTGCGTTTTCAGTCTTATAAGGATTTTGCCGCCGGGATTGGTAAATTTAACGGCGTTTGAAAGCAAATTATTCCACACGATTTCCAGCATACTTTCATTGGACAAGACCTGCACCTCGTCCAAATCCGCTTCAAAGGTAATGTGCTTTTGCTCCCATGATTCCTCAAAAGAGAGAGCAGAGCGGCGTATATGTTCGTCCAGATCAAAAACCGTTGTTTCCGGTATAATATTCTGATTTTCGAGTTTATTGAGTTTCAAAATATTGGTAACTAGCGCCGCCATTTTTTTCGTGGCTTCCAGAATAGTTTTTATATATTCGGCGCGTTCTTCCGGCGGCAGCGTTTCGCTTTGCAAAGCGGCGGCATAGTTTTGAATGACCGACAGCGGTGTTTTTATTTCATGGGAGACATTGGAAATAAAATCAGTTTTGAGGGTTTCTATGGCGGCAAGTTCCTGAGCCATGATGTTAAAGTCGTCAAACATGACTTCCACAAAATCTTTTTTACCGTCTTTCCGTGACGGCGGAATACGGACGGAAAAATCACCGGCGGCTATTTTTTTCGCTGCCTTACTCATTGTCCGCATGGGGCGGTTCCATATTCTATGACGGACAAAGGCGATACAAACCATAAACAACGCCGACATAATGAACACATAAGCCATAAGAACATTGATAACAAGCTGGATATGAGTTTGCACCATACCACTATCTACAAAAAACAGATAGATGGTCATGTGCAAGCCGTTTATTGCCGACAGTGCAAAAAACAGAAGCAAATATTCTTTTGCCGACATATACCCCGCGTTGATACGGGGATCTCTTGCGCGTTTCATTTGAACACCGCCTTGTACCCCAGTCCGTGAACCGTAACAATTTCAAAGTCATTGCAGGCCGCGAACTTTTCCCGCAGTTTGGTAATATACACATCAACCGAGCGCGGGGTGGTTCCGGTTTCCAATCCCCAAAACTCGTCCATGAGCTGATTACGGGTAAACGTTTTTTTGGGATACGACAGGAGTTTGAACAGCACCTGAAATTCTTTGACGGTAAGGGTGATTTCCTCACCGTTGAGATACGCTGTCATTTCATCGGCGTTAAGAACAAGTCCGCCTGCGGAAAGCTTTTTTTCGTTCGCTATATTGGCCCGCCTGAGCAAGGCGCCGACACGCAGTGTCAGTTCTTCAAGATCAACCGGTTTGACCATATAATCATCAATGCCGATACGAAAGCCGGTCTGTTTTGCAGAAATATCGTCCCTTGCAGATATGAACAAAATCGGCAAAGTCTTGTTCTGTTCACGCACCAGAGACGCCAGCTTGAAGCCGTCAATGTCGGGCATCATAATATCCGAGATAATTAAATCGATTTTTACGTCAATCATTCGGTCAAATGCTTCATTGGCCGAAAGGCAGCTTTCGGCATTGTATCCGTGATTTTCAAGGCTCGCACAGACAATGTTATTCAGTTTAGGATCATCTTCTACAACGAGAATATGTATCATGCCTTCCTCCTTGTATGCGATTATATCCTGAGTATATCAAAAAGTTGTTAAAATGATATTAAATCGGAAAGAAAAAAGGCTGTTTCTCTTTTCTCATTCATCTTTTGCTAACGCTTTTTTCTGTTTCTCAACATAACTATTCTGTGCCCTTGAAAGATTGGCGAAGAGTTTGGGCTTACTCCCGGATGGCAGATAATAGTACGCCTGCCGCTTCAAGTATTCTGACCGCGTTTGTCTTTGTCATAAGCTCACCTGAAACATCAAAAGAGTTTCTTTCCGTTCAAAATACTGATGTCCAGTTCCTTCGCAAGGCTGCCCTGTTTATACGGATTGATTTTTTGAACGATGCCGTCCCGTTTGAACTGCGAACCGGTCGCTTTAAACCAAAAGGTGACACCTGCCGCAACACATTGTTCCCGTATATCCAGAACCCAATCATAATCGCACACGCGGCCTTCTCGTCCCGCTTCGCCCGCGATGGTTACATGCTCCAGCCCGCCGAGGTAGGGACGCAGGTCTATCGGTCCGAGCAATGGCGAGCAGGCGGCAAAACGCCGTTTGATGGGATACGACAGAAACAGCGGCAGCCGGTAATCGGCCGTCTCCTGATTCTCGACCGTACAGCCGAGGTTCACGTTGCCGTAGCCATCGCCCCAATCCGGCGGGAGCGATACCGGGAAGCGGTCGATCCGTTTGGTCAGAATCAGAAACTCAAGGTCGGGGCGCTGTTTGATCATAGCCCAGGCCTCACGCCGCCACTCATCGGCTTCCGGGAGGAAAAAATCGGCGGCAAAGCACGTGGCGAGAATCTTGTCCCCTTTGATGTTGTATTCGCCTTTCGCGTTCACCCTGACAGGCCAATCGAACTTATCGGTTTTCTGTATGGTATTTTGGCCGTATCGCTTAGAGTAGGGACCATAAAAGTAGCAGTATTTGCAGCCATCGCTCGCGGGATAACAGCCCGTCCACGGTTCCCAATTCATGCTTCCGTCCTTTTTGGGTGCGGCTTCCACGCGTTCCTTGTGTAGGGGCATACTTCAATGCACTTGCCGCAGATCGTGTTCCCGCCGCCAAAGCCCAGCTTTGCCCGCTCCCGCGCTGTTTGACGGCATTTGACCGGGTCGAAGAACTCATCGCGGTATAGGCCAAGCTCCCACTCTTTCCCCGAAACTGCTCCGGCGGGACAAGCCTTTGTGCAGATCATACACCCGCCGCACCGTGAACGGTTGACAGGGCTTGCAGTTTCCAGAGGAGCGTCGGTCAGTATGGATGACAGGCGAATCATGGAACCCCATTTTTCTGTTACAAGCAGGGCGCTTTTCCCAATCCAGCCGATACCGGCGCGTGTCGCCACTGTTTTATGCGGCAAAGCGGTGTTGTTTTCGGCTTCACCGTTTCCGACCTGTGCCCGCGTCATGGCAAGCGCGGTATAACCCATCGTCCACAGAAGTTCCGCCCCTTGCGTTACCAGCATATCCAGACGTTCATTCAGCCTGTTGTACCAGTCGTTGTACTCCCGCGTCGGTAAATCCGCAATGCCCTGTATGACTTCGTCGGGATATTTTACCGCCGCGCAGATGCCTATGGGAAGATGATGCCTGATCTCCGGAGGCAGTCCCGTTAAATCCCCCATGCCGACCATATCCGCGCCGCGGCGGAGCAGTTCGTCCTGTATGTATCCGGTAATGCTGTTCATTGATATAATGCCCCTTCGTCAATACGCCGCACAACGCCGCATGTATAGGCGCTAAAATATTTGAGCCAAAAAGCGTAGGCCGGCGGGTTTATGCTTTCAAAATCAACACCGAGATACGTATATCCCTCCGCTTTCAATATCCCTGCCGCGAGGCGAAGCAAGTTCTGCAGAAGACCTATGCCTCGATGTTCCGGCAGACAGAAGGCTCCATTCGCGTGTATATACCCCGGAATCTTGCATAAAAAGGTTTCTCCTGTTTGCCCTACACAGAGGAAAGCGGCAACAATTCCGTCTTTTTGCGCCGCAAAATAGCGATCAGTACCAATATTTTCTAAAAACTTTGACTCTGTTGTATTTTGCTTCATCATAAAGAACGGACTTTCAAGGCAATGCTGGTGAAGCAGGTTATCAAGCGGAAAAACCTCTGCATATTGTTCCGGCGTAAGCTCTGAAAAAGTATAGCCGTCACATAGTGGGGCGATGATTTCGTCCATGCCGCGTATCGCATCAACCGTGCGCATACCAAACCCATAACGAAAAAGCTGTGCTTGTACCTCATTATCATGCGCGTACAGACAGATGGCATGACTCGACGCGCCAGCCCGCACCCACTTTGCCCCCGCAGTCTGATATAAACGGGCATATATATTCGCGCGATTTTCACAGTCAGCACCGTTCGCTCCCATTGGTGAAAACACGCCTTTCACGCCGGTAGAGCCGAACGCATTGTCGAAGGGCGATACACTGCATAAAAAACCAAGCATAGTATTACCCTCAAATGCGGCGACACCAAGTCCATTTTCAGCGAATGGGGTTAAATCCGGTACATTTGCTGCAGGCGGGAGCGTTGGTACAGACCTGCGTTCACGTTCATAGTTTCGCTTTGCGATCCGCATCGCATGTTCGATGTGAACAGCGGTGAAGTCTACGATATGCATTAATCGCATCTCCTAACATTCGTGATGTTTCATTGCGACGATAAGCAAAAAAGCTTAATCTCCCTCCATTCTTACTTAAACGCGCAGCCCTCAATATGATCGTTCACCACGCCGACAGACTGCAAAAAGCTGTAAACAATCGTGCTGCCGGCAAACTTGAAGCCCAGTTTCTTCATGTCCTTACTGATTCTGTCGGACAAGGGCGTAGCTGCCGGTATTTCTTCCTGTGTCTGCCAGTGGTTGATAAGCGGCTTGCCGTCAACATAGCTCCAAATGAAGTTACACAGAGGTCCGATTTTTATAACAGTTTGCGCGTTGTGGACAACCGCGTTCACTTTCAGCCTGTTGCGGATGATTCCGCTGTTTTGGAGCAGCTCCGCGATTTTGCTGTCGTCATACGCGGCGATTTTGGCAATATCCCAGCCGTCAAAGGCCGCGCGGTAGTTTTCGCGTTTGCGGAGTATAGTAGACCACGACAAACCCGCCTGCGCGCCGTCAAGGCTGAGCATTTCAAACAGCACCCGCTCGTCAAAGCATGGCTTGCCCCAAAAGGTGTCGTGATAATCGCGCATCAGCGTGTCTTCGGTATCGCCCCAGGGACAGCGTCTTATTTCATCCGGCATCGTTACTCCTTCACTTTTTCTGTTTCGGAATCTGTATCAGCTTTCTGTTGTTCATAAAATTTCGGTATCTCGCCAAATCTTTCGGCTTGAACGGGTTTCCGTGGGACGGGTATATCATGTTCGGGTGGTATGCGAGCATCTTATCCCATGAGCGCCCGAACTCGGCGGCGTCCTCTATCCATATTGAATGCCGCGCAACACTGATTACGGCGTTCATCGCCGCGTCACCGCAGAGCATGACGCCGGAATCCGGCAGGTATAAGCCGATGGAATCATCGGTATGACCGGGCAGCAGCAGAATCTTTACCGGCAGGCCAAGCCGCTCGAATATCTGGTCGTCTTCGGAAGCTGCAGTTATACGGTGGCTTTCGGGAATTTCCACGGGCGGGAAGCTGAAATCCGTTTTCATCCTGCCGAAAAGCGATGCCGGAAAGGACGAATAACCCGCGCCCGGCGGTTCGTTGTTTCTGCCGTTTTTTAGGTATTGGATGGCCGACGGGTGCAGGATAACTTTAGCGTCCGCGGCGGCTTCGAGCAGCTCATTGAGAAACCCGGCATGATCGTTATGATGATGGGTAAGAAAAATATATGTTAACGCGGAGAGCGGCCATTTCTTCTCGAAACGGGCTTTAAATTTCGGGAATCCGCCCGCGTAGCCTGTGTCAATGGCTATAACGCCGATTGATGTTTCCANNAGATAATTCTTGACGATGTATCCGCCGATATTATGGATTTGTATCATAACAGCTTCCTCCATTTCCGCTGACGGTGACGGTAAAACACATTCGCCCACAGCCAGATGAACACCGTTTTCCACCCTGCGCGGACTTCCACCATGTCGGTATAGATTGTGTGCCCGTCGCTTTGTTCTTCAAGCGTGATGATGTGATTCCAGACAGGAACGTTTTTGTTGTGTTCGCGGGTTGATATTCGTTCTCTGTCAAACTCGTCCACCTCTATGGTGTGTACGCCGAAGCCGATACCCATAACGTGCAGATTGAACGTAAACCGCGCTCCGGCCGCCCATATATGGCGCTCGTCCAGCGGTGTAAATTTCGCTATCGGAGCACAAATATACCGCAATGTTGCTATTTCTTGCAGTTTGGCAAATATTGTTTCCCTGCCGGCGGGAAAAACCGATGATACGCTGAGATTCATCTTGTCCTCATTTCAAATGATACTTCTATTGTTTTGCCGAGCATTATCTTCTCTTTTGAGCGGACTTTGGCGGGCAGGGCAATAAAGTGGGTTCCATCACCCATCGGCAGAAGCGATGTCGGCCAGATTGAGTTCCCGATCTTCGCCGTCACGGCAATAAGTCCCCGGTCGGCAAGGTGTTCTAAGGGTTTGCTAAGATGCGACGGCACAGGGACGTAGTACCAGCCCTTATCCCGTTCAAACAAACTTACAGCGGCGGAAAATGTCATCTTCATCATGTTAGTTTTTCCTTCTTTCTTTTTCTGGCGAGGGATAAAACGCCGAAAAACGGAGATACAGAAAACATATCCATCACTGTATCTGAAAAATATCATTTTACCAAGAGGTTTATACTGTTTGTTGAGGGGAGATTAATGATTAAAATAGCGGACTTTCAGAATTCTGTTGTTGACAAAGCGGGACAAGGCTCCCTATACTAAAGGAGCTATGGTCAAATGGGATTGGGGATGGCAGAACAACTACAATTAACGTTTGTAAATTATAGAAAGAACTCATACATTGTTGTTGAAGGAAAACAGAATTCCGACAGGTTTTTCATTATCAGGCAGGGAAAGGTTCAAATATCCAAAGAAGTCGAGGTGGTAGAAGAGGAGGGCGGCAACATCCTTGGACCCGGGGATTTCTTTGGGGTTGTTTCCACCATGTCGTCTCACAGCCACATCGAAACGGCCAAAGCTCTCACGGATGTGACGCTCATTTCCGTGGCTAAAGATCAATACGGCCAGCTTATTGAAAAAAATACGCCTGTGGCGATGAAGATTATTCTGCAATTCTCCAAAAGAATGCGCTATCTCGATGAAGCCCTTACCCGCTTAACGCTGAACAATACCGCGGATAACGATCCTTCTCATCTTTTTAAAGTGGGCGAATATTATGCCAAGCAAAATCAGTATAATCAGGCGTATTTCGCGTATCATAAATATATTACCTACTGTCCCAACGGTCAGAACGCGGTTTATGCGAGGGAGCGGATGATGAAGATTGCTCCCTATGCGGCCGTTGTAAAACTCCAGCATCGCCCCGATGAATTCAATCAGACCTATCCCAAAGATTCCATGATTTTTTCCGAAGGAGAGCCGGGCGAAGAACTCTATATCATCCAAAAAGGATCGGTAAAGATTACCAAAATTGTTGATAATAATGAGGTTCTTTTGGCGGTTCTAAAGCCTGGTGATATTTTTGGCGAAATGGCTTTGCTGGAATCCAAGCCCAGGGTCGCAAGCGCGATTGCGTATGAAGAATGCGTTGTTCTTGCGGTGAACAGGGCGAACTTTGAACGGATGGTTGGAAATCAGCCGCAGATTATTGCCCGTTTAACCCAGCTTCTTGCCGAACGGATTTGGTTTATCTATAAACAGCTTGCGAATACCCTTCTTGATGATCCCTTAGGGCGGATGTACGACGCGCTTCATATTCAGCTTGAAAAAAACAGGGTTGATCTTCATTCCTCGGCTTCCTATGTGTTTAATTTCGGTCCCAAGGAGCTTGTGAATATGGTCGGTCTTCCTCAAAAAGAAGGAACGCTGATTGTCAGAAAGCTTTTGGAAAATCCGAATATCGGTGTTGTAAATGACAAAATACATGCGGCGAATATTTCGGAAATCAGTAAGCAGACCGAATATTACCGGAAAATGCAGAAAATCGAATGGGCACGGCGCAATTCAGCCAATCGGAATTAACAAAGATCAAAGAATGATGAGGAGTGAGTAAAGGTAATTTTAACGTTACTTTGTACTAACCGCTTACTGTTCTTTTTTTTGATGCCGATATTATGTATAGGTGATGATGATGAAAAATCGGCATATGTTGTTCTTGTGTTTTTTTTTGATATATACGGTTGTACCTGTTTTTTCGCAGACCGCGGACGCGGGTGTTTCGGCGGAAAATAGTGAAACGGTTCCTCTGCCCCAATCGTTCCGGGGTTTGACGCTTGGCATGTCCCTCGATGAACTTAAAGACGCGCTTCTGAGGGATGCTCTTTTCCGTTTCCGGGGCGACCGTGATGTATCTTTTTTGCCTGTTCAGGAACAAACCTTGATTGAAACAGCGGGTCTTTCTTTTATCCGGCGCGCTTTTTTTCAATTGGAAGACGCGAAACTTTTTATCATGTCCTTTACTCTCAATCCTGAATTGATAGATCATTATTCGGTTTTTACAACTTTTGTCGAAAAATACGGGGAACCCAATTCCCTCGATCCGCGGCAGGCAGTTTGGGAAAATAATCTTACGAGGATTTCCCTTGAGCGGCCTTTAACCGTAAAATACATTGATAAACTTGTGTTCGATGCGTTGATAGCGCAGTCAAATACGCGGGAAGCATCGGAACTGGAACTTCGCAGGGATTTTTTGAATGATTTTTAATAGTTTGTTACAACGACGTTATGTGTTTCTTGCTGCCTGCATTTTTTGTATGGCGCTTCTTCCTATGTTTGCGGGATGCGCAAATCGTATTACAAAGTTACAGGCACAGGAAATAAGCATCCTCAAAGCTGATGGTTCGAGCGTCATTCTTCACGCGGAAATCGCGGCCACCGATAAAGAACGGGAACAAGGCCTCATGTACCGGAGAGAGCTTCCGGCGGGGGAGGGGATGCTTTTTGTTTTTGACCACGATCAAACCATGAGTTTCTGGATGAAAAATACGTTTATCCCTCTTTCCATTGCCTACATTTCATCGGACGGCATTATCCTTGAAATACATGACATGAAACCTCACCGCGAAATTCCCGTGACTTCTTCCCGTTCCGCCCGCTATGCCCTGGAAGTCCCTCAAGGCTGGTTTGAAACCGCAGGCGTGAAGACAGGCGACAGGCTTATACAATGAGAAAGTTACGCATTACTTACTGAAAAGCCGTCCGCAGGAGTTCCTCTGTGTAAGGGTTTTGGGGCTGTTCCATGATTTTCGCCGTGGAACCGGCTTCGACAATCTTTCCCGCTTTCATGATGATAATGTCATGGCAGAGGCTTCGGACAATTCCGAGGTCGTGGCTGATAAAAATATAGGCAAGCCCGTGTTTTTCCTGCAAGCGCTTTAAAAGTTCCACAACCTGAAACTGGATAGTCCTGTCAAGGCTGGAAGTCGGTTCGTCCAGAATAAGTACTTCCGGTTCCAGTACGAGGCTCCGGGCAAGGGCAATACGCTGCCGCTGTCCGCCGGAAAACTCGTTTGGGTAGCGGTCCAGAATATCTTCATCTTCCATGCCGGTTTCGGCCAGGGCTTGGCGGATTTTCTGTTCCCTTTCTTCGGGAGTGCCGATTTTATGAATAGCAAGACCCTCTCCCACAATGTCCCTTATCGTGAGACGCGGGCTCAAGGAGCCGTAAGGATCTTGAAAGATCATCTGCATCTTCCGCCTTAAAGGACGGAGCTGCTTTTCTTTGAGGGCCTGTATTTCCGTGTTATCAATACCAATTGTGCCGGTGCTTTGAATAAGCCGGAGCAGCGCTTTTCCCAGTGTGGTTTTTCCCGAACCGCTTTCTCCCGCCACTCCGAGGCTCTGTCCTTTTCGGAGTTTAAAATCCACGCCGTCCACGGCTTTGATGTATCCCTTCGTTTTCCTAAAGATTCCTTTTTTCACCGGAAAATACACTTTAAGATTTTTCGCGAAGGCGATTACCGGGGCGCTGTAATCGGGCGCGGGGCTTTCCTTTCCCGGTTCGGAAGAAATCAAAAGTTTTGTATAATCTTCCCGCGGATTTGTAAACACCGATTCCGTGGAACCCGTTTCGACGATAAGGCCGTCCTTCATTACGGCAACCCGGTCGGCCATGCGGCGGACTATTCCCAGATCGTGAGTAATAAACAACACCGCCATGCCAAGCTCTTTCTGCAATTCTTTAATCAGCCGCAGAATTTGATCCTGAATGGTTACGTCCAAAGCGGTAGTCGGTTCATCGGCAATGAGCAGTTTCGGTTCGTTGATTAAGGCAAGGGCAATCATGACGCGCTGCCTCTCTCCGCCGGAAAGTTCGTGGGGATAGGCATCCAAGCGCTCGGCGGCATTCCGCAGTCCAACCCGCTTGAGCCAATCCAGAACGATGGGACGCGCCCGCTGCCGGGAAATCCCCTGATGAAGAAACACCGATTCGGCAAGCTGCTTTTCTATCGTGTGCAGAGGATTAAGGGATGTCATGGGTTCCTGGAAAATCATTCCGGCATCCTTTCCCCGAAGCGCCTGAAGTTCTCCTTCCTTCATGCTTAAAACATTTTTTTCCTGAAAAAGAATAGCGCCCGCGGGATAGGAAATCCATTCTTCGCTTACAAGGCGGAGCAGCGCCTGCGCGGAAACTGTTTTTCCCGAACCGCTTTCGCCGACAAGGGCAAAGCATTCATGTTCATCAATATGAAAATTAATGCCGTGTACCACTTCTTTAAGACCGGGAGCCTTTCCAAAAGCGGCGCGGAAATTCTGGTATTCAACTAAATGCTGATTCATACATTCCTCCGGGGATCAAAGGCATCCCGGCATCCTTCGCCGATAAACACCAAAAGGCTCAAAGTAAGCGCGAGTGTAACAAAGGACGAAATCCCAAGCCACGGAGCGTGAAGGTTTGCCTTGCCCTGGGAAAGGAGTTCTCCCAAACTCGGCGAACCTACAGGAAGGCCGAACCCTAAAAAGTCGAGTGATGTCAGCGTCGTAATGGAACCGCCCAAAATAAAAGGCAGATAAGTAAAGGCTGAGATCATGGCGTTCGGCAGGATATGCACAAACATGATGCGGCTGTCTTTCATGCCCATCGCTTTTGCCGATTGAACATATTCAAAATTTCGCACGCGCAGAAATTCCGCCCTGACGGGACTTACCAGCGTCATCCAGCCGAAAAGCAAGGTGATCAGCAGAAGCCACCAGAAGTTTGGTTCAACCACGCTCGATAAAATAATAAGCAGAAAGAGCGTCGGCATTCCCGACCACACTTCGATAAAACGCTGAAACATGATGTCCCGTAATCCGCCGAAATACCCCTGAAAAGCTCCGGCCGCGATTCCGATGATCGAAGAAAAAAACGTCAGCGTAAGGCCGAACAGAATGCTGATCCTGAAACCGTAGATAATGCGCGCGAGCACATCCCTTCCGCGGTCGTCGGTACCGAGCCAATTGTCAGTTGTAGGACGCGACGGAACAGGACCGGGCGTATTGTAATTGATCGTGTCATAACTGTAACGGATGGGAGCGCGGATCATCCAGCCCTCATCTTCAATTTTGCTGATGATGTAAGGATCGCGGTAATCCGCGTCAATATCAAATTCACCGCCGAAGATGAGTTCCGAATAATTTTTTATCTGCGGGAAAAAGAACGCTCCCTTGTAGCGAACCAAAATAGGTTTGTCGTTTGCGATGAATTCCGCTCCAAGGCTTATCAGAAAAAGAATCCCAAATATCCAAAGGCATATCCATGCTCTTTTATTTTTTCTAAACCTGTACATGCGTTTTTTCATTAAACTTGTTTGTTTCATTGTCGGGCCTCAAAATCAATTCTGGGATCTACTATGGTATATACAATATCTGTAACAAGGGATAGTACGAGCGATAGAAGCGTAAAAAGATACAGCGTTCCGAAGATCACCGGATAATCCCTCTGCATGGCGGCTTCATAAGACAAGAGCCCGATTCCTTCCAGAGAAAAAATCACTTCGATTAACAGGGAACTGGTAAAAAGCATCGCGATTAAAGCGGCGGGAAATCCTGAAATAACAATAAGCATGGCGTTTCTGAATACATGCTTAAAAAGAATTTTCTTTTCGGAAAGCCCTTTAGCGCGGGCGGTCAGGATATACTGTTTGTGGATTTCATCCAGGAAAGAATTTTTTGTCAGCATGGTGAGGGTCGCAAAGCCGCCTGTTACCATAGCAATGACCGGCAGCGCCATGTGTTTAAGGTAATCGAGAATCTTTCCGCCGAAGCTAAGTTCCGCAAAGTTTACCGAAACCAATCCCCGCAAGGGAAATATTTTAAAGAAACTTCCTCCCGCGAAAAGCACCACAAGGAGGATGGCGAATAAAAATGAGGGGATGGCGTTTCCGATTACCACGGCGGTACTTGTCCAAAAATCAAAACGTGTACCGTTTTTCACGGCTTTGCGGACACCAAGCGGAATTGACACAAGGTAGATAATCAGCGTCGTCCATATACCCAACGAAATTGATACGGGAAGCCGTTCCTTGATAAGCCCCAGTACGGAGTTCCCTTTAAACAGGCTGTTCCCTAAATCGAATGTAATATAATTCTTGAGCATTTCTCCGTAGCGGATTAAAAGCGGCTTATCGAAACCAAATTGTTTTTCAATCTCCGCGATCACTTCAGGATCAAGACCCTGGCTTCCGCGGTATTGGTTTTGATTTCCGCTTTGCGCCGTACTCTGTACGCCGATTCCCATGTCCGAAGCCGAACCGCTAATCCTGTCCATGTTCGCTCCGCCGAACCCTTGCATTTCCGCGATCATCTGATCAACGGGGCCCCCCGGCGCGATCTGCACAACAATAAAGTTAACGGTAATGATTGCCCAAAGCGTCGGAATGATTAATAACAAGCGGCGAAGAATATATGAAATCATTGTTTTACCCACCATGTCCAAAGACCGGCCTCAGTATCGTACTTGGGCAGTACCGCGGGTCTTTCAAATTTATCGACATAAGCGACTCTTGTCATATTTGGATACCAATGAGGAATAACATAGAAGTTCCAGGTAAGCACCCTATCCATAGCCCGGCCCAAGGCGAGCAGTTTTTCTTCATCATCCTGGCTTGATACAATCTCTTCAACAAGATAATCAACAGCGCTATCCCTGACGCCCGCAAGATTCCAGGTCGAATCAATAAAAGCCGAATGCCAGACAATTTGTAAACTGGAACTGGGATAAGGATTTGCCAGATAGGCAAAAGGTGTTATATCAAAATCTCTGATTCTAATCCGATTGATATATTGGCTTGGATCAACAAGGCGGATATTCATTTCTATTCCGTAGCGCGCAAGATTTCTCTGAAAAGGAACGGTGGTTTTTTCATCGGCTGGGCTGTAAATAAGCATTTCAAAACGCATCTGTTCTCCCGTAGCGGTATTAATCATGTCGCCGTTTTTGAGTTCCCATCCCGCTTCCTGAAAAAGTTTGACGGCTTCCCTCATCTGCGGCCGGATATTTCCCGTGCCGTCGGTAACCGGGGAATTATATTCCCGCGTAAACACTTCCGGCGCAATGCCGCTCCGGATAGGTTCCAGGACTTCAAGTTCACGATCGGAAGGCAAGCCTCTTGCTTCGTATTCCGTATTCTGAAAATAACTTCTCGTCCGGGTATAAGCGCTGTAAAAGATATATTTGTTCATCCATTCAAAATCGAAAACATAATTGAGCGCCTGCCTTACAAGCCGGTTATTAAAAGGCGGCCGTTCCGTATTGAAAATGAACGCCTGCATTACCTGAGGAATCTGATGCGGAATTTCTTCAGTAATAATTTTCCGCTGATTATTTTTTGAACCTGCGTCATTGTACTGCGTCGCCCAGTTCATTGCCGAGTTTTCAAAACGGATGTTATATTCTCCGGCTTTAAACGCTTCCATAGCAACGGTACTGTCACGGTAAAAATCGTAGCGTATCGTATCAAAATTGAAAGTGCCTTTTCTGCTGGGAATATCGGAGGCCCAGTAATCGGGAACGCGTTCGTATGTAACGTACTGCCCCATTTTGTAATCTTTTACGCGGTAAGGACCGGTTCCTAAAGGCGGCGTCGAAAGCGGTTCGGAAAAATCCCGGCTTTCCCAAAAATGTTTCGGCAGTATATTGATTCCGCAAATTGCCATCATAAGTTCTTTATCATCCGGCCTTGGTAAATCAAAGCGGACACGGAGCCGGTCCAGGGCTGTCGGCGTAACGCCTTCATAATAGCGCTTGAACTGCGGAACGCCCTTTTCGTAAAACGTATTAAAAGAAAAAACCACATCCTCCGATGTGATGGGAACGCCGTCCTGCGCTTTTGCGTTCGGATTGACATGAAAGATAATAAACGAAAAATCTTCGGCGTATTCAATTTTTTCCGCAATCAGCGGATAGTAACTTTCTATTTCATCCCAGGAAGGAATAAGAAGCGTATCGTAAAAATCTGTGGGCGGCCCCTCAAGAGAATCTCCCCGGAGCGCGTAACGGTGAAAACTATCGTAGGTTCCAATCGTGTGCCGCGTGATGCTGCCGCCCTTGGGCGCATCGGGATTGGCGTATTCAAAATGGGTAAAACCGTCTGCGTATTTCGGTTCCCCCCTAAGGCTGATTGATACCGCCGTAATAATCCGCGGCGGCTCATCCGCAAACACGAATATTCCCGCCGCGAGGAATACCGCCATAAAAACAGCGCTTCTTTTTTGTATCATGACATGATCATAAATTGAGAATGAGAGAGCGTCAACAGGCAAAGAAACTAATACGGGCTCTATAACAGGTTATCTGCTTTTGGATTTAATCCCCTGTTCGGGACTCTTGAGAAAAACCATCGTTTCAGGCGGGACCGATTCCGTAATCCACACATTACCGCCTATGACGCATCCCCGGCCGATAACAGTTTCTCCGCCAAGAATGGTTGCCCCCGAATAAATGCACACATCGTCTTCGATAGTCGGGTGCCGTTTCTTATCGGCCTCATCTTTCTTAACCGATAAAGCTCCGAGCGTTACGCCCTGATAAATCTTGACATTTTTTCCAATTATGGCGGTCCCGCCAATTACCACACCGGTGCCGTGGTCTATAAAGAAAGATTCGCCGATGGCCGCCCCGGGATGAATATCGATGCCGGTTCTGCCGTGAACAATTTCACTCATCATGCGGGGGATGAGGGGAACGCCGCGGTTCCAGAAAAAGTTTGCCACGCGGTGAACGGTAATCGCGTCCAGTCCCGGATAGGAGACGATCACTTCTTCAATGCTCCTTGCGGCAGGATCGCCGCGGCAGGCGGCTTCCACATCGGTAAGAAGAACGCGCCGGATTTCCGGAAGGGTTTCAAAAAAATCGTCCACGATGAGCCGTGCTACGGCGTGGCAGCCTCCGTGCCCGCAGGAAAACGATCCGTTCCGGGTAGAAAAACTGACGCTCTTCTCCACCTCAAGAATAAGTTTTCGCGCAAGCCTGTTCACCCTTTCGGCGGTAAACATTTTCAGGTTGTCATGATTCAGATCTTCTTCTTCCCGAAATCCGGGGAAAAGAATTTCATCGAGATCGGCAAGAATGGCCATCACGCTTTCCCTGCTGGGAAGATTAACGGCTCCGGAATGATTTACCACGCCATGTTCTTTATAACTTTCTACAAGCGATTCAATGCTATTGTTAAGCCTGTTCATACAATGTTCTCCAATGCTTATGGTTCTTTGCTTTTATATAGTATACGTTTTTGGCCCTTCCGTGAAACTGAATGTTTCCACTTCTTCGATATCAATATAGAAGATTTTGAAAATAGGATTATCCGGAGTTTGATAAATCCCTTTTATCGGCGGATTTTCATCAAGCGCGCGTTTTTTCAGTTCAATATCTTCCACAAAAATAACTTTACCGTTTAATGATAAAACCGGCGCGAAATCTTGCGGATACGTACAAAATGAAACATTCGGATTCGCTTTTAACTGTTTGTAAACCGATTTTTCACTGTTTGTACAAAAATAGACTTTGTTTCCGTCCGCAAACAGGTATTGAAATACCCTCGTTTTAACTTTGTTTCCGTCTTGTGTCGCAAAAACACCGTTGGGATTTGACTTTAAAATTTCCGTAAAATTTATCATAGCCTGCCTCCTGCGTAATTCTGCATATTTTCCTTATACAAACAACATTAGTCATTCGTTTTCGGATTGTCAACGGACATGGCATAGCAGTCTGCGTTTCCCGCACTATATTTTTATTCTATACCAATATGTGTATGTTTCCTTGAACCCTATCTTTTCATATATGCTTTTTGCCGCAATGTTGTCATTTACCACTGCTAAATACGCGTTTTTTGCACCATGTTCTTTTGCCTCTGACAATATTGTTTTTACAATGTCCGTTCCATACCCTTTTTTTCTGTATTCTTCTTTTACGATAATGTCAAAAAGTCCTACAAAGCCTTTTTCTATTACACCGTATCCGCATCCGGCAAACATTCCATTTTCCGTTTTGTAAACGCTTACTATATCATGCCGTATGTTTCTTAACATATTTTCTATGTTTTCCATTGTTTTTTTATCTTTGATATTGCTGCATTGATAAAAACAATGTATCCAATTTTCCGTAAATTTTTTATCAATGACTAATGCTTCTTTGTATGAATGTACTTCTTGTATGTTCTTACATACTTGCACCGATGTTGCATCAATTTTTTCATAGCCCGCTCTTTCCA
Source organism: Treponema sp. UBA937 (assembly GCA_002293455.1). GTDB lineage: Bacteria > Spirochaetota > Spirochaetia > Treponematales > Breznakiellaceae > UBA937. The sequence goes on from DBDH01000071.1 coordinate 22,254, forward strand.
ATTTTTGATCTATAATTTTTTGTTCTTCACAATCAACAATTTTATAAATAACCGGCAAGGAATTCTTTCTGAAAATTGTTTCACAATACCTCATTTTTTCATCCAGATTTTTTTCAAAAGAGTATATGGGATTTATGGAATTTGCCCTTTTTGTGTAACCGTCAGCCATTCTGATAATCCAGCCGTCTAGCAGAATAGTCTGGAGCGAAGGCCACGCGTTCATCGTCAATTCTTCAAGAAAAAAGTCCAATTTTTTTATCTCCTTGCTTTAATTCTGCGTTTCTCATATCCAACAATTTATTATCCATTGGATAGTTATTTCAAGAGCCGCTTTTCTTGCCCGGCTGCAAGCTCGCGGATGTCAGCGCATATTCCGCGCCTTTTGAAAAGCCGTATATTCCGACACTGGAGTATCCTTGTTCCATGAGCCACTCCGCAGCCGACTGGACAGTCTCTACGGGAATCAACGAAAGCGTTTCCGGCGTGTTTTTCGTTCCCCAATAAGCCAGCGCGAGAGAGGGAATGCCTTTACCAGCCAGAACTTCCGCCGTTTTTTTCGCATACGCAATGCCGCCGTCACTTCCGCTGACAACTATCACGGTCCGGTCTTTCATCGTCGATTGATAAAACACCCCTTCAAAGGCTTTTTCACAATGAGAACTCCAAGATATTTTTTTCAAGGATTTGTTATACACAGTAGAAATACACTAGATCTCTCCACAATGAATTGTCAACAGAGGAGACGAGAAATGAAACTGTTTTTTTATCTATTGATTTATGGTGGTTAACAATCCCGGGCAGATTTCCGTCATTTCAAATTCTGATAATTCATGATATTCAAAACGCCGCGGCTGACAAATCTCTGTCCATTTCTTCGGCAGAACAAAGCTGTTGCCCAGCTTGATATAATGTACTTTTTCATCAAACTTATACGTCAAAATGTGAAAAATTCTATCCGCATAACATTCTTTTAACCAAAAAGGAATTATATACCGTGTATTCCTTTCCTCAAGTTTTGGATTGCCAAGATGTTCATTTATCTGCACTAAATTATCATGTGAAACAATAAATTCAAACTCCGCGGTTTCCGGCACCACAATTACACTAATCATTATTTACTCCTATATTTTGTATTCTTGTCTCTTGAGCTTGTTGCAAAACTCGGTTAGTTTTGCCCAANNCATTTTCTCGCCTAAAGGCTGCGAAACATGCATTTTTTAGCGGTTGCAATTGCAAAGACTGAAGTTTTGCAATTGCCTCTCTTATCACCGTATTTTTATTTGTAATTTGATCTGTTGGTTTTTTTTAACCAATAGTCCCGGGCAGATTTCTGTCATTTCAAATTCTTTTAATTCATGATATTCAAAACGCCGCGGCTGACAAATCGCCGTCCACTTTTCCGGCAGTATAAAACTGTTGCCCAGTTTGATATACCGCTTTTCTGGATCAAAATCATAATCCACAATATGATAAATTCTATCCGCATAACATTCTCTTAACCAAAAAGGAATCAAATACCGAGTATTTCTTTCTTTAAGTCTTGGATTGCCAAGATGCTCATTTATGCAAACTTCATTATCACGCGAAATAGTAAATTCAAATTCTTCGGTCTCTGGTACTACAATTACACTAATCAAAATATACTCCTATTTTTTTTAAATGAAAAACAACTATACTATTAATACTATATGAAACCAAAAATATTGCAACAAGAAAGAGTAATATTTCTTATAATTAAGAGAAATATGAATTTTATATATTCACGTTTTCAACACGGATTTCAGGCGGATTATTGATATCATCAAGATTGATATCTTCGATTTTGTTCCATGTTCCATTAAACATGCTGTACCGTCCCGCTATATCCGATATAATCAATACATTTCCATCGACAGAACATTTTCCATTTATTGCTTCTGTGAACTCTACCCAATTATTGTTCCGCCATGCATGAGTTGAAGCCATTGTAAAAAACGACCCATCATAGGTTATTATTCCTCTTCCATAAAAAGCATTATCATTCAAACTTATGTAATAATGTTCCTTTATAATAAGTTTAAAAAGATTATTTTCCCAAGACCCTTCAAGCATCGATATGTTACTCATTGAAGTATTTTCAGTTGAAACACATGCCGTCATGGTCAACAAAAAACAGCATAAAAAGCATCCAACAACTTTCATCAGAATTGCTCTTTTCATTTTTTTCTCCAAAAGTCCAATATACTGAGCTTGTTGCAAAACTCGG
>DBDH01000071.1:24534-26459 GCA_002293455.1 Treponema sp. UBA937
TGAAGTTTTGCAATTTCCTCTACTTATTATAACATATCGTTCGCTTTTAAGTTACTCGCGTTATGGAAAATATGAAGTTATTATTATCTAATATTTCCTATGAACCATTAAAAATGTATTAGTCTTCGTTTTAACCGCTTGTCAATTGGCTTTGTAAAGGGAGGTTTATTCGTGTTGAGGGTTTAATACCCTCTGCACGCTTTCGCGTGCGAGGGTTCTGCGGCAGAGTTGTTGATTCTTTACTTTTTAACAAAAGTTTTCAAATCACTTATTAGTTCAAAGTTTCTCATTTTTTTCACAGCATTGATACTAAAATCTACATCGTTTTCAGTTGTTTCATACCTATGCGGGTAACGTATATCATTGGCAAATCTGTTTAAAAAGTCACATTCGGTCTTGATATTATCAAAACGATCATCTTTATCAGAACAAATTCTGTTAAGATAGGTTAAATTATGCGTTTTTTCCGGAACAATATTAATATATTCCAAATACCCTTTTAAGTATTTTTCTGCCGATTGAGCACAGTGATAACAGATAATTTCACAGTGTTTACGGGAAGCCTGATTCAATATGAGTGCGGAATCAAAATCGTCATCTGCCAATTTTATCCATTCCGCAACATCTTCACTGTGCATAGATTATTTTACCTTTCTGAAAGATGGTTTTTTCAAATCGATTCTTCGTTTTTCGTGTATTAAAATTACTCTCCCCGGATAAGAGCAAATCGATAAAGAAAATTTTTTTATCACCTAAATCACCAATTATGTTTGTATAAATTTCAGAAAAATTATCTATTCCGTCAGGAGCTACAATGTAAATATCGATATCGCTTTTCTCGGTTGGGCTTCCATAAGCATAAGAACCAAACAAATAGATATACTTCGCCGGTATATATTTGAGAATTGATTCTTTGATACTGCTTAATCTATCCGCAAAAGTATCCATAACATGATTATAAAACACAGAATAAAAATGTCAATTATGCAGTACAAAAGAATATCAAGCAAAAATACATCAGCTTTCAATTAACCGCTTGTCAACAAGGCTTCTAAACGGTATCTTTATACTGTTATGTTTGACAAAATTATCAAAGCACTATTCGGCTCCCAGCATGAACGGGATTTAAAGGCTCTCCAGCCGATTTTACGGGCTGTAAACGAAAAAGATTCCTGGGCTTCCTCTTTGCCCGATGAGGAATTCCCCAAAATGACCGCGAAATTTCGGGAACGTTATAAAAACGGCGAATCCCTCGATGAGCTTCTGCCGGAAGCTTTTGCCCTTGCGCGGGAAGCCGCCAGGCGTAAATTGGGAGAGCGTCCATACGACGTTCAGGTTTTAGGATCGATAGTCCTTCATCAGGGAAAGATTGTAGAAATGAAAACCGGTGAAGGAAAAACCCTCATGAGTGTTGCGTCCGCCTATTTGAACGCGATTTCCGGCAAAGGCGTTCATGTGGTAACCGTCAACGATTATCTTGCGGAACGCGACAGCGAATGGATGAAGCCGGTTTTCGATATGCTCGATGTTTCAGTCGGCGTCATCCTTTCCGAAATGGACACCGAACGCCGCAAGCTGAATTATGCCTGCGACATAACGTATGGAACCAATAACGAATTCGGCTTTGATTACCTTCGCGACAACATGAAGGGCGACATTGAAAGCCGCGTCCAGCGGAGCCACAATTTTTGTATCGTTGATGAAATCGACTCCATTTTGATTGATGAAGCGAGGACTCCCCTCATCATTTCCGGCGCCGCCGAGGATGATACCTATAAATTTGCCGAAGTGGATAAGCTCCTTGGAACGCTTACGGAAGTAAAGAAAAAAGACAACGGCGATTATCCTGATGAAATCCGCGGCGAAGAAGTGATCGGCGATTATAAAATCAACGAAAAAAATAAAAACATTTCTTTCACGAACGC
>DBDH01000071.1:26473-28428 GCA_002293455.1 Treponema sp. UBA937
GTAGATGAAGAAAACTTTGAATACATCCATTATTTTACCCAGGCCCTGCGCGCTCATAAACTCTTCCATCCTGATGTTGATTACGTAGTTCAGGACGGTCTTGTCCAGATCGTAGATGAGTTTACCGGCCGTATTCTTCACGGACGCCGCTATTCCGACGGACTGCACCAAGCCATTGAAGCAAAGGAACGCATCAGAATAGCCCAGCGCAACCGGACTTTGGCAACCATCACTTTTCAGAACTTCTTCCGCCTCTACGAAAAAATTTCCGGCATGACCGGAACCGCCGATACCGAAGCCGTAGAATTCAGCAAGATTTATAACCTCGATGTAGTGGTCATTCCTACAAACCGGCCGGTAGCGCGTATCGATGAAGACGATGTCGTCTATCTTAACGAAGATGAAAAGATAAAAGCCCTCGGCGATGAAATCTCTGACGCTTTCAAGCGCGGACAGCCCGTTCTTGTCGGAACGGTATCAATCGAAAAGTCCGAAAAAGTTTCAGCCTATTTAACGAAACGCGGCGTCAGGCACGAAGTGCTCAACGCGAAGAACCACGCGAGGGAAGCGGGAATCATCGCGGAAGCCGGAGCCAAAGGTTCCGTGACGATAGCAACCAACATGGCGGGCCGCGGAACGGACATCAAACTGGGAGGAAACCCAGAACACCGCGCGAGGAGAAAAGCCGGAACCGATGCAAGTCCCGAAAAATACGCGGAAGTCCTGCGCGATGAATACAAAAAATGGCGGGCCGATTATGAAGAAGTAAAATCCCTCGGCGGACTCTATGTTATCGGAACCGAACGCCACGAAAGCCGCCGCATCGACAACCAGCTTCGCGGACGCTCAGGCCGTCAGGGCGATCCCGGAAAGAGCAAATTCTATATTTCTATGGATGATGATCTTATGCGGCTTTTCGGCGGAGCAAGGATCAAGGGCTTTATGTCGAATATCGGCATGGAACCCGGCGAACCCATTTATCATCCTTGGCTCAGCAAGAACATCGAAAAAGCCCAGAAAAAAGTTGAAGAGCGGAACTTTGAAATCCGCAAACATCTTTTGGAATACGATGATGTTCTTAATCAGCAGCGGAAGTTTATCTACGAACAGCGGGATGCCATTCTCAAGGATGAGCATCTGACGGAACGCATCAACAATACCACCGGGGAAATGATTCAGTCGGCGTTGAATGATTATAAATCATCTTCCCGAAAAGACGCAATCAAAGCGCAATCTGAATTTGCGGAATACATGATGAACACGTTTGCGTATCAGCTTGATATGGATTTGGAAAGCAGTGAAAACCAGAATCTTGAACATGCTGCCGCGGTTCTTGCGGATAACCTAAAAAAGGAACTTGATGAAAAGAAAAATCTTGCCGGAGAGGAAAACCTCAATCGTTTTATCAGATTCCAGTATATTCAGTCCATCGACAAAAAATGGCTCGATCACCTTGAAGGCATGGAAGCCCTTCGGGAAGCCGTGTATCTGAGGAGCTACGGACAAAAAAATCCCCTGACGGAATACAAAATCGAAGGCTTCCAGATTTTTGACACGATGATCGACCAAATCCGCGAAGAAATCGCTTCCCGTATACACCGCATCAGAATCACCCAAAATGAAAACCGGGAAGCCCGGACAAGCCGCACGATGACATCGATGTCGGCAAACCACGGCAGCATGAACGCTTTTTCAAGCGGAAGCACCGGCGGAGTCCAGCCCCAGCGAAGCGCATCCGCAAGAGGTTCGGAACCGCAGTCCGTCACCGTTGTCAGAACCCAGCCCAAAGTCGGCAGAAACGATCCCTGCCCCTGCGGCAGCGGGAAGAAGTACAAGCACTGTCACGGGGCGTGAGAGAAAATGAACAAAATCATTGATAAATTCTTTTTGAAATTACCTGAAATTGTTTGACTCTTTGATGGATAAGGTAATGCTGATTAAATTGACTCTAATCA
>DBDH01000071.1:28484-32488 GCA_002293455.1 Treponema sp. UBA937
CGATTGAATAAATCAGTGTTTCCATAAAGTACCAGTTGTGTATTCTTTATATCTTTTCCTTATCATTTTTTTCTGATATAGTCTTTTCCAATGGATGCAGCAAACAATACCGGTTCACGCAGTTTTAGGTTAAAGGAATTTGAAGGCCCGCTCGATCTTTTGCTTTTTCTTATCAAAAAGAATGAAGTAAATATGTATGATATTCCTGTGGCGCAAATTACCGAACAATACATGGAATATCTCAAGTTTGCCACGGAGCTCGATCTTGAAGATTTGACGGAATTTCATGCCCTTGCGGCAACGCTTTTGTATATCAAGTCCCGGATGCTTCTTCCCGTGGAAGTCAACATCGATGATGATATTGAAGATCCCCGGCAGGAACTCGTGGACAAGCTCATCGAATATCAAAAGTTTAAAAAGCTGTCGGTCTTAATGGAAGAAAAGGAAAAAGAGGCCGAATGGGTAATTGAGCGGAAAAAACTCCAGCGGGCTCTGCCTTTTGTTGAAGAAGAACTGTGGGAAAAGGTCGATATTTGGGATCTGCTTAAAACCTTTTCCAGCCTCATGACGAACTTGAGCGGCGAACGCATCATCGATTTATATGAAGAAGTTTCGGTAAACGAAAAACTTACCTTTATGAATGAACTCTTGGAGAAAAACGGCGAATGCAATTTTACCGAACTTGTAACGCAAAAAGGTTCGGTGCTCGATATTGTCTGCGCGTTTTTAGCGGTTTTGGAAGCGGTAAAATTCCGGATGGTTTCGATTTATCAAAATCGGATGTTCGGAGATATATTAATCAGGCCCTTTGAAAAGGCGGCAAGTAATGGAGTTTCGATTGGAGAAAGAGACAGCACTGATTGAAGCTATCCTTTTTTTGGAAGCCGATCCTCTTGATATAAACGCCCTGGCCCGGATTTCAGGATTATCGAAAGATATTGTTGAAGCGGCTTTGGAAGCGCTCGAACAGAAATATGCCCGGGAAGATTCGGGAATCGAACTGTCCAGAATCGGCGGCGGCATCATGATTTCGCCCAAAAAAGAGTACTGGGATGCTCTCAAAGAACGTTACGGCAAAAAAAACGAATCAAAACTTTCGCGCGCGGCCCTTGAAACATTGTCGATTATTGCTTATTCCCAGCCCATCACGCGGGGCGAAATCGAAGCAATCCGCGGAGTTTCCGCCGACAACATGATCCGGCTTTTAGTTGAAAGAAACCTTATCCGCGAAACCGGAAAAAAAGATATTCCCGGAAAGCCCGTTCAGTTCGGCACCACAAAAGAATTCCTCAAATTTTTCCGGCTTGAAAGTATTTCCGATCTGCCGAAGCTCAACGAAAACGAGCTTGACCGCTTTGAGCTTAACGGAGAAGAATAAATCTTCTCTATTTTTCGACTGTTTTTCCGCATTTTTGTTTGACATCGTATATGCAAAGATGTACAATGTATATACACAATAATATGTGCAAGAGGCTTTAGATAATGAAAAATGCGAGTATTAGTATCAGATTGGATTCTCAGCTAAAAGAACAGACTGAAAATATTTTAGAACAGTTTGGTTTAAATATGACTGTCGTTGTTAGTATGTTATTTCATCAAATTGTACGGGAGCAGGCAATTCCTTTATCATTAACGCTGAATCCAAGAACTCATGCAATTCAAGAATTGAATGATGCGAAAAATGACCGCTTAGCCGGATATCGGGGAAGAACCGCCAAGAATGTCGCAGATGACATGGAACGTATAGCAGCAAATATTGAACATGGCGCAACAGAAGTATAACGTCATTCTTGCACACTGTGCTGATAAAATGCTGCTTTCCCATACTGATTTTCTGGCAAGAATAAGCGTAAATGCTGCTCGTGGTTTGATTAAGGATTTTAAAAAAGTTGCTGAAATACTTGCTGATAATCCCTTTCAATTTCCATTTGCTGATGAATTAGATGTACCAGGGATTTCAATAGAAACATACAGGAAGTGTATATTTGCAGGACGTTATAAAGCACTCTATATTGTTGATGGGAATCATGTGTATATTGATGCCATAATAGATTGCCGACAGGAAAACAAAGATACTTTTTGCAATGGAGAATCATAAAATTTGAATCAAGATTATCAAACCGGCGATGAGGAAAAACTTCAAAATGAGGGTTCTCTCATCCGTCTGCAAGTTTATTTGGCAAAATGCGGAGCGGCTTCCCGCCGGGCTTCGGAAGCGTTGATTCTTGCGGGCAGAGTAACAGTAAACGGAAAAACCGTTACTGTACTTGGAACAAAGGTAAACCCCGGTGATCATGTCGTTTTGGACGGCAGGGAAATCCGCCCCGAAACGCGGCTTCACTATTTGATATTGCATAAACCGCCCCTGTATATATGCAGTTCCTCTGATCCCCAGGGCCGCGCCCTCGCGAAAGACCTCTTACCGGCTTTAGGAGAACGGCTCTACAATGTCGGCCGTCTGGATTACCGCTCGTCGGGATTGATCATCTTTACCAACGACGGAAAGTTTGCGGAAAAGATCGGCCATCCGAGGGCTGAAATCGAAAAGGAATACTTGGTCGTTTCCACCGTTCACATTTATGATAACGTGATCGAAGCCTTTCTTGCGGGCGTGGAAATTGAAGGAATTATTTACAAGGCAAAAAAGATTGAACGCATGGGAGAAAAATCCATCAAAGTAACGTTGATCGAAGGAAAAAACCGCGAGATCAGAAGGGTTTTTTCCCATTTTCATCTGCATCCCGAAAAACTCCAGCGGATCAGAATTGGTCCCGTTGAAATAGGCGATTTAGAGGAAGGAAAAACTCGTCCGCTAACGCAGGAAGAAATCCGGCTCTTGGAAAAATCCTCCTCTGTGTAAAAAAATAATTCCATTTTTTCTCTTCCTTTCCTGAAAAAGGGTGTATAATGAATTGTTCCCAAATTGAAATTGTGAAAAATCTCTTTAGGAGGAATCATGAAAACAAATATTTTTTTAGGAGTGCTATTCAGTATGGCGGCGGTACATGTATTTTCGGCGGAACCCAACATTTTTACGTATAAAGTTGGAAATATCGAAGTGAGCACAATGGTGGAAAACCGCGGGCAGGGGCGGAGTTCCGTTTTGCGTAATCCCAATCCTGCTATGGTGCAAAAATATTTGCCCAGTGGGACATACGCATCGGAGACAAACACTGTTCTTGTGAAAACACCGAGTCACATCATTCTCGTGGATACCGGGTTCGGGACCACGCTTTTTGCCAATCTCACATCTCTGGGAGTCAGTCCCGGACAAATTGACGCGGTGCTGATTACCCATTCGCACGGCGATCACATAAATGGTTTACAAAAAGATGGAAAGGCCCTGTTTCCGAACGCAAAAGTCTATGTATCGGTCCAGGAAAAAGATTTTTGGCTTAATTCCAATGGAGCGGCGGCATTAACCCCTTACGGAAACAATGTAGAGACTTTCCGCCCCGGAGAAATCGGAACCCAAATACCGGATTTGCTTCCAGGGATTAAAGCAATCGCGGCATTCGGCCACACGCCGGGACACACTATGTTCATGGTCAGTTCCGAGGGAAAGGAGCTTCTTATCTGGGGAGATCTCGTTCATGTTGAGGACATTCAGATTCCGGTTCCTGATCAGTCTGTAACCTACGACACTAATCCTCTTGCCGCGGCGGAAATCCGCAAAAAGGTTTTTGCTTATGCCGCAAATAATACCGTTCCCATAGCCGGACTGCATCTGCGGTATCCCGCGATTGCGTTTATCACGGCTGGCAGTGAAGGGGGATATACGCTGACACCGGCAAAGTAACAATACATCAGACATTATTGGGCGCCTCCGTCCGCAAAAAATATAGTCATTTGTAATGACATATACTTTTCGCGGACGGATAGTCTATCCGCTTCTATCCCTGGCGCAGTCATCGCATTCTGTTGTTTTTTCTGTTAATACCGGTAATTTACCGTTTAGAACATGCTTACTGAACTCGTTGCTGAAAATCCTTGCACCGTTCAAA
>DBDH01000021.1:0-33757 GCA_002293455.1 Treponema sp. UBA937
TGGTGTGGTTATGGCGTAGGGTGCACTATATGTGCAGCATAGTTTACACAGAGGAGCGGTTTTCGCTCCTCTGTGTAAATGTTCTTTTTCTATTCCTCTGTGTAATTCATCTTAAGTGCCGTTTTTTGCGGTTATACAAAAATATCGTAAAAACCCAAAGCAAAAACTGTTTTGATGCCATAATAAGTGGTATAATAAACATGGCAGGAGAAAGACATGGCTGAAATAAAGGAAATTGTCAAACAACAGAATGTGAGTTTCGAGGAAATTAGACAAATTCTCAAAGAAGTTTCCGAACGGCAAAAGGAAACTGACCGCATTGTCAAAGAAGTTTTCGAGAGTCAAAAAGAAACTGACCGGCAAATGAAGGAAACCAGCCGGGAGATTGGGAAACTTGGCGGCAGATTTGGTGAAATGGTCGAATACATGGTTTTGCCTAATTTGGTGCACAAGTTCCGTGATTTAGGTTTTGTGTTTACCAAAGCGTATCCCGAGGCTGAAATAAAAGATGAAAAAAATAATATACTCGCCGAGGTTGATGTTACCTTGGAAAATGGCGACAAAGTAATGATTGTCGAGGTCAAATCCAAGCCGAACATAAGCGATGTTAAAGACCACGTTAAACGCATGGGAAAACTACGGCTTCACGCGGATTTACATAGTGATAACCGTAAATATTTTGGAGCCGTTGCGGGAATGGTAATAAAAGATAATGTGCGGGACGCTATTTTGAAAAATGGCTTTTATGTGATTCAACCATCCGGGGAAACATTCATCATTACTCCTCCTGACGGCAAGCCGAAAGAGTGGTAAATATAGCCATAAATTCCTCTGCATCAGTTATTGCCGCGTGTACTTGCAAAAGCGAAGTTTTACAGATACTTTAATGATATGGATTTCGATTGTATCGTTGTAGGCGGAGGCCACGCGGGTATTGAAGCGGGCTTGGCTGTTGCGCGCTTAGGGTTTTCCGCCGCGCTCATTACTCAGAACCCGGACCGTATGGGGCTGTTGTCATGCAACCCCGCGATGGGGGGGCTTTCCAAGGGAAATATCGTTCGGGAAATTGACGCCCTCGGCGGTGAGATGGGGAAAATCACTGACGCTTCCATGATTCAGTACCGCGTCTTAAACCGTTCCAGAGGCCCCGCGGTACAAGCCCCAAGAGCCCAGGCTGATAAGGCCTTGTACCAGGCAATAGCGCGGCAGACCGTGGAACGGCAAAAAGGCCTCACCCTGCTCATGGATACTGTTACAGACATCATTGTTTCCAAAGACGGAAAACGCGCGGAAGGCGTTACCACAAAACGGGGGCATACAATCGGCGCGAAGATTGTTGTTCTTAGCACCGGAACTTTCATGGAAGGGAAAATCTTCATCGGGGAGTTTGACGCTTTGCAGGGCCGCTTGGGAGAAGAAGCGGCCTTGGGACTCGGAACTAATCTCCGCAAAAAAGGCTTCCCGGTGGGACGCCTTAAAACCGGAACTCCGGCACGGATAGCCGGGGATTCCATCGATTTTTCCAAAACCGAAAAACAGGAAGGCGAAACGCCGTATCCCTTCACTTTTAACACGGAGCCGAGAACGGTTCTTGACCGGCCTTCCATTCCTTGCTGGATTACTTTTACGAATGAAAAAACCCACGAAATTATCGCCGCGAACATCGGGAGGTCCCCTTTGTACGGCGGCAAGATTGTTGGTGTTGGTCCGCGCTATTGTCCTTCGATAGAAGATAAAGTTGTCCGTTTCCGGGACCGAGAGCGGCATCATATTTTTATCGAACCCGAAGGACTTTACACGAATGAGATGTATCTTAACGGCGCGTCAAGTTCCCTGCCAGAAGATGTTCAGCGCGATTTCATTCATACGATTCCGGGTCTTGAAGAAGCGGTGATCGTCCGGCCCGGTTACGCCGTCGAATACGATTACATCGATCCTCTCGACCTGCTCCCCTCGCTTGAATCAAAACGCGTTGAAGGGCTTTTCATGGCAGGGCAAACGAACGGCAGTTCCGGTTATGAAGAAGCCGCCGCCCAGGGCATTATGGCGGGAATTAACGCCGCGATGAAGCTGCAAAATAAAGCGCCGCTCATCCTCAGCCGTTCGGAAGCCTATATCGGCGTGCTGATTGATGATCTTACCACGCAGGGAGCGAAGGAGCCTTACCGGATGTTCACAAGCCGCGCCGAACACCGCCTCATGCTCCGCCACGATACCGCGGATACCCGCCTCACTCCCAAGGGCCGCGAAATCGGTCTTGTTGATGATGGACGCTGGGAACGCTTTCTCAAAAAAACTCAGGATATAAGCGAGATTATGGAACTCTTACGGAACAAAAAGGTTCCGTCAAACGTTACAGGCAATCTTGTTCCGCACATCGGGGAGAATCTTGAAAAAGCCCTTGCGGACAGCCAAGTCAGCCCCGACGATATTGTCGATTTTGCCCCCGCTTTGATGGAACTTCCCTACGAATGGCTGGAACGCACAAACCTCGATATAAAATATGCCGGGTACATCCAAAAAGAAGAGCGGGCCGCGGCGCGGACCGCGAAAATGGAATCGTTTAAAATCCCGGCCGATTTAGATTATTCGGCCATCACGGGTTTATCCGCGGAAGGAAAAGAAAAACTGCTCAAAGTAAAACCGCTCACGCTTGGACAAGCCGCCCGGATTCAGGGCGTCCGCCAAGGAGATATCGCTTTGCTGATGGTGATACTAAAGTAACAAAGAACAAATAGCGATGAGAAAGATGAGATTTTGATCATACAGCCTCTTGTAAAATTTGGCCGCAGCTTTGCAAGAGGCTGATGTATTTCTAACTGATTACACAATTACTCTTTTATTTCGCCCTAAATCTTGTGTCAACGGGCGTATTGGGAAAATTTTCATTTGCCGCTGAGCCGATGGATGTATAAAATCCGCCTCTGTTGCCATACGCATTATAATCATCAAAGATTCCAACAGAAACATTATTAAAAAAAACCTCAAAGGTTGTTGCAGTTGTCACTACCTTGATAGTGTTCAATTTGTTGTAACCAGTAGTCAACTGTGATGCAGCTCTCCATGTCCCGCCCAAAGCCGTGTTATTCACTATTACTGACTCAGATATAAAATTAGTTCCTTCCTGTACTGTTTTCCTAATTGTATACCAACCACTTGTTTCTATAAGTACATAGTAATATAGATTTGTAATTTCATTTGATGCTCCAAATATCATACCGTAACCATTGCCGCCGTAACCGCTTATCTTTTTGCATTCAACTTCATATACATTATGATCTGCGTTAGGGTTTGGACCCACTACCCAATAGCCATAGCCATAGTTATCTGGATCATTGGTATAAAACTGGTAAAACCCATCACTGCCCAACGTATAATTTATAGTCGTAGGACGATCACCACCGGCAGGGTTTTCGCATCCTGCAAACAAAAACCCAATTACCATAACTGCTAAAAAAATCCACAAAACGCTCAATTTGTTCTTCACTTCAAACTCCTTACACTTGTTGCTGAATATGTTTTCATTTTGGCAACGCCAAAAATTGAGAGAAAAAAGAAGGCTGCATCTGAAAACAAACATTTACTAATAGTGAGAAAAAATATGCGATGTTTAGAGGAATTCTTCCTAACGGAAAATATATCGATTTTTGATAAAAAAGTGAGAAATGACCGGTGTGCCTGTTACAACAGACAGGATTATCATACCTTTTCTGATATAAAAAGGCACTTAATGAAAATTTTTGAGCATAGGTACTTGACAAAGCTGAACTCAGACTCATAATATCTTTGCTCTTTGCTCTTTGCTCTTTGCTCTTTGCTCTTTGCTCTTTGCTCTTTGCTCTGTAACATGAAAGTATTATTCCATGATTTTGAACAATCGTCAAGAGAAAATTTATTTTTTGTAATGCAGCGCACTAAATCTTTCTTACAGGCAAAACATTGGTAAATACCAAACTTTGGTCTGCTTGGGATATAGTTTTAAAAATTTAATCATTTTTTCTGTCACAATTGAGCGCATCTTTTGTCTAATACTATAGAAAGGAGGAAACATGCAGACAGAAGAAGAATCTGCTTTAATCGACAACGCGGTCGGCGGCAATAAAAAAGCCCTGGAAGAATTACTCTGCGGCATACAGGATATGGTGTACAACCTTTCTCTGCGGATGCTGGGAAGTCCTCATGACGCCGAAGACGCTTCACAGGAAATCTATATCCGCATCATAACAGGCCTCTCATCTTTCAAAAAAGAGAGCGCCTTTTCAACCTGGGTTTACCGAATCGCGGTAAATCATCTTCTAAACTACAAAAAGTCTCAGTCCGCGGACATGCCGCCCCTCAGTTTTGACTATTACGGCGCGGACATCGAGGCAGGATTTATCAAAAATACGCCTGATCTAACAGGCGGCGTAGATGAAGAACTGTTGGCGGAAGAATTAAAAATGTCCTGTACAAATATGATGCTTCAATGCTTTGATCCCGAAAGCCGTCTCATTTATGTGCTGGGGATTATGTTCAAGGCTGACAGCAAAATATGCGGCGCGGTTTTGAATATCACCCCGGAAGCGTACCGCCAGCGTCTTTCCCGAATCAGGCGGAAGATGGCAGGATTTCTGCGGGAATATTGCGGACTGGCAGGATCGCCGAAATGCGATTGTAAAAAACGGATAGGATACGCTGTTCAGAAGCGCAGATTAAATCCCGCTCATTTAGAATACACAGCTTTGCGGAAAGCGGAAATCGAAGCGTATACTCAGGCGATGGAAGAAATGGACGCACAATCGCTCATCTTCGCGAAGCTGCCGCAATACCGTTCCCCTCAAAAGACACAAGATTTTTTGCGGACACTCTTGCAATCAGAGAACATGGCTGCCATTCAGCAGACAAAAACTACACAGAGGAAAATCTCATGAAAACAATCATGCTCACCTTGCTCACCGGAATCCTATTCGGCACAATTGATATTCTGCCCATGCTCAAGATGAAGCTCGATATATTCTCCATTGTATCAGCATTTGTTTTTTATCTTGTCGTGCCGTTCGTCGTATACAACACAAACCTGTTTGGAATACCCTGGCAGCTCAGAGGCGGGACGATCACACTGCTCATGGCGCTGCCTATCATCATCCTCACCGCGAAAGACGGAATACAAGCCGCTGTCCCCATTATGGTAATGTCGATTGTACTGGGTACGTTAATCAGCCTTTGGGGCAGGTTTGTGATAAAAGTCCTGTAGCGGCGGCCTTCATCCCGGGGGCCAGGCCATTCGCCGCCCGCCCAAAACATGCAGGTGAATGTGGTCCACCGTCTGGCCGCCGTCGGATTTGCAGTTGATTACAAAGCGGGCGCCTTTTTCGGCACAGCCTAATTCAGCGGCAAGTTCCTGGCCTTTGAACAGAAGCTTTCCCATCAAGGGCGCGTCTGCTTCATCAAGTTCCATGATATTGGGAATATGCTTTTTGGGAATCACCAAAAAATGAAGCGGCGCCGCCGGATTGACGTCATGAAAGGCGAGGAGTTCATCATCCTCATAAATCTTTTTGCTGGGAATTTCCCCGGCAATAATTTTACAGAAAATACAATCACTCATAAGGGCAGTATATCATGGTTTGCCTGTTTTCGCATAGAAAAAATGGTTTTTATTTAGAACAAGGCATGGTTTTGAAACAGCCGCGGTTAAAACAAAAATGCTTTAAGAAGCAATCCAATGATGACAAGCCAGATGATTATTACCGGAAGCGCGTATATTAATCGTTTAGGTTTTCCTTCCTTCGGTATTGACGCCGCCTCTTTTCGGCATTCCTCAAGAATCGGGCCGGGGATGAGTTTTATCGCCAGCGTAATCAAAAACGGCAGAAGCAGAACATCATCCAAAAAACCCAGGACCGGAATGAAATCCGGAATGAAATCGATGGGGGAAAAGGCGTAGCAGACGGCAATTCCCACAATAATTTTTGCCGGAAGCGGCGTGTCTTTCCGCTTGAACGCGAGGTAAAGGGCAGAGGTTTCATTTTTCAGCACTTTTGCCCGGTTTTTAAGCCAAGCGATAATTTTTTTCATTGTTCTATTCAATCGTTTTAATGGACCTGCGTCAAGGACGCCGCTTGTCATCTTCATCTATTGTGATTAATATTCTTCGTATGTACGATGATGGTTCTTTTTCTCCGCTTTTAAGGCAGCTTCCTCAGATCCGCAGAGCCAGGGATTATCGGCTTTATACGGGTGACGGGCGCCGTTTGATTGATCTTTGGCAGTACGGCGGGCGGGCTGTGTTGGGACATACAATTCCGCGTCAATTGCGGGAATTGAAAAACAGTGCATCACGCGGGCTTTTTGTGCCGTTTCCGAATCATTTTGAAGGAAGATTGGAAAAAGCATTTCGCCGGTTATTTCCCGAAAGAGTTATGCGGATATATAACGATACGGAATCGCTGCGGGAAGGTTTTAAAAAAGTTGAATTTACATATCCGCCCGAACATCTTCTTCCCGATCCCGCTTTTGGGCACAGTGCAGATCATCACACGACTGCGCTTTGGCGTCCTTTTTTGGACGATGCGAAAACTCTGTACGATTCGCTGGATATTCTGCTGCCGGTTCTGCCCTTTTCTTGGATGAGCAGCCTCATCATTGTTTTATTGAAAAAAACGGTATCGGACCGCTTTCCTCCTTCGGACTTGGTATCTTCGGTGATTTCTTCGGGACTGCTTGCGTCGGTTCTTGCGCTCATGCGTCAATCGGAAAAATCGGATTATTCCGGGCTGATGCAAAATCTTGCCCATACTTCCTGGCAGCACAGAGGAATCTATCTTGCGAATCAATATTGCAATGATGACGGCGCTTACGAAAAAATGTTTGTCCGCTTTTTAAATGATGGTTTTTTGATTCCGCCGAAAAAAACGCTGCCGCTGATTCTGCCCGTAAAACCGGATTCTTTGTCCCACGGAGAATTGATAAAATTAAGCGGTTTGTTGAATGAGTTTGGGAATTAAAAAAGCCGCGTTCAACCTACTTGTTATTTAGGGCGAAAAAAAAGATACTATCAACATGGATGCAGGAGAGATAATCTACATTTCGAGCCAGCTTACCGCGGGAGCTTTAACTTCATTTTTTGCTATTATGCTGTGGTCCAAAACAAGAGATGTTGCGTGGATGCTTATCGTTATCGGCGCTATTGCGGCTTATGTGAATACGGTATATTCCATTTTAGTTTTTTTCGGCATTGTGGGTGATACTATTTTTTCTGTCGGAACGGTTCCATTCGCGTCCATCATTTTGCCGGTTTTACCGCCGATTTTCTTTAGCGCCGCGTTTATTGTCATGATTATACGGAAAACGAGAAACCATTAAGAAAACACTGATTAGAGTCAATTTAATCAGCATTACCTTAGAGCTGACGGAGGGATGAATGAGTTCACTGATTATCGGAATACTTTTTTTGGCGGCGGCGGTTTTTGCGATACTGCCTGCCGGTCTTGGCTGGTGGCCGAATGTGGTCCAGTTTCTCCGGGGTTTTCTGCCGGTAGTTGCGGTGATCATCGGGCTGGTTGTCGTCTTTGTGGGATGTGCCGATATAAAAGACAGGATGGCCGCAAAAAAAGAAAAGCTGCATGATAAGCGGAAAAAGGCTGATCCGGAGAAAGAATGAAATCGTTTACTAAAGAACTATGGTTTAACACCGGAAAGAAAAGAGCGTTTATCAACATAACACCGGAAGTTGAAAAGCTGCTTGCCGAATCCGGCATACAGGAAGGGCTTTGTCTCGTAAATGCTATGCATATTACATCAAGTATTTTTATAAATGATGATGAACACGGACTGCATCACGATTTTGACGTTTGGCTTGAAAAACTTGCGCCGCACGAACCTGTCAATTTCTATCGTCATAACATTGGCGAAGATAACGCCGATGCCCACATGAAGCGTCAGATCATGGGGCGGGAAGTGACGGCGGCTGTTACCTGCGGGCGGCTGCATTTTGGTCCCTGGGAACAAATTTTTTACGGTGAATTCGACGGAATGCGCCGCAAGAGAGTACTCGTAAAAATCATCGGCGAATAATGCTTCGCTTTTGAATCCGGCTCAATTATCCCATCATACTTTCACAATCGGAAACAACCGCCGCGGATTATTTTTATTGACGGACCGATGTTTGTGATCTTATAATAAAATTCTTGATGTAAACAACCATGATGAAAACTGATATCAAATAATGAAGATGAACCGCTTTCGTGATGTAAGCGGTGCGGGAGGTTTTATGATTTCTTATAACGGCGTTGACGCGGACTTTTCCCTTGAGGGAAAAACGGCAATTATCACCGGCGGAGCCGCGGGCATTGGGTATGCGACCGCGGAATTTTTTGCGAAGAAGGGCGTCAATCTTGTCCTTGCAGATTTGAACCCAAACGCGGACGCGGCCGCAAAAAAGCTTGGTCCAAAAAACATCGGCGTTTGCGGAGACGTATGCGATGCCGCTTACAGAAAAAGTGTTATTGATGCCGGAATTGCGGCTTTCGGCAAAATTGACATACTGGTAAACAGCGCGGGAATCGCGGCTCTCGAAAAAGCCGAAGCCATAAGCGAAGATTTCTGGAACAGAACGATAAACATAAATCTAACCGCGAGCTTTATGATGGCGCAGGTTTTCGGCGCGTATCTTATTGAACATAACATGCCGGGTTCCATTGTGAACATCGCTTCCCAGGCCGGCGTAATCGCCCTCGACAAGCATGTTGCTTACTGCGCCAGCAAAGGCGGTGTTATTTCCATGACACAGGTGCTGGCTCTTGAATGGGGAAAGTACGGCATCAGGGTAAATTGCGTTTCTCCCACAGTGGTTCTGACAGAACTCGGCCATAAGGCTTGGGACGGTCCCGTAGGCGATGCGTTCAAAAAAGAAATCCCCGCGGAACGTTTTGCGGAACCGGATGAAATCGCGGCTATTATCGCGTTCCTTTGCAGTAAAAATGCCGCGATGATCACGGGACATAATTTGCTGATTGACGGCGGGTATACGATTAAATAGGAGACCGGTATGAGTAATTATCCCAAAACGATGAAGGCGCTTGTAGCTTACAGCCCAACTGATTACCGGTTCGAGGCGGCTTATCCAAGCCCGGAATGCGGCGACGACGATATTATCATCAAGACGGAAGGCTGCGGAATCTGTGCCGGAGATTTAAAGTGCCGGCACGGCGCGGCGATGTTCTGGGGCGATGATGTTCAGCCGGGTTGGGTTAAGCCGCCTTTTATCCCCGGGCATGAATTCCTTGGCATTATTGTTGAAACGGGAAAGAATGTTACGAATTTCGCGGCCGGCGACCGTGTTACGGCGGATCAGATTGTGCCGTGCGGCGAATGCCGTTTTTGTAAATCGGGGCGGTATTGGATGTGCGAGCCCCACCAGATGCACGGGTTCCAATCCGCGTATAACGGCGGCATGGCGGAATATGTCCGTTACTCCAAAAACGCGGTTGTACACAAGGTTCCCAAGGACATGCCTCTTGAAAGCGCGCTTCTTATCGAACCTTACGGCTGTTCAAAACACGCGGTTGACCGCGCGAATATTCAGTGCGAGGATGTTGTGGTTGTTTCCGGGGCGGGAACGCTCGGTCTCGGCATGATAACCTATGCCGCGCTTAAAAACGCTAAAGCCCTCATTTCCCTTGATATGGATGATAAGCGGCTTGCGTTTGCGAAAGAGTTCGGCGCGACCCATGTTTTTAATCCTTCCAAAACAGATATCGAAAAAGAGATTATGAATATGACGGACGGATACGGCTGCGATATTTATATTGAAGCGACCGGCAATCCCGCAAGCGTTATTCAGGGTCTCAAGGTCATCCGCAAACTCGGTACGTTTGTTGAGTTCAGCGTGTTCAGCGCGCCTACAAATGTTGACTGGTCAATCATCGGCGACCGCAAGGAACTTGATGTCCTCGGCGCCCACTTAAGCCCCTATTGTTTCCCTTTTGTCATCGACGGGATTGCTTCCGGCAAGCTCAAGACTAAAGGCGTGATCAATACTACGTTTAAACTTGAAGAATGGGAAAAAGCGTTTGACTATGCGGCCGGAAAACACGGCGATCTTAAAATAGCTCTTATACCATAAATAAGGAGAACATTATGCAGCGTATATTAAATAATCCTGATGTCATTGTTGACGAAATGTTAAAGGGATTTGTCAAAGTTCACAGTGATATTGTCAGTGTGACAAATAATCCAAGGGTAATTAAATCCAGGGATATTCCCGCCGGAAAGGTTGGAATAACTACAGGAGGCGGGAGCGGTCATGAACCCGCCTTCCTTGGGTATATCGGCGAAAATCTCTGTGACGCGGTTGCTGTCGGCGAGATTTGTACTTCTCCATCGGCGGCCGCCTTTCTCGACGCGTTCAGGGCCTGTAATCAGGGCAAGGGCGTTGCCTGTCTTTACGGGAATTTCTCCGGTGATAACATGAACGTCAAAATGGCGGCAAAGATGGCGGCAAAAGAAGGCATAGAAGTTAAAACCGTTATCGCCAATGATGACGCGGCTTCGGCGCCTAAAGATCAGCGGGAAAAACGCCGCGGTCACGCCGGTGAAATCCTTATGTGGAAGGCCGGCGGCGCGAAAGCGGCAGCAGGCGGAAGCCTCGACGAAGTGATTGCCGCTGCCCAAAAAGCTGTCGATAACACGAGGAGCGTGGGCATCGGACTTACTCCGTGTACGCTTCCTGCCGTGGGACACCCAAATTTTGAGATCAAGGACGGAACCATGGAGGTCGGAATCGGCCACCACGGCGAGCCTGGGATTGAAGTCTGCTCTCTTGAAACCGCGGCGAAAATGGCGGAACGCATGGTAAATGTCGTTTTGCCCGATTATCCGTTTGTTTCCGGCGACGAAGTAGTAATGCTTGTGTCGGGCCTCGGCGCAACGCCGATAATGGAAGTTTATGTTCTGTACGACGAAATCGAGAAAATCATCACCGCCAAAGGAATTAAAATACACCGCGGCTATGCCGGAAATTTTTTTACTTCTCTGGAAATGATGGGCGCGACTCTGACGGTTATGAAACTTGATGATGAACTTAAAGAACTCGTCGATATGCCGTGTTACAGTGTCGGCCTCAAACAAAAGTAAGGAGATATGATTTGGACAGCATGAAAAATATCGCCGGAAAACCGGTTCTCCTGAAAATGGTTGCCGCGATTCAGCAAAATAAGGATTATTTGAGCGAAGTTGACGGGCTTATAGGCGACGGTGATCACGGCGCAAACATGAACAAAGGTTTTACCATGTTCAGCGCGGAAATCCAGGAAAAGGACATCAGTTTTACGGACGGTCTTAACGATTTAGGAAACTTGCTTTTCACGCAAATCGGCGGATCTATGGGACCGATTTACGGAACAACATTTATGAGCATGGCGGAAGCCGGAGAGAGTTTTGAGGAAATCAATCTTGCCGATTTTGCGCTTATGCTGGACGCGGGACTAAGCGCTCTCAAGGATGTGGTCGAGGCCCGGATTGGGGATAAAACATTGATCGATACGCTTGAGCCCGCCAATAACGCTGTTCAGGAAGCGGCCAAGAGCGGAAAGAGTTTTTCAGACGCTTTGAAAGATATGAAAACGGCTGCCGAAGCCGGCCGCGATTCAACGAAAGATCTTGCCGCGAAGTTCGGCCGCTCAAGCCGGCTCGGCGAGCGTTCCCGCGGCGTCTTAGACGCGGGCGCGGTTTCATGCTGTTTGATTCTCTGCGCGATTGCCGACGGCATACTTGAACAAATAGAGGCGTGATATGCGGACAATAGTTATCGGCTGCGACAACGCGGCGGTCCCGATGAAAGTCATGCTGATAAAATTCCTTGAATCAAAAGGTATTAACGTTGAAAATGTCGGCTGTGACAGCGCGGATGATCCGGTGAACTATCCCTCCATCGCGAAGCGCGCGTGTGAAAGCATCATCGCAAGCGGATACACTAAGCGCGGAATTTTGGTCTGCGGAACCGGAATCGGCATGTGCATGAGCGCGAACAAATTCAAAGGCATACGCGCGGCGGTGTGCCACGATAATTTTTCCGCCGAACGTTCTGTTTTAAGCAACAACGCAAATGTTCTTTGCATGGGTGAAAGGGTAATCGGTCATGAGCTTGCGAAAAAAATTGCAGGTGAATGGATAACGCTTGAATTCAAAGACGGCCCTTCGACGCCAAAGGTGGAGGAGATTATTTCCATCGAAACTGAAAATATGAAGTAAGGCGCAGCTGCCGGCAGTCTAATTGGCTGCCGGTTTTTGTCTGCGCTTGCCGCTAAAACGGTCCAAATCTGATGAGCGCCGCGGCCGCGAGAAATGCCGAAGTTATCCCAAAAATAATCAGCTGAAGTTTCCAGGTCCAGCGCATCCACTTGGTGTATCCGACAACGGTAAACGACAACGCGATAAGCAGAAGCGCGTTCGTCGGGAAAATCATATTTGAAAAACCGTCGCCAAAATCAAAAGCAAGCACGGCAGTCTGTCTTGTAATGCCCACGAGGTCCGCGAGAGGCGTGAGGATAGGCATCATAAGAAACGCTTTCGCGCTTGCCGATCCGATAAAGAAATTCATGATGAGCGTTGTCGCGTAAATGAGGAAGGCGGCCGCAAGGGGCGGCTGCAGGCGGATAATTTCAGACGCCATGAACAGAATGGTATCCATAATTTTGCCTTCCGTGATAATATGTTTCACACTATAGGACATAAGAACGAGGACAACACCGGGAAGAATGTTAAGGCTTCCCCGCAAAAAGCTCAGAGCGGTTCCTTTGGCTCCCATCTTTGCGAAAAGTCCGCCGCCGATTCCGCCGACTAAAAAAAGAAGCGTCATCACCGGGAAGGCTAAATCGGAAAGGCCGGGGAGGCGGGCGGTGCTTATTACAATCAGCATCGCGATTCCAACGCAGGAAACAAACCAGATAAGCGCTTTTTTGTAAGAAGCGTTTTCGCTGTTATCAGCATCGTTCTCTATGTGCTGATCCGCTTTCATGCGGGCGCGGAGGATTTCATCTTCCTTAAAGCAAAGCGACGACGCGGGATTCGCTTCAACTTTTTTCGCGTGCCGTGTAACAAAAAATGTTACAAGAAAGTAAACCGTAACAAAAAACACAATCCGGAACAGCGCTCCTGAAAAAAGAGGCAGGTCCGCGATTTTTTGCGCAACCGCTATCGTAAAAGGATTCGTCACGGATGAAGCAAATCCAAAAGCCAGGGGAAGGAGGCTTATTCCCAATCCTGTCAGCGAATCCCAGCCGAGGGAAATCGCAATCGGAATAATGAAGATGATCATAGGAACCATGCCTTCGTAAATTCCGATAAAGCTCGTGCAGACCATGAAAAATAAAATCATCAAGGCGATGAGCATGTATTTCTTTTTTTCAAAACGGCGGACAAGAAGATGAACCAGATTTTTCATCACGCCGGCTTGTTCCAAAATCGAGATGGAACCGCCTACCGCCATGATGAAAACAACCAGCACGATGACCGTCACATTTCCCGGCGCGAAAAGAATTTCGATGGGAGCGGTAAACCAGCGCCACACGGGATAATCGGGCTTTGCCGTCTCGCGGTAGCTGCCGTCAATAACCATCGTTCTTCCATCTTCAACAATCCTGTCGTATTCTCCGGGAGTCATGACTAATGTAAGAACGCCGGAAACAATCATCAATAACAAAATGATGACGACTGATAAAAGGAAAGCCTTCTTCCCTATTTTTATTTTTGATCCGCCTGTCTGCGCCGGAGTTGAAGTTTCCATTATAAAGCTCCTATGAGAATTGAATAAAAGGTAAAAGCATGATTAAGATTTTCGACAGAGATTCTTTCATCATGTCCGTGGACCAGCGCCAATTCTTCCGGCGTAAGCACCTGCGGACAGAACCGGAAAATGCCATCGCTTATATCTTTGTAATGCCGCGAATCGGTTGTGGCAACCATGAGGAAAGGCAGCACCGGCACTCCGGGGAAGACTTTCTCGACAGCGTCTTTTACAACGGCATAGCCCGGACCTTTTTCTTTCGCATGTTCCGGATTCGCCGGCACAGGATTCGTGGACAAGTTGCTTAAGCGAAGTTTTACCCGCTTATCGTTTATCGTTTTACGGATGTATTCCATCGCGCTTTCAACGGTCCAGGGATCGAGCAGGCGAAGATTGAACACCGCCTTTACTTCCGAAGGCATAACGTTATCGGCCTTGCTTCCTTCAAGCTGCGTCATCGCAAGTGTTGTATGTAATAGCGACGCCATATTTGGATTCTTTTTCATCACCATGAAAAGCAAAGGGGAAAATAGTTTTGCGTGACGCAAAAAGAAACCGATGGGCCCGGAACTCAACGCTCCGATTTTTTTAAAGAAGGTTTCTACCGTCGGCGTTAACCTAAAAGGAAACGGCTTTTTTGATACGCGGATTAAAGCCTTTGCGAGAATTGCCGCGGCTTGTTCGGTCGGCGGCCGTGAAGCGTGTCCCGGAGCCTGGTCTACCGACAGCTCAACGCTCATGAAACCTTTTTCTTCAATGCTTAAGAGCGCGAGCGGTTTATCAATCCAGGAAATTTGGTTCAACATAACCATCGTTCCTTCATCAAAGACCCATGAAAAATGAATCGATCTTTCCTTGAACCATGCGGCCATTTCGACGGCGCCGTAAAGACCGGCCCGCTCTTCGTCTCCGCCGAAAGCAAAATACACATCGTGCTGCGGCACAAAACCCTTGGCCGCCGCGTCTTCCGCCGCTTCCATCAGACTGATGAGAATGCTTTTCATATCGATTGTTCCCCGGCCGTAAATATACGCGTCTTTTCTTTCCGCGTCATAAGGAGCGGCGGTCCACTTTTCTTCTTCCACAGGAACGACATCGTAATGAGCGGCAAACAAAACCGGCTTGCCGCCGTTAGAAGAACCCGGCCAGCGGAAAATCATTCCATAAGGGCTAAGAATCCAATGTTCGGCAATTCGGCTGAACACAGGATATTGTGAAAGAAGAAATTCCTGAAAACGATTCAAAGGCTCCTCGGCATTCTTGTCGCCGGGATGAGCATCTTTAGGCCAGCTTGTATCAATTTGTACGGCTTTGCAAAAACGGTCAATCTTTTTCATATAACATTGTATAATATAAAAATGTCTCCTGTCAAACCGTGTAAACGAAACAGTTCAATCAAATTGTTAATTCTTCCATGACTCTAACGCTTCTCTTAAGAGTCCTCGGTCAATACCCCAGTTCTGTCCGAACCTATTGAGGAGGAAATCCGATAGGCGCATAAAATGCCGGAAGACAGGTTTATCTTCGGGAAATATTTTTTCCGAAAGATCGTCGAAATGTCCGCGGTTAACAATGAGTTCCCAAAAGCGGGCAAAGTTTTTCATTCTGTCCATTTCTTCTTTGCTGATAACATTTGTTTCTATGACATCGTAAGGCGGTTCAGAAGAATAACGCATTCCGTAATCTTTGTCTCTTCCGCAAATCGGCGTCCCCGGAAGGCGTTTCAATATTCCCATTTGGATTTCCGTAGGACGGACCGACCAGAGCCGGTCGAAACCTTCGGCAAATGATGCATAATTTTCGCCGGGAAGTCCCGCGATAAGATCGGCATGAACGATTGCTTTTGTTTCATTTTTTAAAAAAGCGAGGCTTTCCAATTCTTTTTCCGGGTCGCTTGGTCTCGCGATAATTTTTGCGGTTTCGGGATTAAATGTTTGTATGCCGACTTCAAGGCGGAGACTTCCTTCGGGAAATTGTGTAAGGAGAGGACGAAGTTCGTCCGGAAAACGTGACGGCAGCATTTCAAAATGAACATACATGGAAGGTTTCAGGTTGTTAAGAAAAAAAATCAAAATCTCTTTTGCGCGCCGCATATCCAAATTAAAACTTCTGTCAAGAAATTTAAAACCTTTTGCTCCCCGGTCAATCAACTGTTTCATATTTTTTAAGAAATCATCCAAAGGAAAATAACGAACCTGTCTGTCTAAAGAACTCAAACAAAACTCGCAGCCGAAAGGACAGCCCCTGGATGATTCAACATAGACTAGTTTTCGGGAAACATCTTCCTCTGTGTAAAGCCGGTAAGCACTCTCAATCTTTTCCAGATTCACATGACTTGACGTTATCATTTTTCCATCAAGGGATTGTATACATCGATTTTTTTTCAATTGATCTTCAATTGATTCGGCACTGTGATGAGGATTATCCGCTAAAACAATTTCGCAAAGTCCGCGGAAAACATCTTCCCCTTCCCCGCGAATAATCCAATCGGCCGCTTTATAAAGCGGCGAATCTTCTTCAAGCTGTCCGGCTTCCGGTCCGCCTAAAATAATCACCGGCTTTTGTGTTTCTTCATTCCAAAGATGTTTCAGTCTGCCGAGGACTTCCAGGGTCTGCACGTGATTCCAAATCGACACGGATATTCCAAGAATTTTTGGTTTCGCGTTAAAAATATTTTGCAGCTTTTCTTCCAAAGGCTGACGAAGCGCGAATTCTAAAATCGTTGACCGGGATTCAAGACTGCCGAGATTCGCTTTCAGCAGACGCAGAGCAAGAGACGGATGAATCCATTTAGCGTTAATTGTTGTAAGTAAAATATCCGGCATAAAAATTTCTAATGATGATCAACAGCCCCGAATAAATTGAGCGTACCGGTTTTCCATTCTTCCAAAGCATCCATGACGATGCTTTCTACTTCCTGCCAGTTGTTCGCGCGCGGACCATCAATTTTTGTATTCGTAGAATTTGAAAAGACAATCGTTCTGCATCCTTGTTTACGGAGCTGAACAATATTTAAAGGTGAATCATCAATGTACAGATGAGCGCCGACCGCGCCTTTATCTTTCATAAAACAAAGATCCCAGTAGGGAATATCAAAATGATCGAGCCAATCAACCGTTTGTGTTATCGATGTATTGTGAAAATATTTTAAGAAAAGCCGGTGAGTGATTATCCGTATTCTGATTCCGCGCGTGGAAAGTTTTCGCAATACGGCCGGCGCGTCCTTTACCGGCGGCATGATTCTGAAAAGATCGCGCTGCGTTACGGCGAATCGATGGAGCTTATCATAGCCGCCGTAATCTTTGATGCCCCATTCATCCAAACCGAACGACACATTTTCGGGAAGATCGTCAAGCGGTTTATTAATCCATTCGGCGCAAATTTTTCTCATCGTTCCGTAAAAATCACCCACCACGCCGTCAAGATCGACGCCGAAAATGAAACTGCTTTCATCCATACTATTTCTCCAGACATATCATGTTATCATATTTCATTATTCCAGGATAGTTATTTCCACGCGGCGGTTGCGCCTTCTTCCTTCGTCGGTATTATTATCCCCGGCGGGTTTCGTTCCTCCCCAGCCTTTATAGATAAAACGGCCGGCGGAAATATTTCTGGCGCTCAGTTCATCCACAATTTTTTTTGCCCGCTCGATAGAAAGTTCCATTTCTCCGTCAGGCCTTCCGACCGCCGCGGTGTGACCTTCAATCAAAATAAACCGGTCCGGAATTGTCTGCAAAATCCGCGCGATTTTTTCCAGGCGGATGTTTTCTTCCGGAAGAAGCTGTGCCGAATCGGCGGCAAAGCGTAAATCATTCAGCGTAAGTTTGATTCCTTCGGGAACCCTTGTCACCTCGATGTTTTGACCGGATTCAGGCAGCGCCTCCTGATCCGGTTTTTGTGAATCATCTTCAATGCCGAAATCTTTATTGATAGACGCGATCATTTCTTCACGATTCAGCGGCAGGGAACTTTCACCAAAACTCAGCGTAAAACCCCGGAAGCGGACGGTATTTCCTTCGGCGAAAATGTAGGTTTCATCCATCGTGTCCCGCATCATAAGCGGAAGCCCATCGGAAACCCGGATAAGAATATCAACGGCATGGGTTCCATTGACGGCGGCAATTTCCCTGCCTCCCCGGAAACGGGTTGCATAGCGGGAAGAAATCCGGTACACGGGAATCTCTTTATATGTTTCAATCCCCCGGTATTCGTACTCCGCAAAAATCGGAACAGGTACCGGGTATCCCGTATTCAAAGGATCAACGGCTCTGACACCGGGAGCCGTCCACTTGCTTCCAGGCGAAACCGCTTCCGCGGGATATGCGGGAAATCCGCGCAAAGACGGAAAACCATAATCATCATCAATCTTGATATTTCCGTCTTTGTATATTTCAAAACTCACCGGAATAATCGCGTCCACCTCTTGCGCGCTCTGAACCATATCCCGAAGCGTTTCTTCCAAGACAAAAAAGTTCCCTTGATACAAAAGATGTTCCGTATCTTCGCCGGATTGCGGAATAATAGAAGCACGCACTTCCCGATACACATGCCCGATATATTTTCCGTTATCGTAGCGGGACCAATTCGATTTATCTATCACCGTGTAAGGACCGGTTTGTTCCAGCCCAAGACGCACAGATTCGGATTGAGCAAAGATCATACCCGCGAAAAAAGATAAGCATACAATCTTGCAAAATATTGTTTTCATGTTATTATATCTTCGGATATGTTGATGTGAGAGGCAAGTCCTAAATGTCAGAGCCTCATCATATTAATATTTCCGCTCACCTGTTTCAGATTTGTGTAGTCAATAGGAGGATATATGAAAGTGTTAATTGCCCCTGATTCATTTAAAGGGAATATGTCCGCTTTAGAAGTCTGCCGCGCCATTGCCGAGGGAATACACAGGGCTGATAAAACGATTTCCATACGCCAGGTTCCCTTAGCCGACGGCGGAGAAGGAACCGCGAAAGCAATCACCGAATCCAGAGATGGTGACTTTATTCCGGTGAAAGTCCGCGGGCCGCTTGGCGATCCCGTAGAATCATATTTCGGATTGATTAACAATGGAAGGACCGCCGTTGCGGATATGGCTTCCGCTTCGGGAATTGAACTTATCAGCAGGGACAGACTGAATCCTATGAAAGCCGGCAGTTACGGCACGGGAGAATTAATCCGCGCGGTCCTTGAAAAGGGCATTACAGAAATGATTATCGGCATCGGCGGAAGCGCGACAAATGACGGCGGAATCGGAATGCTGAAAGCGCTTGGATACCGTTTCCTGGACGATCAAGGCGGCGAAATTAATGAAGAAGGCGGCGAAGCTCTGGGGAAGATAACAGAAATCGATGTTAAGGGAGCCCATCCCAGATTGAAACATCTTTCCATAAGAATCGCCTGCGATGTGACGAATCCGCTTTTGGGACCGCGCGGAGCGTCGGCGGTGTTCGGGCCGCAGAAAGGCGCTAGTCCGGAAATGATAGAAATCCTTGACGCGGGATTGGCAAAACTTAAAACCGCCTGGATAAACGCCGGACTCTGCGATGAAGAAGATAAACCCGGCGACGGAGCGGCCGGAGGACTGGGAGCGGCCCTGCGCATCTGTCTTGGCGCAAAGATGGAATCCGGAGCAAAACTGGTGATGGACTCCGCCGGCTTTTTTGACGAGATTAAGGATTGTGATCTTGTGATTACCGGCGAAGGAATGACCGACGGACAAACCGCGGGCGGAAAATTATGTTCCGTGGTCGCAGATGAAAGTCACAAAGCGAATGTTCCTATCGCTCTTTTGTCCGGCGCGCTTGGGGGTGACGCGTCAAAATTGATGGACAGTTTCGATTACGCGGTATCGATTGCCTGCGGCCAGATCGGCCTTGACGCCATGATCAAAGACAGCCGGAGAGATTTATCCCTGGCGGCGGAAAATTTAATCAAAGCGGTTATGATCGGCAAAAAGATGAGGTAACGCAAAAGTTGATCAATGTTTAATTTTCTCAAGCAGCTCTTGCCGTTCGGCTTCCACATGATTGTGCATGATTTCAAGTTCCGCCATGATCGCGTCAACTACTGCCTGCTTCTTATCATCGATGCCCGCCGCTTCAGCCTTAGCGCGGTGATGACTCCGGAATTCGGCGGTTGACGTAACCGGACCGGCGGTGTATTGCAAAATATCGGGAGTAATAAAATCATCCATCATGTTGCCTTCTTCGCGGACACGAAGCAGCTCGCCGTTGACCGCGATAAAACACATGTAATCGAAAGATTTAATGTAGGAATCGATCTCCCTGACGCCGCGTTTCGTGGACGGCTCCCAGGGCCGGTACCGGGTTCCGGCGGGAAATACCAGCACAAGTTTTCCCTGGGTTTTCAGCTCATTCAAAACTTTCATGGATGCCCGATTAATCGCGTTGCCCTGGATGCGTTCTTCCTTATCCTTCACCGGATCGAGATGAAAAAGAGAACGTGAAGGATAAATAACCAGGCGGCTGTAAGCCGCGGTAAAAGCGGAAACAATAGGATCGGCACTCAGCTTCATGCCCGCGATGGCGACTATAGCATCTTCGACTTCTTTTCCGCCGTCAGGTTCCCGGCGTAAAAGATAACTAAAAGCCGGTAAATCAAAATTACTGTAATGTTCCAAAAGCAAAAGACATGACGCGCCTTCGTTTGCCTTTTCCAACAGCGCGTTAAGGTTTTCGATGCCGTATATGCCGGAACCGGGCAAAGCTATATCCACAAACATATTATCGATAAGCGGCAATAATTCCTTATTTGCTTTTTGATACACATTATCTTCTGTTACAGACAGATTTTTGGTTTTAGCAATACGCACCACCTGTGCGATAATATCCTTGTAGGCTTCGCTTAACATTTCCATGAAAGCAGTATAACTGTCTCAAAAAGAAAAATCAATCTCAAAGATTACATAATTATTTTAATACGGGATGATACCCTTCGTCTTCGATGATTCTTTTGACCGCGGAATCCGGTTCGGCGCTCTCAACAATTACGGTTTTTGCGTCAAGATCAACCGAATACGAATCGGCTTTCCCCCAATTCTTTAAGGCTTCCTCGATATGCATTTTGCAGTGACCGCAGCTCATATCGGGAACGTTAAATGTATACTTCATAGCTAACCCCTTCTTACTCACAGTAATAATGCTTTCGTCTTTTCATGTAAAAGATAGCACAAAATTGATGATGTGTCGAACGTTTTTTTTGATTTTCTGTTGTTTCTGTTGACGTAATTGCAAAAACTGGTTTTTGCAATATCTACAATCCGTAAAACTTTATTTTATTGATGATTGTTTTCCGGCTGACTCCAAGTTCTTCGGCGGCTTTGGTCCTGTTTCCATCGCATCGTTCCAGCGCGCTCTGGATGGCTTTTTTCTCAATGGATTCAAGAGAACCTGACATTTTCGTGTCATGTTTTCCGTCACTTTGAACGGCAGAAGACCGGTGAAGATCAATATCTTCGGCTTTAATCTCGTTTCCTTCACAATAGATAAGCGCCCGTTCAAGAATATTTTCCAGTTCCCGAATATTGCCGGGATAAGAATAAGCAAGGAGTTTTTCTTCCGCGGCGGCGGAAAAAAAATGAGGAACTTTCGCCATGCGCGCGGCGGCTTTATCCAGAAGAAATTTTCCCATAAGCAGAATATCATCACGCCGCTCCCGAAGCGGCGGAAGATTTATCCTGAACACATTAAGCCGGTAGTACAAATCTTCACGGAAACTTCCCGCTTTCACAATGGATTCTATGTCTTTGTTTGTCGCGGAGATAATCCGGGCATTTATCGGAATGTCGCTTGTTCCGCCGAGGCGCCTGATTTTTCTTTCCTGAAGAACCCGGAGAAGTTTTACTTGAAGCGGCATGGGCATTTCACCGATTTCATCGAGGAAGAGCGTTCCCCTTCCAGCAAGTTCAAACAAACCTATTTTGCGCGCGTGAGCTCCGGTAAAAGCTCCTTTTTCATGACCGAACAATTCACTTTCCATAAGGCTGTCATGAATACCGCCGATGTTGACCGCCACAAAAGGTTCCGCGCTTCGTTGTCCGCGTTTGTGGATTTCCTGGGCGGCAACTTCTTTACCGGTCCCGCTTTCTCCGGTAATCAATACCGTAACATCGGTGTCCGCAATTTTATCGATCTGTGCGGAGATAATTTTCATTGCGGCGCTTTCCCCAATCATGCCGTTTTCTTTTGCCGATGTTCTCTTGCCTGCTTCAATAAGGTCCTCGCGGCGTTTATTTTCTACAAGCCCTTTTAATTTGATGATAAGTTCATCGGGGTTGAAAGGCTTTGTAAGATAATCTTTAGCGCCGGCTTTGAGCGCGTTCACCGCGTCAGGAATTTCTCCGTGAGCGGAAATCATAATTACCGGCGTCAGGATTCCCCGCGAATTCATCCATTCCAATATTTCCTGTCCGCTCATTCCCGGAAGTTTCAGATCGAGGATCACCGCGTCGAAACGGTTGTTTTCCAAAAGGGCAAACGCTTCGGATCCGTCACCGGCGCCGGAAGATTCGATGTTCTCAAGGCTAAGATACTTTCCAAGAGATTCACGAATATTTTTTTCATCATCTACTATTAACACGTGCATCGTTTAATCCTCATGTGTGTATTCAGGAAAATTGATTCTAACCAGCGTTCCGCCGTTATTTTTTGATTCCAAATTGATTGTTCCTTTCGCGGCCTCGATAAACCGTTTACTGATGCTAAGCCCAATTCCTGTTCCGGTACTTTTGCTCGTAAAGAAAGGATCAAAAACTCTTTCCATATCTGATTCCGGTATTCCTTTTCCCTGGTCGCCGATTTCAATAATAATCCGGTTTCCATTTTTACAAATAGAACATTCAATGGTATTTTTTTCTCCGCCGGATTCCAATGCATTGCGGATAACATTTTCAAAAACGGACCGGGCGCGGTCGGCATCAATGAAAACCAGGAAATCTTTTTGATTACCGTCGCAAGTAATATTCATTCCGCAAAGCCGAAAAAATGTTTCCTGTAACAATTCTTTCACATCCAGGCGGACAGGGAAACCAACCGCATCGCGAAGATAATCATTCACGCGGTATACCAAAGCAGAAATTCTGTCAACTTCCTCTTCGATAATATTGATTTCTGCTTCTCCGTTTTTATCCAAAGAACTGACCGGGGAAAAAAGTTTGCGGAGAATTCCTGTTTGAAGCCTAATAGAAAGAAGCGGGTTTTTTATTTCATGCGCCAGGGTGCTTGCGGCAGTTCCCAGAACAACAAGATTTTTCTGCGCGTCAATCCGTTCCCGGTATTCGATATTTCTCAGATACAGTTTCCGTATGTAAAAAATGAGAAACAACAGAGCTAATTCACAAAGGGGAAAAAAGATCCTTGCCAAATTAATGGTATGCCAATAATCAGGATGGTATATATCGATGTAGAAATACTTGGCGGTATCAAGTG
The DNA here is from genome assembly GCA_002293455.1 of Treponema sp. UBA937. Classification (GTDB taxonomy): domain Bacteria; phylum Spirochaetota; class Spirochaetia; order Treponematales; family Breznakiellaceae; genus UBA937. The sequence goes on from DBDH01000021.1 coordinate 23,215, forward strand.
AATTGAAAAAGAAATTTCTCGGCGCTTCTTCGGGTCTCATCATACCGCGATGATTTTCCTGACGAGGCTGCATCCTGGGAACGCGGCGGCCGATATTCAAAATAAATTGTATCGAACGGCTTTTCTGCTCACCGATAGTGTAACGGCCGTATCTTGATTCATGTACGTTTTGTAAAATCGTTTCGTCAAAAACTTCGGGGGCTTTTCCCCAGCGGTACAGCGAACTTAAATCGGTGCGGTAAATGGCAAGACCGATAATGCTTTCCTTCAAGGCAGGCGTTGCTTCTATCGCGGAACCGTAATCACTATAATCCTGAAGGCTGGTAAACAGACGGCTGAAAATTTGTTCATTGAAATTATCCCGGACAAGCCGGGCACGATCCCGCATAACGCCGAAAATAAAAACCGTTAACGCGGAAAACATAATAAAGCAAAATACCGCGGCGAGGCATGATGAAATTTTTACAGATATTTTCATAAAACGTCCTCTTTCGCCTACTGTAAAGTTCCTGACAACAGATCAATCACCTGCTGATCCGATTCAAAAGCTCCCAGACTCCGGATGTTTGAAAGACAAAGCAGAAAATTATACTGCGCGCTGATTAACTGATTCCGGTTTGTGTTAACCAGCATGGAAGCATTAGACAAATCAGATACCGAATTCTGGGAAAGCCGGTAGAGTTCCAAAACATTCTCGTAATGTTTTTCCGCATACTCCAAAGCCTTTTGAGAAGACATAACAGAAGCGGCTTGAGCAACACAGTCAAGGATTCCGGTTTGTACAGAAATGCCGAAACGGTTTACCGCATCTTCAAAATCCAATGTGCTTTGCTGCTGCGCGATTCTGCTTCTCTGCACACTGTTTGCCGTCACCCAAAAATCCAGCGGAATAGACGCGGAAATGGAAAGCCTGCCGTCGGAAAGTTTAAAACCATTTCTATAACTGTAACCTACACCGGTTGAAAAGCCGGCGCTCAAGCTGGGAAAATAATCTTTAGAAGCAAGGCTTGTATTTTTTTCCGCTCTTTGAAACGTTAAAACCGCGCTTGCATAATCCGGATTATTCGTCGAGAGGATATTCCAAAGTTCTGCCTGCATATTGTTGATTGCTTCATCAGAAACAGTTGAAAGTTTTTCTATGATCGATTCGTAACTGGTAAAATCGACAGCCTGGAGATTTGAAATTTCATCAAGCCTTGTGATCGACTTAAGTTCCGCAAGAGCAAGCGCGAGATTCCGCTTCGCTTGATTTTGACCTGACTTCTTCGACTCATAATCAGCCTGGGCTTGAAGCAAATCGGTAATACTAACCATCCCTCCCTCTCGGCGTATTTCCGCGATGGAAAGCGCCAGGGCGGAATTTTCCAAAGACAAGTTCGCGGATCCCAATGATGCCTGGGCTTCTAAAGCACCGTAATATGCGTTATCCGCGGAATCAAGCACGGAAAAATATTCGGCAAGAGCTTCTTTGCGTGTTATTTCAACGGCGATTTTATTTATCTCTCTAAGCATCGAATTTTTTCCGCCATTCCAGATTGGAACTGTCTCAGTAACATTGATAGTAACTTCGGCGTCAAAACTGTCTTGAATGCTTCTTTCTCCCCAAAGCAATGCCGAAGCAGAGGCCCCCAAAGAAAGCGACGGCAGATACTCAAACACTTGCTGCTTTTCATTTAAGACAGAACTTTGTACAGAGAGATTCATTCTTTGCAAAGTTCTGGAATTGGAAAGAGCGATGTTTCTTACATCATCAAGCGTGAGCGTTTCCTCTGAAAAACAAGCAACACTTGTTATCAATATCATCATTATAGTCAAAATCTTTTTCGGGAACTTATTCATTACTCATACCTCAACGCGTCGATAGGATAGAGCCCGGCTGCTTTCCGCGCGGGATAAAATCCAAAGAAAATACCGACAAGCCCCGCAAAGATTACCGCTATTAAAATAATAATAGGATTCATTGCAAACGGCATTCCCGTTAACGACAAAAGACTGCCGATTCCAAAGGCCAAAAGAATGCCGATGATTCCTCCCATCAAACTAAGAATCAAAGATTCCAAAAGGAATTGCATCAAGATGTCGCTTCTCCGCGCGCCCACCGACATGCGGATTCCTATTTCCCGCGTCCGTTCAGTTACAGACACCAGCATAATATTCATAATGCCGATGCCGCCGACAAGAAGCGAAACTCCCGCAATCGCCGCGAGAAGATTTGTCAGCGTTTGAGAAGTTGCCGACGCGGCCGCGATAATATCCGCCATGTTCATAATTTCAAAATCAGGATCATCGGATGCTCGAATGCCGTGACTTTCTTTAAGAATCGCTTCAGCTTCGCGCTGGGCATTGCTCATGTATTCTTTACGGATGACGCTGATGTAAATGGAATCGAGTGAGCGGGTTTTGTTGAGGCGCGCCATTGCGGTATCGAGCGGCACAATGATTACATCATCTTGATCGTCACCCATTCCGCCGGCCCCTACTGATTCCAATACGCCGATCACCCGAAAGTGAGTTGTCCTAATCCGAATTGATTGACCAATAGGATCGTCATTCCCAAAAAGATTTTTCACGACCGTTTTCCCCAGCACCGCAACCCGATTGCGCGATGCAATATCTTCTTCATCAAAAAAATTTCCGCTCTCAACGTTCCAGCTTCGTATCGTAAGGTAATCAGGATTGGCGCCCACAACTCTCGTGGACCAATTGCTTTCACCTCCAACGACCGTGTAACTGCGCTGAACAATCCCGGAAACCGCCTGAATGTAGCTCGACTCGTTTCTAATTTTTTCAATATCGTTTTTTGTTAAGCGATTGATTGAGCGCTGACCGGGACCTCTCCGCATAGAATAAATCATCAGCATGTTTGTTCCCATCGATTCAAGCTGTGCTTCAATCATGTTTTGTGAACCCTGTCCAATCGCAACCATAACGATAACCGAACACACTCCGATAATAATTCCAAGCGATGTAAGGAGGCTTCTCATGCGGTTGCGGAAAATATTTTGCAGAGCGAATTTCAACAATTTGAACACATACATCAGCCTGCCTCCAATTCTGTTAAAGCCGGTTTGGAAAGCGGCTCAGAGAGCTGGGCGTTATCTTTTTTCCATTGAGCAAGATCTTCCGCCGCGCTTTTCCTCTCCGCGACAATTTTATCGGAAACCATTGCGCCGTCTCTCATCGTGATAATCCGTTTTGTGTAGACCGCAAGTTCCGGTTCATGCGTTACCATGATGATCGTTTTCCCTTTGTCGTTCAGCGATTGAAACAGCGCCATAATTTCCAAACTCATTTCGGTATCGAGGTTGCCGGTTGGTTCGTCCGCAAGAATAAATGCCGGATCGTTTACCATAGCGCGCGCGATAGCGACACGCTGCTGCTGTCCGCCCGACAACTGAGACGGAACATGATACAAGCGGTCCCCAAGACCAACCTCTTTTAACACTTTGATTGCCCGTTCTTTCTGATCTTTTTCGCGGCTTCTATTTTTTCGATTGTAGAACATCGGGAGTTCTACGTTTTCCACCGCGCTGGTCCGGGCAAGAAGATTGAAGCCCTGAAAAACAAAGCCGATTTTTATATTGCGAATATGCGCAAACTCATCGGCATTGGATTTTGATGTTTCTATGCCGTCAAGAAAATATGTGCCATCACTTGGTTTATCAAGACAGCCGAGAATATTCATCAACGTTGATTTCCCGGAACCAGACGGCCCCATAACGGCAACAAACTCGCCTTCTTCTACAGAAAGGTCCAGGCCGCGGATCGCTTTTACCGTAACTTCTTCAAGCTGGTAAATCCGCGTTATGCCTTTTAATTCGATCATCGCCATCTTACAGAATCCTTTCCCGGTTGATTACCATCGTTCCATCAATTTCTTTGTCAGTGATAATTTCCGTAAACGATCCGTCGCTGATGCCGGCTTCTACAAGCATGACTTCAAGATTCCCCGTGACATTCATAAACCAAAGCGAACGGATTTCGGCGGCATTGCTCGTTCCCGCATTTCCCTGATTCCTGTTTCGTCCGGGACCGCCCATCCGCATAGGAGGCATAAGGAACCCGCCGCTTACTACGTAAGAACTATTGTTGGATTGGGAAGCCGCGTTCATCATGTTCTTCCGCTGTTCAATTGCCGCGTTTTTTTCTTCCGCGCTTAAGCCTTCTAGTCCCGCAAGAAAAACCCGCTCCGCAATTTCTTCCGGCGTTAAACTGGTGGGTTCATACCGAAGCGCGGCATTCGGCGCGAGTAAAACATTTTCCCGCTGTTCCACGATAAACTCTACTTCGCAGGTCATGCCGGGAAGGAGGGCTCCGTCAATATTTTCAACGTTGATAATAACAGTATATGATACTACATTATCAACAACGGACGGCATGAGATGAATCGTATCAACCGTTCCCGAATAGCTTTTTCCCGGCATTGCTTCCAAATTAAAGCGTACCAGCTGCCCTTTATAAATAGAAGCAATATCCAATTCATCCACGCCGGCTTCAATCTGCATTTCGGTTAAGTCTTCCGCCAAAACAAAAATGCTCGACGCGTTGCTGCTGGAACCTTCCACAACGTTCTGTCCTACACTAATATTTTTTTCCAGCACAATGCCGTCAATGGGAGACGTGATATAAGCATATTGATTGATTTCGGTTTCAATCACTTTAAGCGATGATTCCGCCGCGGAAAGTTCGGCGGCCTGCGCGTCCAGGTTTGTTTTACTCGTTTTCAGTTCGTATTCGGAAATTAAATCTTTTTCCGCAAGGACCAATTGATTATTATAGTTCATTTGCTGAAGCTCAAGAGTCGCCCTCGCCTTTCTTACCGATGCCTCCTGCTGTTCACGCTGGAGCTGAAGCATATCGGTATTGAGTTCCGCCAGAATCTGCCCCTTCGTTATCGTATCGTTGTAATCAACATTGATCAGTTCGATTTTTCCGTTCATCTGCGCCAGAACATCCACCGTGGAAACCGGCTGGAGCTTTCCGCTGGAGGAAACCGTTTTTTCCAGGGATCCCCGCCTTATGGCGGCATATTCGTAACTTGTTTTATCAACTTGTTTTAAGCATCCGCCTAGAAGGGTCAATATCGCAGCGCATAACATCAAAGCGGAACTCCAAGTTTTTCGATTCATTAGTAAACCCCTATTTTAAGCCGCGCGAGCGGCGACATATATCGAAGTCATCGTAAAACGATGACACAAACCCCTCTCAGTAATAAAGCAGAAACCATGCCAAGTTTTTTGAATCAGATTCAATAAAATACGATGTATCCGGCATTACATCATTATTTCTTTATATCATAATGAATTATCAATATTTTCATTATTGCCGCGCTTTTTTGAATTCGGCTATAATCATCATTATACAGGGAATCTCTCGTCTTTGATATATTACGATGATTAAAATCGTGTAAATATTACACATCGCGAAGGGCGGAGAAAACCGGAATCGTGCAATAAATCTGATAACGCTCCTTTGTGTAGTATGAATATTCTTCCTCTGTGTAGAGGTCCTCTGTGTAGATTTCGCTCTTCTCCTCTGTGTAACCGGACAACAATTCCTCTGTGTTTCTCTGTGTAGTGCATAAAATTTCTTCCTCTGTGTAACATTTTTCCATATAAAAACTACGCGCTCATCTTATATCCTTGCGTTGATCGGCTTAACAGAGTATTCTTTAGCTAGGAGACAGGGTTGCCGCGGCGCGGTAACGTTCGATATATATTGAAATGAGGAGAATCATACATGGATTTTGTGAAAGACATGCTGGGAAAAGCTAAATCCCTGCAAAAACAGCTCGTACTTCCCGAAGGAACCGAGCCGCGTACCATTAAAGCGGCACGGATTATCACTGATGATAATCTGGCATCAAACGTTATTCTGATCGGAAAGAAGTCCGAAATTCAGAAAACTGCCGATCAGGAGGGAATTTCCCTGGAAGGACTCGATCTTATCGATCCTTCATCTTCCGATAATCTTGACGCATATGCCAACGAGTACTATGAACTTCGTAAACACAAGGGAATGACTCCCGATCAGGCAAAGATTGATATGGCGTCTCCTCTCCGCTGGGGAGCGATGATGGTCCGCCTTGGCGATGCCGATGCGATGGTCGCCGGCGCCGAGCACACCACTGCCGATGTTCTCCGGGCGGGACTGGCCATTATCGGGACTGTGCCCGGCCTTAAAACCGCGTCGTCCTGCTTTGTCATGCAGACCGCGAGCCCCGAGTGGGGCGTGGACGGAGCCATGATTTTCTCTGACTGCGCAGTCGTTCCCGACCCCAATGCCGAACAGCTTGCCGAAATCGCCCTTTCCGCGGCCCAGTCCTGCCGCGAATTCCTTAATGCCGATCCCGCCGTCGCGATGCTGTCGTTCTCCACAAAAGGATCGGGCGGAGATCATCCCAATGTGCTTAAGGTAAAAGAAGCCTTTGAGATCGTTAAAGCGCGGGATCCCGCCCTCAAGATTGACGGCGAACTCCAGGCCGACGCGGCTCTTGTTCCGTCGGTAACCGATAAAAAATCGCCCGGAAGCCCTATCAAAGGCATCACAAATACGCTTGTGTTCCCTGACCTGGGAGCCGGAAATATCGGATACAAGCTGGTTCAGCGGCTCGGCAAGGCGGAAGCCTTCGGCCCCTTCCTCCAGGGTTTCGCGAAGCCCATCAGCGATCTTTCAAGAGGCGCGTCCGTGGAAGACATTGTCGTTACTTCTGCCGTAACCCTCGCGAGAGCAAAGTAGGCCGTGAAAGCTTCGGGGGCTGACCGGCTTAAGGCCGCCGTCAAGGCAGGCGTTGACCGGGATTACGCAAAAGCGGCCGCTATTCTGGAACAGCTGATTTCAGAAAGCGACACCATTTCTCCCGAAGCATATCTTCTTTTGGGCCGTTCCTTTCACAGTCTCGGCGACTATTCCCACGCGCTTTTGGCCTTTAGGGATTTTATCCGCCAAAAGCCGGGATCGGCTCAAGGGTATTTCTTCGCGGGGAGAACCTACCTCGTTCTTGCCCTGCCCCAAAAAGCCCTGCCCCTTCTGCAAAAAGCCTTGAGCATCCGTAAGCAAGACCCGCAAATCATGGCGCTGCTGGGGGCGGCGTATCTAAAAACCCGTCATTCCGCAAAAGCGCTTGAAATACTGGAAGCCGCGGTGGAGGCGGCTCCTCATAACGGAAGAATCTACAAAGCGTACCTTAACGCTCTTTTTATCAGAGGAATAAAGCTGTGCCGTATTGGGGATTTTGATATGGGCGCGCAAATCCTCAGCTTCCTTCTGGAAAACGGCGTAGACAATTCCTTGCTAAGAATCGAACTGGCAACGGCATACCGGAACATGGAACTGTTTCCCGAAGCGCTGAAGCATCTTTCCGCTGCCATCGAATATTCCCCCGGCGATCCCCTGCTCTACTGGTACCGGGCTTCAATTTATATGGCCTTGAATAAACATGCCGAAGCCTTGGACGAAATCAATTACATCCGTTCCCGCTGGGAACATCCGCGGGGGAATATTCCCGATCTCCCCTGGAACAGCGAACTTGTCGATCAATGTATGATAAGGGCCTGCATGGAAAGCCGCGAGTGGCGGAGAGCCGCGGAATCCTGCCGGGACTGGATTCGCAGAAGGGGGAATAACGCGCGCGTTCAAGCCATGTACGCGGAAGCCCTGCGGAACCTGAAAGACTATGAAGCGGCAAAAAATCATATTGACCGCGGTCTGGAACTTGATCCTGGGGCACTGGAACTTTGGTACGAGTACGCCGTCATAGCCTGGGAATCGGAAGATTGGAAAGGCCTGAAAAAGGCGCTGAGAAACGCGAAACAACGGGAAGGCGACGCAGACTTTATCCAAAAGTTCACGATTCTGTATGAATCCAAACACAGCAAAGACGATCATGTGATGATTCCCCTTATTCAGGATGCCATCAGAATCTATGGGCCGGAACCCGATCTTATGTACGCGTTAGGCGAACGCTACCTTAAAATCGGCCTAATCGAAGAAGCTCTCAGCTGGTTTGATAAAACAATATCGGTTCATCCGGAACATGAACGTTCATTTTTGGGGAGAATCGCGGGGCTGGAAGTTCTCGCAAACGAAGGAAAGAAAGAAAGCTCCGGCAATTTGAAACAATCTTACATCGATTACCTTAACAAATGGGCCGATAACCGGAATATCCGGCGCGAGGCGGCCCTTTTTCTCATCCATATCTGCGAATTCCACGAAGCTTCCCGGGAACTCGAAAAGCTCCTTGTGTACGAACCCGGTAATTCTTCATTGCGGAGGGTTTTGGCGTATACGTACCGGAAAACCGATCAATACCGGGACGCGGCGGTCCTCTTAAAGGGCCTGCTGAAAGAAAACCCGAAAGACAAACATCTTCTTTTGGAATTCGCGGGATGCCTCGAACGCGCGGGATCGGTGCATTTTGCGTCAGGCGTGCTGGAGAAAGCGCTTTTCCTTTTTAAGGATACCGCGGATATCTATCTTGCTTTAGGCATGTTGTATTACCGCGATAAAAAAATTGAAAAATCCTTCGATATGTTCCGGGAAGCCGCCGCGAAAGATACAAAAAATCCAAAACCCTACGAATGGATGGCGGCCATTGCGAGAAAAAACGGCGACAAACAAGGATCGTCGCAGTATGCATATGAAGCTGAAAGACGGAAAAAAGCCGCAATATAGCAAAAAACGGTTGCTCATTTTGATAAAAAAGATATAATAGAAGCGTATACAACAGAAGTTTTAGAAAACAATGGAGGGTAATATGGCAGTAAGAGCGATGGATCTGTTTGAAGCGTATTCAAGGGATATGCTGCCGAAGGATCAAGGGTATATCGTATCATCCTTTTTCGGCGATACGTCTCTTTATTCTAAATATGAAGTGGTTTCTTATTCAGGCGTGAAATCAATTTATCCGACGGAAGAAGGGCTTACGTTTCAAACGAATGGAAAGAAACTGCATATTCTTGTCGAGCCCGCTTCCTACGCGTTTAAAGCGATAGAACCCTATGTAAGGAATGCCGAAGACCAGATTCCTCTCCGGTTCAGCGAACTTGATGTTCTTACCGCAAAAAATCAATCAAAACTCATGATATCAAAAAAACCCATCGAGTCATTCGGTTCCTTCACCATTCTAAAACCAAAAGGAATGAACTTCTCACTGGTGTTCTATCAATTGGACGATCTTTTCAATTCTCTGGGCATGTTTTTTGAAAAAACCTTCAACCAGGAAGCCGGCATCCCTATGGGCGACGCAAAAAAAGGTTCTCAAATGGTTGTTGAAACGATAAAAAACAATATGGGTTTTAAAGGCGATTACACTTCCGAGTAAGAGAGACCAAGGCGGCTGAGTTTACAGCCGCCTCATGAATTTGCCGTATCTTTTGTGCTAGATAGTCGTAAGCATTAACGCTTTTATCGTGTGTTTCCGGTTTTCGGCTTGATCCCAAACACGGCTCATGGAACCTTCGATAACGTCGGGGCTTACTTCCATGCCTTTTACCGCGGGAAGACAATGAAGGAAAATCGTACCGGAATCGCCGCTTTTTGCCATCAATTCCGTAGTCACTTTATAGGGGCTGAGCAGCGCTTTTCTTTCATCGGTTTTGCTTTCTTCTCCCATAGAAACCCACACATCGGTGTAGATCGCGTGGGCTCCCGAAACAGCTTCGATATCACTTGTAATCACAATACGCGAACCCGAAGCCGATGCAATGGGATTGCAAATATCGACAAGGTCTTGATCGGGAAAAAGCTGTTCCGGGCTTACAATCGTAATATTCACGCCCATTTTCGCGCCGATAACGATTAAAGAGCGGGCCACATTGTTTCTGCCGTCTCCGACAAAGCAAAGCGTTTTTCCGCGGGAATCGCCGAACTCTTCTTCCAATGTAAGCAAATCCGCAAGCGCCTGGGTTGGATGAAACAGGTCGGTAAGGCCGTTATACACCGGAACGCCCGAATATTCGGCCAATATTTCCACCGTCTTCTGGCTGAATCCCCTAAACTGAATAGCGTCAAACATGCGGCCGAGAACACGCGCGGTATCCTCTATGGATTCTTTCGCGCCCAAATGAATATCATCAGTGGACAGAAGAACCGGATGCCCGCCTTCTTCGCCGAACGCCGTCTCAAAGGCGCAGCGGGTTCTTGTAGAGCGCTTTTCAAAAATCAAGGCAATCGTTTTTCCGATAAACTTTTGAGAAATGGTTCCCGACTTTCGTTCCTGTTTTACCATCTTGGAAACATCTAAAAGATAACGGATTTCTTCCGCCGAATAATCAAGCAAAGTCAGCAAAGACCGGCCTTTTAAAGCGTTCGTAATCATGATACCCTCCCAAAAAAAGAATTACCCGTCCTTTGTGGAGTATATACGAAACAATGATTTCTGTCACCCTTGGGGTGACAGTCACCAAAAAAGCCTAGCGTCGTTACGGCGCGGGCACGCTATATATAAAGCAACACAGAAATTTCACCATACGCGTTAAAAAAATAAATTCTTTCCTTGACGCTTCCCGCTTGCTCATGTTACAATATTAGTATGCTTCAAGCA
>DBDH01000021.1:33820-55199 GCA_002293455.1 Treponema sp. UBA937
AATCACGAATCACGAATCACGAAATTATGATGCCGCTTTTCATTGTGTCAAGTATCTTTTAAGCGATTTTTCCTTTTTTATCACAATATATTCTTTATTCCCCTCAGTATTATTTCCCATGCAATGGAGGTTCTTATGAAAAAGAAGCAGGTGTTTTTGATCTTTGTGCTGGTATTGCCGCTTATACTGCTTGCGGGCTGCGATAATCTATTCGGAGATCCGGATGTTCCCAGCGTCCACATTTCCACCACACCGAACGGGCCGGCAATAAGTAAGACCGATGTGATCAACATACGCCTCTATGCCGTAGTGAAAGGCTTTAATAACCCGGTCTACCGCTGGGAAGAAAATAATACCACTTACGGTTATTTAAGCCATCTCGATGTGAGCAGCGGCGGAACCTATAGGGTAATAGTGACAGAAAGAGATTCCCTTTCCAGAAGTGTCACTAGCGCCTCGGTTTCTGTGCCCAAAACGGGCGAGGATTTCCGTAATGAATTACGTTCGAAACAAACAATTGATGTAATTGAATTTGGCACCCTTAATAACATAGGAAGCCAAAATGGGGCAACTAATCTGGTCAGCGGGGCCATGACATCCCTAGTAACCGAATACAAAAACCTGAATTGGTACGTTGACCAATTCCTATCTTACGGCGACGGCTACGTTGATATGCCCGACGCTGAATTTATCCAAAAATTTGGAGAACTCATTGGGGTTTTCAATAAAGATGTATTTAAGGATGGAACAGGGGCACGTCCGGTGGCTGCTCTTGCTACCATGGGGGTTGACAATGCCGATAAACCTTTGTGTATTGAGTACGTCAAGGCCTTTGTTGGCATGAATTTATTCGTGGGGCAGGAGAATTCACATGAAGATTATTCGACGAAGTTTCATATTGGTGGTGTTGATGTTACTGTTGCGGATATACTCGAAAAGATTGAGGAACTCGGTGGGGAGGTTTACCAACCGACAGGGGAGTACCCGATAGAGGCCATCCGTGACGCCGCAATTGCCCTTCTAAGTAACGACAATAATAAACCTCTTGCCATTGATGTGTTTACTCAGTCTGGAAATTTCATCCAATTGATTGGCCTCGTTAACCGCGTGGCGAAGGCGGGGTTCCAACCAGGCTTAACGTCGCAGGCGGAATCTGCATTAATGTCCGCCACAGGTCTTGATTACAATTATTTGCGTCAGTATGGTATCTTGCAGCCGGGGGCGTTCAAGCCTCAGGGTATTCAGGCAGAGTAACGCAGTAGTGACTGTAACGCAGTAGTGACAGTCACCCGAAAAGCCTGGTGTAGGTATAGCACGGAATACGCTATATATCAGTAGTGTCAGTCACCAAAAAGGTCTAGCGTCGTTACGGCACGGGCGCGCTATATATGTGGTATTTTACGAAGAGAAGCGGGTTCGCTTCTCTTTTTTTTGCAAAAAAATCCGTTTTATTAAAGCAAAAACGCGTTTTCACCCCTTATATACATGCATAAGAGGTAAGTATGCGCAAAAGAAGAGAATTCATAGAGGGTGCGTTTTATCATGTAACGTCCCGCACAAACAACAAAATACGTATATTTGAAAACAGACTTGGACGAAAAATAATGCTTATGACACTGGAAAGCGCAAAAGACAAATTCCGTTTTGTCCTTACAAACTTCTGCATAATGCCAACTCACATTCACTTGTTAATCCAGCCGCAAAAAGGAACTCGTCTTAACATTATCATACAATGGATAAAAACATATTCGGCAAAATACTGGAACCGCATACATGGTTCAAAAGATCATGTATGGGGTGAGCGATATTTTGCAAGAATGATAAAAAATCCGGAGGAATACGATTATGTTATGAACTATATCGACCAAAATCCCGTAACCGCCGGACTTTCTGCCGCTCCTGCCGATTGGAACGCATCGGGAGCGTTTTACAAAGCAAACAATATCAAAGGACTTATCGACTTTGCCCCGTATGAAAAGCAGCAATATATCAAATTACTATCCCCAATACCGCCCGATGTATCAAGGCTTCTGCCCCTGCGCCAACTTGAACAAACATTGCACTATTACGGACTTTACACCAAGGATATAAACCGTCTTCATGCTCTTGTTCCAACAATACCCAGAATAGGCGATACCAGAACCATGCGGAATCCGCCCGTATGCCTTCACTACCAAACACAAACAAGCGATTTTTTCATAATTGAATACGATGGCCAAAATACCATGTACGGCAGATTCAGGCTTTCCGTATTTCCACACACAAACGAATACCGAAAATTCACCCTTTCTGAACTAAAAAATATTCCATCGATAAAGCTGGATTTCTCCTGGCGAGTGACAGTCGAGTGACAGTCACCAAAAAAGCCTAGCGTACCATAGCACAAAACACACCATATATAAAGCAACACAGGAACTTCACCATGCCACGAATGGGAAACACAAGTGGCCGGACTCCTCTTTTTTACTGGTACAACAGGTTTTATCCCGCGAAGATCAAAAAATCGAAGTTTTAGAGAAATATCCTTTAAAAAAAACTGTTTTTCTGTTATATTTATCATCAAATAGAAAGGATTTATCGATGGCAAAGGAGCGAAATACCGGTTTTAATACGGCGGAGAAAGTGCTTGACAGGCTGAAAGAACCGGAGGATTATCAAGTTATATTATTAAATGATGATTACACCAGCATGGACTTTGTCGTAGAAATTCTCATGACTGTTTTTCATAAATCGGCGGAAGATGCCGCCTGTATTATGCTGCATGTGCATAAAAAGGGAAAAGGGCTTGCCGGGATTTATCCCTGGGATATTGCCCTTACGAAAGCGAACCAGGTTCATAGCTTGGCAAGACAACATGAATATCCCCTCAAATGTAATGTAGAAAAAGTATGAGTCCTTACAGATGTAAAGGAGCGTGAAACAATGAACATAAGCGGCCATGTGCAGGCCATAATTAATGCCGCATACAACGAGGCTAAGGTACGGAATCATGAGTATCTTACCCCCGAACATATTCTTTATGCGGCCCTTGCTTTTGACGAGGTCCAGGATGTTATTGCTTCCTGCGGCGCGAATTTGGATCAGTTAAAAAACGGGATGGAAAATTATTTTGAGCAGAAACTGCCTGTTATGAAACAGATTGAACCGACTCAAAGCGTAGGCTTCCAGAATGTTTTGGAAAGAGCGGTAATTCATAGTCAATCAGCCCAGAAAGAAACGCTGGATGTGGCGGATATTCTGGTGTCCCTGTACGATGAAGAACGGAATTATTGCGCCTATTATCTGCGTAAAGTGGGGATAAAGCGGCTTGATCTTTTGGAAATTCTTTCTCATGGTCCGCATTCCCTGTCTCCCGAAGATGAAGAACAAATGAGGAAATTTGAAGAGGATATCTTCTTTTCCTCCGCCGATTATTCCGATAAAGACAAAGATTTTGCCGATGATTTTTCCCAAAGCCGCCGCCCAAAACCGGCACGGAAAAGCGCTTTGGAACGCTTTTCAAGGGAATTAACGGCGCTTGCCCAAAAAGGGGAATTGGAACCGGTTATCGGCAGGGAAGCCGAACTTGACAGGACCATTCAGGTTCTTTGCAGGCGTCTTAAGAACAACCCCGTACATGTCGGCGATTCGGGCGTCGGAAAAACCGCGATAACGGAAGGCCTTGCCCAGCGGGTTGCCGGCGGAAATGTGCCTCCCGGATTAAAAGATTTTCAGATTTATTCCCTCGACATGGGGGCCCTTGTGGCGGGAACAAAATACCGCGGCGATTTTGAAGAAAGGATTAAGCGCGTCGTTGATGAGATCCTTAAAAAGGAAAGGGCAATTCTTTTTATTGATGAAATCCATACGCTTGTCGGTGCGGGTTCGGTTTCCGGCGGCTCTCTTGACGCGTCGAACCTTTTAAAGCCGGCGCTCAGTTCCGGGAAAATCCGCTGCATCGGTTCGACCACTCACGAAGAATACAGCAAGTTTTTTGAAAAGGACCGGGCGCTTTCGCGGCGTTTCCAAAAGATCGATATAAACGAACCCTCGGAAGATGAAGCCATAGAAATCCTCCGCGGCTTAAAACACAAATACGAAGAGTATCACCATGTAACATACAGTAATGACGCGGTAGAAGGCGCGGTCCGTCTTTCCGCGCAGTTTATCACCGAACGGCGGCTGCCCGATAAAGCTATCGACATAATTGATGAGGCTGGAGCTTTTGTAAAAATTGAAGCCTACAAACAGGAAAAAGCGGTTCCAGAAACAGAACAAACTGATAACGCCGCTTTTGCCGGTGAAGAAAAAGAAGCTCCGTTACCGGAAACGCTTTCCGTGAATCTCGATCAAATTGAAAAAGTGGTTTCCCGGATTGCCCGCATCCCCGAACGTTCGGTGGGCGAATCTGAAAAAGACCGTCTGAAAGTTTTGGAAGATAAACTCAAAAGCCGGATATTCGGTCAGAACAGCGCGGTAGAAGCTGTCGTAAAATCCGTGAAACGCTCCAGAGCCGGATTCCGCGGTGAAGGGAAACCGGTCGCGAACTTCCTTTTTGTGGGACCTACCGGCGTCGGGAAAACAGAACTCGCCCGCAGCCTCGCGGACATTCTCGGTATCACGATGCATCGTTTTGATATGAGTGAGTATCAAGAGAAGCACACCATCAGCAGGCTGATCGGTTCTCCTCCGGGCTATGTCGGATACGAAGAAGGCGGACTGCTCACGGAAGCCGTCCGCAAACAGCCGCACGCGGTGGTATTGCTTGACGAGATCGAAAAGGCTCATCCTGATATTTACAACATTCTTCTGCAAATAATGGATTACGCGACACTTACCGACAACAACGGCCGCAAAGCCGATTTCCGTAATGTGGTGTTAATTATGACGAGCAACGCGGGCGCGCGCGACATTGGGAAAAACCTTATCGGTTTCGGTGACCGCCTTATGGATGATTCAGCGGTAGACGGCGCTGTCGAGAAAATCTTTACGCCGGAATTCCGCAACAGGCTGGACGCGATTATCCGCTTCGGTCATCTTTCGGAAGATATCATGATTTCCATCGTGGAGAAAGAACTCGATTTGTTTAGGGCGCAGCTTGCGGAAAAGAATGTAACGATTGACATCAGCAGCGAAGCGGTCAAGCATCTTGCCGCCGAAGGATACAGCAAGGAGTTCGGAGCCAGAAACGCCGGACGGATTGTCGAAGACAAAATTAAATCTTTCTTTGTAGATGAAGTTCTTTTTGGCAGATTGAGCGGCGGAGGAAAAGCCGCGGTCAGCTGGAAGGACGACGCTTATTGTATCGAGGTATTGAACTAAATGTCAGGCCGGATCCGGCACGGCGGTCCCGACCCGAATTTTCCCGTACTGCACGAATACCAGCGTTTTGATTTTCCCTGGAAAATCAAAAATGATCCAAGCGTCGTAGACGTAGGCGGCAACCTTTCGCCGGGAATGCTTCTTTCCGCCTACGAACAGGGATTGTTTCCCTGGTATAATGAAGATGATCCCATCCTTTGGCATTCCCCCGATCCGCGTTTTGTTTTGTTTCGGAATAATCTTCACATCTCAAAATCGATGAAAAAAATTTTTCGGCAGAAAAAATTTGAAATCAGGTTTGATACCGATTTTGAGGGTGTAATCCGTAACTGCGCCGGAGCGGAAAGAAAAGAACAAGACGGAACATGGATTACCGATGACATGACTGCCGCCTATACAAAAATGCATCATCTTGGCTGGGCTCATTCCGCGGAAAGTTTTATTGACGGAAAACTCGCCGGCGGCTGTTACGGGATACGCCTTGGCAATGCCTTTTTTGGCGAATCCATGTTTTCCATTACACCGAATGCTTCAAAGGCGGCATTTCTAACCTTGGCGCAAATCCTTTTTGATGATGAGCTTGCGTTCATTGACAGCCAGGTCCACACCGATCATCTTGAAAGTCTTGGGGCAGTCAATATCCCAAGAACAGAATATTTAACACTGCTTTACAGCACGTTACAGCAAAGACATATTCCGGCTGACAAAGTCCATCCTCAATTCCGCCGCCTTGTAATGGACCAGGCCGACCGCCGGGGAAAGTGGTCGGAGATATATGAGAATGAATTAAAAAAGATCAACAGCTATTGAGTCTTTTACAAAAACGTCTTCAATGCTTTCGCGACGCCGTTATGCAAAACATCATCTGTAATATACTTTGCGGCAGCTTTAAGATCATCGCTTGCGTTTCCCATGGCAATGCCGGTTCCGACAAAACGGATCATATCAAGATCGTTAATACTGTCACCGATGGCGATGCATTCATCCGGATTAATCCCGACAACATCAAGCGCGCGCTGTATTCCTTTTGATTTGCTTTCACCTTTTATGATTGCTTCGTGATAATGCGCCTGGAGATTGAAGTGCAGCAATGAATCAAATGTTTTTTGCTCAGATTCATCGATGCCGCCTTCAATCGTCAATTTGCTGATCACAGCATTCCGATATGCGGTATCAAAGGTATTTGTTTTGCCAACTGTAAAAGGTTTCCGTTCCGGAATGATGCCGGAAATATTTCCCAGCGCGTACAGCGCGGATTCTCCCTCAAATAAACACCATTTACCGATACGTGTATATAATTCACATAACGCGGATAGTTGATCGCCGGGAATTTGATTATGATAAATCGTTGTAAATTTGTTTGAAGATTCTTTTAATAATACCTGCGTACCTGCAGCCGCTATGATACCATCCAGCCAGAGAGCGTTTGTAAAGAGTGACGGAATATTCGCATAAGAACGGGCGGTGCTTAGAAAAACAAGATATCCCTCATGGTGCGCTTGTTCAATTTGTGTAATATCTTCTCCGCTGATTTCGCTGCTTCCCAGGGGAACAAGCGTACCGTCTATGTCAAGGAAAATTGCCTTTCGTATATGCCGCATAATGTTAGTAATCTTCTTTTTACATTACAACGAAAGCGTAAACTCTTCTGTTTTTGCGGCACAAAGCATCCACCAAATGTCTTTATAATTGATATTGCAAACCGCGGCAACGTAAGCGGGAAAATCGCCTTCAATTTTGGAAGACTGTTCTTTTAAATCTTCTTTTATTACATTAGTTGTTTCCGGAAAAAACAAGCATGATAATTCATTGCCGGAATATATTCCGGCAGAAACAGATGATGATTCGTCAGGAAAAAAGAGAAGGATGTATTCATATTTTTCCGAACCGTATTCTACAGGAACGGAAAATTCCGGTTCCGCGGAAAGCGCAACGCCGGTCTGTTCATCATTTAATTTCAAATCAATGTTATTGGTTATGTAATTTCCGTTCTGTCCCTGAATTGACTCGGTCAGTTTACTTGCGGGATCAAGTTCTTTGTTTCTTTCAAGCTCAATGGAAATTGCGTATTGCTGATCTTTTTTTACAAAAGGACACACAAGTTGCTTTGTCACTTTTAATTCATCCAATCTCGGACCAAGAACCGCCGCGAAAACATCGGACCATTGTGCGGGATTATATTCTCCTTCATATATATTAATAAACAGTGTCGTTACGTCTTCGGGAATATTATCAAAAGTGAAGCGAATTCCTTCGGGAATATTTTCTATTTGCAGTCCAAGATTGTCATTGCTGAAATTTACCTCGGCATTATCAATTTCCGCCGGAGGCTGTGCCGGAGCTTCGCTTGCACAGCTTATCAGCATGATGGCAAGAATCATGGAAATACATATCTTCATTAGAATCCCAATTTTATTTAACATACTGTCTTAACTCCTAATCCTTTCCATTGTCGGAAATATCAATTCTGAACTTAAACAAAATGTGAAACGAAGAACCGCACAGCTTTATCCAAAGAAGAGCTTTGTTGACAATACGGCAATATTAGGACAGAATAAAGCATGACCCAATCTTTAGAGGATTATTTGGAGATGGTAAGTTTTCTCGCCGATGAAGGAGATGTCCGGATAACCGATATTGCCGTCAGGCTGGGTGTTTCAAAACCTTCTGTGTTGACTGCCCTTAAAACGCTTGAGGAACAGGGACTTCTGGAACATGAACGGTATAAAGGCGTTACGCTTACCAAACAGGGAAAAATCCGCGCGCGGGAAATCAGGGAGCGTCACGATTTTTTGACATCTTTTTTACGGGATATTCTTGGCGTAAGTTCGGCGATGGCGGAACAGGATGCCTGTAAATTGGAACATATTCTTTCGGAAGAAACTATTGATAAAATGAAAATCCTCGCATCATCAATAACGAAAAAGCATTAATCTGACTATGGGCTTCAGCGAATTCGACGCGTATTACGGAAATATTTACGGCTCCAGATGGAAGAGCCTGAAAGAAGCTCTCCTGGAATCATCCACGCCGATACCCTACCACGACGGACTTATAAAACCCTACATGATGGATGAAGCTTCCGTTATCGCGGCCAAAACTCTCAGGCTTCCCGATTCGGGAATTATACTGGACGCGTGTGCCGCCCCCGGAGGAAAATCTTTGGTCATCGCGTCCCGCGTGAATAATGAAACGGTTCTTTTGTCCAATGAATTTTCTGGCGAACGAAGAAGGCGCCTTGTAAATGTTCTAGATGAATATCTGCCGGCGGATAAAAGAAAACAAATTCAGATTTCCGGATTTGACGCGGCGGCACAGGGAGGCAGAAAATCCGAACATGAACGATTTTCCGCCGTCATGCTCGACGTTCCCTGCTCAAGCGAACGCCACGTGATAAAAAATGAAAAAGCACTTTCCGAATGGACAGAAGCCCGCCCGAAGTTTTTATCAAAACGGCAGTGGGCTTTGTTATCTTCGGCTTTTCTCCTTTTAAAACCCGGAGCGTCTTTGGTGTATTGTACCTGCAGTATTTCTCCGTTGGAAAATGACCGCACCGCGGAACGCCTCATAAAAAAATATAAAGATGCTGTCCGCGTAGACAAACCGGATTTTACTTTGGGCGAAGAAACTCAATTCGGAAGAATGATTCTTCCTGATCAGGATAAAAATCTTGGACCGATGTATGTTGCCCGTTTTAAAAAACTAGAAACACAGTCATAAAAAAGCGGTACTATTTTCTTAAAGGATAAAATATTTCAGGGATGTTTTCATTCCACCGATGCGTTCCCACCGGCACGGAAAACCCAAAGGCCCTTTCCAAAAGTTCCTTTGTAAAAACCTCTCCGGCGCTTCCCAGCGCGATGATTGTCCCTTCCGCGATAAGAGCGATTCTGTCGGCATACATTGCGGCCAGATTCAAATCATGCAGGCTCACCATCGCCGCAATTCCCTGGTCAACCGATTTCCGTATTAAATCCATTACAGCGAGTTGATGCTTTACATCCAAATACGAAACCGGTTCGTCCAATAAAAAAAGCGGCGCCTGCTGAACAATCGCTCTTGCAATCAAAACGCGCTGATATTCTCCTCCCGACAATTCCGATACCAGTCGGTCCTTGAACAAATCCAATCCCGCGTCATGCATCACCTGCTCCGCAATGCACTCATTATGCTTTGTTACAATTCCAAACCATCCGTGATGCGGAAATCTTCCCTGCAAAATAAATTCTTTTACGGTAAAGGGCCAGACAATTCCCTGCGCTTGAAATATCACGGCAAGATTTTTTGCCTTCTCATTTTTTCCAAACGATGAAATTTCTTTTCCTCTTAAAAAAATATTTCCTTTCAATCGAGGAAGAAATGACGCGGCTGTTTTTATTAACGTGGTTTTGCCCGAACCGTTTGGCCCGACCAAAGCAAGCAGTTCTCCGGAACGGACATCGATGTTGATATTTTTTAAGATAACCCGCTTCTTGATTCCGGCATCCAGATTTTCTATCTTTAAGATTGATTCAGCATTCATGTAAATGTTCCCAGACTTCTTCCTCGGCGGATCATCAAATACAAAAAGAAAGGGAGTCCCACTAAAGAACTGATAATACCGATGGGGATTTCCATGGGAGCGATAACGGTCCGCGCGATAATATCGGCCCACAACACAAGATTCGCTCCCATCAAAGCCGACGCGGGCAGCAGTTTCGCGTGAGCCGGACCTGTCATCATCCTGACTGAATGGGGAGCGATCAATCCCACAAACCCGATGATGCCGACCGCGGCTACCGAAGCCGCCGCCGCCAATGAAGCCCCGACCGCAATAATGATTCTTGTTTTTTTTACATCCACGCCAAGACTTTCCGCCGTATCTTCTCCCTGCAAAAGCAAGTCCAAAGGCCGAATGCACAAACATATTATTAACCACGAAACAATCGATATGGGAAGAATGCCGGAGACCGTCTGCCGGCTCGCGCTGCTCAGGCTTCCAAGCAGCCAGAAATACACTCTGTGCAAATCCTGATCATGAAGAACCAGAATAAGGGAAAGCAACGCCGAGAAAAAAGAAGACATCGCGGTTCCCGCAAGAAGAAGCACGGTTACAGGCGGCGGGTTTCCTGAAGCTCTGGAAATTAAAAAAACAAAAAAGACCGCCAATAGCGCTCCCGCAAACGACGCCAAAGAAAGAACGGAAACAACAGACACAAATGAAAATCCTCCGACAATAGCCAGAGCCGCTCCCAAAGACGCGCCGGAAGAAACACCGATCACGTAAGGATCGGCCAAAGAATTTCTAAAGAATCCCTGAAAGGCCGCGCCGGACAAAGCCAGGGAAGTTCCAACTATAAGAGCCAGGATTATTCTGGGAAGACGAATCTCAAAAATGATGAGCCGCTGTGTTTGATAATCCCCCGCGGCATTGAATACGACTGCGAAAAAATCGGAAGGACTGATGCGGACAGATCCAAAAAACAAAGCGGAACATATTCCAAGAAAAAGCATGAGTACGAGAATCGCCATCAACAAAAAATATTTCCACGCCGCAAATTTCTTCATCTCTGATCTGCGTCTCCGTAAAATAATTCGGCCATCTCTAAAACCGCGTCCGCCAGACGGGGACCAGGTCTCATGATCATATCATCATTGATGCTTCCGATACGGTTATTGCGGACCGCGTCGATCCCTGACCAAAGCGGCCTCTTCGACACTTGATCAATTCCATGAGAACTGCCGCTCATAATCCATTCTGGATTCCTGAGAATAACTTGTTCAACGTTCACTTCCGGCCAGCTTGATCTTACGTCATCAAAAATATTTTTTCCGCCGGCTAAATTAATCGCTTCGCTTATAAAGGTGCCGGAGCCCGATGTCATTAAAGGATTATCCCATATCTCCCAAAAAACTGAAACTCTTTTTTTATCAGCGGATAATGTTTTTGCGTCATCCAATTTTTTTTGCATTTGCGCTATCGTTTCAGACGCTCCGTCTTCACAATCGGTTAAAACCCCAATCGTTTGTATGCATGAAAATATATCTTCCATATTTCGTGGTTCACACGCGAACGATGTGATTCCGGTTTGATCAAGAAGCGAAACAATTCTATAATGCATGTCTCCCGAAACAAAAACTATATCCGGTTTTAATGAAATAATTTTTTCAACGCTGATGGACACTCCGGAAAAGCCTCCGACCTTTTCCACAGAGATTGTTTCTTCCGGGTAATCACAAAATTCCGTAATGCCTACGGTTCTGTCTCCCGCTCCTATTGCAAATAAAATTTCTGTAATTCCCGGAACAAGACTTATCACTCTCCTTGCGGGATGAGACAAGACAAGGCCTCTTCCCAAAACATCATTTACTTTTATAAAAGAATCCGCCCAGGAAAATGTGACTATAAAAAAAAATAAAAGATAAAAAGATAAAACAACTTTCTTCATTATTATTTCCGGTAATAATCTACGTTCCAAAGAAAAAGCCCTTGAGGCGGAGATGTAGGACCGGCGAGACTTCTATCTCCTGCTTCAATTATTTTTTTTACCTCGGCCGGATGTATTTTTTTTTCTTCAAAAAACAAAAAACTGCCGACAATCGAGCGGACCATCTTCCACAAAAAAGCATTCGCGGTAATTTCAAAAACCAATGTATCTCCCTGATAAAAAAAAACAGATTGATAAATAAAACGCATCCGTGATTTACTTTGATCTCCCGCGCCGGCAAAAACGGAACAGTCCATCTCGCCGCGGAGCAGCCGGGTATATTCGTTTAACAATCCTACATCGGGCTGCCGCCAAAGCTGCAAAGCATAACGGAGTTCATGCGCAAGGCCGTGTCTTCCGCAAATAATAAAATAACGGTAGGTTCTCATCTTCGCGTCAAAGCGCGCGTGGAAATCCGGCGAAACCGCTTCGGCTTCAAGAACGCGGACATCTCTTGGAAGGTACGCGTTGAGAGCGGGAACAAAACGTTCGGGCTTCATATTTTTTATGTCTGAATAAAAGTTCGCGGCTTGCGCGGCGGCATGAACACCCGCGTCGGTTCTTCCCGACCCTGTAATCCGCACAGGCCTTTTATGAATTTTTTCCAGGGCCGATTCAATTTCTTCCTGAACACTGCGGTCTTTAGACTGTCTTTGCCAGCCGGAAAATCCGGTCCCATCGTATGATATTACAAGTTTAATATTCTGATAAAAACTTTGTTCAGTCATCGGTTTCGTTCAATTCTTTGTTGATAGTATCATAGAGATTCCGGGCATGTTCCAGGAGCGGACCGGGTTTGTTTTTGGAAGATTTTCCGAGTCCAAAAATTTTCGCGATAGTCCTCTTTGCTTCCGACAAAAGCTGAACGCGTTTTTCTGAATCGGAGCGCGAACCGTACTTTAGTTGAAGCAGCGCGGAAAGATACAAGGCTCCTTCATAAGCATAATTTTTATCAGTATCGGGGCCGAAATTTTTTATTCCTGAAAGAGATTCTTTCCCTGATTGTTCTTTAAAAATTCCTTCACGATAGAAAAAGAGCGCTTTCTTTTTGAAGAGAATGGCGAGCCAATCATAATTATTGCCGGGATATTTTTCATGCAGTTTATCAAAGAGCCAGCCCGTTCTTAACGAAGCGATTCCTTGTTTAATGGTCGGAGAAAAATCGGCGGGAAAATATTCATAACAGCGGATCACAAGATACTGCGAAACAGCCCCCTCCAGCAAATCCCGCGGCCGGGTAAAATCAACCCAGGGAAGAATTTTCTCCGCTTCTTTCACACGGTCTTCTTTTTCTTCCAGAATTTTTTCTTTCATCTTTTCAGGAATATTGAAAAAATCTTTATCAATCGCGGCGAACCAACATTCAGGACACACTGTTGCCGTATAAATCAAAGGATACACATCACCATATTTTGCGGAAGGCTCATACAGCCGGTGCAGCTCATCGGTAAGATCACCGGCAATGAGCCGTCCTCCGCCGGACAATAATTCCTCACGATGAAAACTGCTCTCGCAAATAGGACACTGCAATTCTTCCTTTGACAAAAAAGAAACTTTTAATTCCCGGTCATCAAAATTCATCGGCGGCTCCAACTATATCGACTCAAGAACAATCATGGCGACAGCATTATCCGTTTCATGGGTTAATGATACATGGATTTTCGCGGCCCCGCTTTTTTCCAAAGCCAGCCGCGCGCTTTCAAAAAGAACGATGACGGGCTGTCCGTTATGTTTATTCTCTACCATTATGTCCTTGAGCACAATACCTTTCAATCCGGTTCCCAAAGCTTTCCCGAATGCTTCCTTTGCGGCAAAGCGCGCCGCCAAAGAAAGACAAGCGCCGCTTTTTCTGGATAAAGCTGTCCGCAATTCCGCCGGATGAAAAAATCTTTCCAAAAGCTTTTGATTATCCATCCAATGTTCAAAACGTTTTACATGAACAACATCAACGCCAATTCCTACAATCATTAAGCCGCGCCTCCGTTTCCGGAATCATCGGAAGTAATTTCGCCAGGATTTGATTCATCCGAAATGGATTCATCAAGATTAGCTTCAATGCTTACGCTTACCGACATCGGTTCATGGCGGATAAGAGAAAACTGAGGCGGCACCGTAACGGTTACCGGAATCTCAACGGTTCCGGTACTTTCTATGTTGGAACAATCCAGACTCAAAACCGTTCCCCAAAGAATATAGTCCGCCAAAGCGTTTTGGCTTCCTTCAACCCGGACCGATCCCCGGTCAATATTTAAACTCGCGGTAAAACGGTTATTAAGGCCGCTTATCGTTATAGGAAGATTATCAAAATTCCTTGTCATGATTAATTCCTGAATGCGGCCTTGCACTTCCACAATTCCCGATCCTTTAAAACTCATCAACGGAGCCGGACTCATGACGCGGGAAGTTGTCACAAAGTTTGATC
The DNA here is from genome assembly GCA_002293455.1 of Treponema sp. UBA937. Lineage (GTDB taxonomy): Bacteria > Spirochaetota > Spirochaetia > Treponematales > Breznakiellaceae > UBA937. The sequence continues at coordinate 48,011 of DBDH01000021.1, forward strand.
TTCTTCCGGCTAGTTCGATAGATTCAGTGGAAAGACTGTCCACCGATTCAATGACCGACTGCGGACCTTCAATTTCAACCTGATTCGGCGCGAGGGAATACGATATCATTTCATATCCGTTGTCCAGGCTGCCCCGGAAATTGGGCGTTACAGGAACAGACTTGGAGACCTTGTAATCCAGATTAATTTCAATTTCGGCAGGGTTCACCCGTATTTCCAAAGGGTCCACGTTTGCGGCGCTTCCGGTCTTTCGGACCAAAACAGGAACGGTATAGGTCCCCGGAATATCAATGTTTAAAAGATCAACATAGATTTCAATATCATCTCTGTCAACAGTATTGATGGTTCTTTCATCGCTTCTTAACGTAACCCGGGCAGATTGATCATACGATTTTGAAGGAATCAAGTCGCCGCTGCTTTCAATATTCAACGGAGCGGAAAACGATTCTTCTACCAAAGTGCTGAGCTGATGAAACACAAACAAAACAATCGCCAGAACCACAGAGAGAACTTTAGCCGGCCAGTTTTCTACAATTTTCTCAAAGATCTTTCGCGCGTCCAATGAGCATGTCCTTTTCTTCATTCCTTTCTGATGATGATTCCGCTTCACCGCCCCAGCTGCCTTTATCGATAATCTCCTTCATCTTTTTCTGTATCTCAAGAGGCGATAATTCATAATACAGCTTTGCATCGTACGCGAGGGAAATTGCCCCCGTTTCTTCGGAAACTACCAGGATAAGCGCGTCGCTTTGCTCGCTCATTCCGAGCGCCGCCCGGTGCCGGGTCCCAAAACTTTTCCGGATATCCTGCTGTTCGGAAAGGGGAAGAAAGCAGCCCGCCGAGGTAATTCTTCCGTTCTGAATAAACATCGCTCCGTCATGCAAAGGAGTATCAAACGCAAAAATGCTAATGATTAAACTCGATGATAATTCCGCGTTTAACTTTGTTCCCGTATCAATAATATTTTTCAGATTTACTTTCCCGGGGAAAACCACCAGAGCTCCGCGGCGCTGCTGCGATAAAATCTCGGCGGCCGTAATCACCGATTCAAGCTGACCAAGCCGCGGCTTGGTATCAAATTTGAAAAAATCACTCTGCCCTATGCGCATAATCATTTTCCGAAGTTCCGGCTGGAACACAACGGCAATGACCATAAACAAAACAGGAACCAAAAAATTTAAAAGCCACTTCATCGTGGGAAGATCAAGAAAAAACGCCACGCCGTATATCAGAGCTAAAAACACCGCGCCGCGGACCAATTGAATGGCCTGGGTTTTAACCAAAAGATCGTATATTTTGTAGAGAAAAAACGCCAGAAGGGAAATATCGATAATCGGAGAAATAACTCTATAAAACGCGTACAATCTCAAGAAAAAATTCATGTATTTCCGCCTTGCCTGCATGAAACAGCGTAGATCATTTTGACAAGATCGACGGTTTCACCCACATCATGAACGCGCAGAATATTCGCTTTGCCGAAAAGAGCGATGGCATTCGCGGCCAAAGTTCCGGCCAGGCGGTCTTCCGATTCATGACCGGTCACTTCCCCGATAAAACGTTTTCGGGACAAACCCGCAAGCACAGGGTAAGCCGACGCGGAAAATTCTTCAAGACGGGCCAGCAAATCAAGGTTATCTTCAAGCCGTTTCCCGAACCCAATTCCCGGATCAATGATTATCCGCTGCGGAAGAATGCCGATTTTCTGCGCTTTTGCGGCGCTTTCAATCAAATAGGAATACACTTCACTGACGACATTGGCATAATAAGGCTCATCCTGCATGGTGAGCGGGATTCCCTTTTTATGCATCAGCACAATAAGCGCGCCGCGTTCGGCACAAAGAGGCCCAAGATCAGGATCATCCTCTAACGCGGAAATATCATTGATAATGTCGGCGCCGGCGTCAAGGACCGCTTTTGCGACCGCCGCTTTCCGGGTATCTACGGAAACCGGCAGGTTTGAATGTTTCCTGAATTCCCTAATGACCGGCAGAATCCGGTCCAGCTCTTCTTCAACCGAAACATAAGCGGCTCCCGGCCGGGTGGATTCCCCCCCGAAATCAATAATATTTGCGCCGGCTTCTTCGGCTTTCAATGCCCTTTCAAGCGCTTTTTCCGCGGAATCATTGCGGCTTGCGGGATAAAAAGAATCATCGGTACAATTGACAATCGCCATTACCAAGGCCGGACCGCGAAAATCGAGATTCGCTCCGCTGGGCAAAGAAACGGACCCTTTATTCATAAAGCCGCCATCTTTTGGAACCGGGAACACGTAACAATTTCCGAAATCCCCATAATTTGTTCCGCAATTCCCGCGCCGTCTAGCTTAAATTGACGCAAAAGTTCCGCCCTTGTTCCAAGCGGCACAATTTCGTCAGGAATTCCCATATGGATAATCTGCGCCGGACTCTGCGTCTTATTCCCCAAAGAAATGATGTATTCCCCGATTCCGCCCTGGGCAATACCTTCTTCAACAACGATAAAATAATCATATTGATTCATGACGCCGGTCAAATACCGTTCGTCAATCGGTTTGATAAATCTAAGATTATACAGATCCGCGGAAATATCCGATTCACGCAAGATGTTCCGCGCGTCAATCACTTCCTGGTAGAGACTGCCGCTAAACGCGATACACAGAGGTGCGTTAGATTTGGAAACAAAAACGCCGCGGCCCCTTTCCAACGGAACAGAAAAAGCGGGATCATCCGCGGGACAGGCGGCTTTAGGATAACGGATAACAGACGGCCCGGATTGATTCAGCATCCAATGCAGCATCAATTCCATTTCACTTTTTCCCGCGGGGGCAAGAATATTCATGCGGGGGATGCTTCGGAACAAAGCGATATCAAAAATTCCCTGGTGCGTTTCGCCGTCATCCGGCACAAGTCCCGCTCTGTCCAGAGCAAAAAGTACCGGAAGATTCTGGAGAGCCGTGTCATGAATAATCTGATCAACGGCGCGCTGAAGAAACGTAGAATAAATCGATACGACAGGCCTCATCCCTTTTGCGGCAAGCCCCGCGGCAAAAGTAACCGCGTGTTCTTCGGCAATGCCAACATCAAAAAAACGTTCGGGAAACGCCGCCTTAAACGCCGAAAGTCCGGTTCCTTTTTCCATAGCGGCCGTTATCGCGATAATCCGTTTGTCTTTCGCGGCTGCCCGCATGATCGATTTACTGAAGGCCTCGGTAAATCCCGAAGAAACATTCTTTTCCAAAAGCCCATCGATCGCGGAAAAGGAAGAAACCCCGTGAAAAGTGCTTGGATCATGCTCGGCCGCCTCGTAGCCTTTTCCTTTCCGGGTAATGACATGCACCACAACAGGCTTCCCAAGACCGCGGACATCCTGCAAAACCTCTTCAAGCCGGGAAATCTGATGCCCTTCGATAGGTCCTACATATTCAAAGCCCAAATCGACAAAAAAATTGTCCATGTAAAAGATGGCCTTAACCGCGCGCTTCATCCTCATCATGGTGTCGAAAAGATCGTCGCCAAAAAAAGGGATTCGTTTAACGCAATGATCAATCCAGCGCCTGATTTGCTGGTACCGGGACTTCATGGAAATGCGGCTTAAATATTTTGAAAGCCCGCCCACATTCGGACCAATGGACATGTTATTATCATTTAAAATGATGATGAGGGGCAGATCCGATTGACCCGCGTGGGATAAGGCTTCAAAAGCCATTCCCCCGGTCAAAGCGCCATCGCCGATAACCGCTATGGCTTTCCCATCGCCGCCTTTTAAGCGTTCCGCCGCCAATAAACCCAAAGCCGCGGAAATCGAAGTGGAAGCGTGACCGGTATTGAACGCGTCATGAGGACTTTCATCGCGCTTGGGAAAGCCCGACAATCCCCCGGATTTTCGGAGCGTGGAAAATTGACCGCTCCGCCCAGTCAACAGCTTATGGGCATAACACTGATGTCCCACATCCCAGACGATGCTGTCTTTCGGAGACTGAAAAACCCGATGAAGGGCAATGGTAAGTTCCACAACCCCCAGGTTCGATGAAAGATGACCGCCGTTCCGGCTTACCGTAGACACAATCTCTTCGCGGATTTCTCCCGCCAACCGAGTCAATTCAGCATAATCAAGCCGGGAAAGATCGTTTGGTGAATGGATTTTTGCCAAAATGGGATCATCTTTAAACATATATACACTAATATAACACAAAACCCGGAATATTTCAGAATAAAAGCCCCAAACCTTCGATATTCACAAAAAATCATTGGGATATTCCCCCAACAAACTCGAATCATCTGAGTCCAAGCCTAATCTATACTGTTTCTCCGGATATTTGATGAAGAACACAATGGAATATTCAATTCCTGATTAATGACAAACAGAATAAAACACAAAAGCCGCAAAAAAATTGCGGCATCTACTTCACAAAGGGACTTACCGCTTATTCTTGTGTCGATTCCTTCTAAGCTTCTTCTTTCGTTTGTGAGTTGCAATTTTTCTCAGTTTGCGCTTTCTTCCGCAAGGCACTTGTAGTCTCCTTCCAATAAATTGAATCCTGATGTCAGGGAACTTTGGAAACCGCCGGTCAAAGGAACTCTAAACGGCGGTTCTCCAGTAGTATGAATGAGACTGATAAAAAAATCAAGTATATGAATGATTTTTTACGCTCCGAGCCTGTCAAAATAATAGTTACAACAAATAATTGTTCTCTTTATTTCCCGGCTGCAATACTCTCAGTTTGTATGTCGCATAGCCTTCGGCAACAAGCGGTTCTTGTCTGCAAAGTTCATCGGCTTCTTCAAAACTGCCGGTTTTAAGAATAACCATGCCGGCAACGCCGGGGTAGCCTTTGAAGGCTCCGCAGAGTTCTAGTTTTCCGCTTTCATCCAAACGCCTAAGATGATCAACATGCTTTTCAATCATGGCTCTTGTGAGTTTGTTATACGTTTTGCCTCTTTCTATAAACATCACATACAATTCTTTACCCATGCATTTTCCTTCAATTTGGTGATTGCCTCTATTGCCTTTTATTTTTCGGTTAAATCACCGGCATTGAGCATCAGCGTTGAACCATCAGCTTTTTGGGTAAGAATAATGTCATCCTGGAATGTTACCGCCGCCCATTGATGCACCTCCGCGGTTGACTGGGCATTTTTCACAAGAGCCTGATCAAATTTTGCCAGATACCGCCGCCCGCCGGATGAAACTATCGCAAAAAGATCGCCGCCGTTCACCCAAAGGGATGAATTGGGATCAATGTCATCATTGCCCTGCCTGCTTATTTCCAATACATTGGGATCAATGTCCACGAGTCTGATGGCGCCGTTCCCCTGGTTTTCCCCGGCTATGGCAATGAGCTTACCGTTTATAATGGTAAACGTTCTTCCGCTGATGGTGTCCAAAGCTGAAATACGCATCTGTTCCCCGGTATCGGGATTAATCATTACTATCCTTGCCAGCGGTGAAGACGCATCCTGCATAACAAGTCCAAGGATTCCCGAAACGGCAAGGGACGCGGTCTGACTTTCCTCTCTTTCGATAATGGTCTGTTGATCTTCGGCTATAGCCTGCCGTTCCTGCTGGGCTTCTTCGGTTTTCGTTTCCGCAAGCGCCTCGGCTTCTTCGGCTTCTGTCCTTTGTTCTTCGAGAGCCGCTTCATCTTCCGCTAATTGATCTTCTCTTTGATCGGCTGCTTCTTCACGTTCCGCGATTGCTTCCTCCGCTTCGGCTCTTTCTTGCGGATCCTCAATAGCCGCGGCTTCTGTCCTTTGATCGGCTATGAGCTGTCTTTCTTCTTCAATCTGCTGCCGTTCTTGTTCAATGCGCTGTTCTTCTTCCGCGATAGCTTCTCTCTGAACTTCCGCGTTTTGTGCGGCTTCTTCGGCTTCGCGTTCTTTTAAATCAACCATATCTCTGCGGTCATCGAGTCCCATACCATCATCCTGCCGCATCTCATTGACCACATTTTCGTCGGCGATTGAAGTTGTATCCACAGCGCTGAGAGAACCGGAAATGCCGGTCATGAGCGGAATCACCAGGAGCGTTCTTCCGGGCCATTCATCATAACGCACGGAGATTCCGGCTTTATCGGCAGTGAGATTATCAATTACCGGAGTTTTGTAAGCGGATGTGAAATATTCCATGTTACTGCGGTAAACAGCATTGTAAACCGTGATATACCGGGCCAACAGTGACGCGTCGGAGGCGGAATAGTCATACGCTCCTTCAAGGTAGCCTTGAATGATAAGCCGGACATTATTGATATGATCAACGCTCACATCAACGCCGAATCCCATAATGTCCGCATCGAGCTTTTCGCCGTCAGCACCCGACACCGAATGAATGACAAAATAACGTCCCCGGTCCCCGCTTTGAGCTGCTCCCGATTTTACGGCCATTCCCAGGGCATATCCGATATCTCTAATCTGGCTGATACTTTCGATAATAGCATGAGGACCCACATAATTGATAAATTCAATTTCGGCTCCCTGGCTCCTTTCGAGCTCTTCTCTATCAACCTCCTGCGAAAACAAAAAACCGGCAATACAGACAAACAAGCATAAAACCGCAGCTATTCGGTTTCGTTTCAGGGAAACACCGGAAGAATACTTCATGGAAAGCTCCTTTTTCCGCTGCATAAGCAGTGAAGTTGATCGATGGCATCGTGGAACGGTGACACAATCTCCTATAAAAAGTCAATCAGAAACTGACCAAAATCATGTTTTTTTCGGGGAAACTCACTCGTCCACACGCTATCCATTATAAATCATAATTGAATAAAAATAAAACTGTTTTTAAGGAAATGTATGCGAAAAGGGGGATTTCCGCATCTTCCTGTATCAAAGAGTTTTTGGATCACCGATTTTCCTCTGTGGTAACCGGTTCTCCTCTGTGGTGAGACTTCTTTGAATTATGGACTCCTCTGTGTGAAACTTTTTGAATCCGAGTTCCTCTCGTTCCTCTGTGAAGCTCCTCTGTGCAGATTTTCTTGAGTTCGCGGAGACAATGATACAGATCACAATGCCGAAAATCCGTTGTATTATGGTACCAGTTTCACTTCAGGAGAGTTCAAGCCTTTTTTCCTTGTTAAAACAGAGAAATATGGGCATTTTTACCAGGCACAAGACAGCATTTTCCCTGAACGCTGACGGATTTTTAGCAGATGAAAACTGAGAAGAGGTGAGTTTTTTACACGTGTATTTTTTGGAAATACTTACGATTTGAACTT
>DBDH01000080.1:0-10560 GCA_002293455.1 Treponema sp. UBA937
ACACAAAACTTCTGACAGGCTCCATTTTGCAGTAATTCGTTGTATCAAAAGAATTACGAAAAATGACTTGGGCAGCGATGAGTAATGTCATCGAGACTTAATCAGCGCTGCCCTAGGATTTATCAGCGCGTCTCTGTTTTATCCCACCCGATAATCTTGATTCTCTCATGTGTCAGCCGCAGTTCTCCCGCGTATATCACCATACAGTGTTCCGGCTTCTCCCCCGAAAACCGGAGCCAACTTTTAATCCCATCAAGGAATTCCGGAGTGAAGGTTTTCCCTGACTTTATTTCTACCGCCGTGAGTATGTTTCCTTCCTCCTTCACTACATCTATCTCGATTCCCGTATTGTCCCGCCAGAAATACATATCCGGAGTGAGTCCTTTGTTCAGCCGCTGCTTTAAAAGTTCCGCAATGATACATGACTCAAAGATGTTTCCCCGGTTGGGGTGAAGGAAAAGCTGTTCCCTGTCATGAATGCCAAGAAGCCTGCACACAAGTCCAGGATCGGTAAAATAGAGCTTCGATGTTTTTACCAGCCGTTTTCCATAGTTCCGATAATAAGGGTGCAAAAGATATATGATACCGCTGGTCTCAAGCACCGAAATCCATGACTTTGCCGTATTGTGGCTTATTCCGCAGTCAAGGGCAAGCGCGCTCAGGTTGAGGAGTTGACCGACGCGGGCGGCGCACATTTTCACAAAGACCTGAAACTGTCCCAAATCTTTAACATTAACGATGCTGCGGATGTCCCGTTCAATGTAAGAAGTGATGTAGTTGGTATACCAGTCGTAGGGACTGAGCTCACGGTCATAGATTGGGGGATAAAATCCTTTTATCATCATCTCATAGGGATTTTCAGATTTCAGTTTTACAGCGGCAAGTTCTTCAATAGAAAAAGGAAGAAGCGTCAAGAACGCCGATCTTCCGGCTAAGGACTCTGTTACTTTTTCAAGCAGATTGAATTGCTGGGAACCTGTAATGATAAACTTTCCGGGGCTTGGATTTTTATCTACCGCAGTTTTAAGATACATAAAAAGTCCGCTTACGTACTGAGCCTCATCGAGAATAAGACCGTCGGGATAACTTTCAAGAATTCCCCTGGGATCTTTTTTTGCGAGTGCGGCGATATCCGGGTCCTCAAGAGAAAGATACGGCTTGTCAGGGAAGGTTTCTTTCGCCAAAGTGGTTTTTCCCGACTGACGCGGTCCGGTGATGCAGATGACAGGAAAGCCTTTTGCATACCTAAGCAATGTTTCTTTTGCGGTTCGCGGTACCATATTTTAAGGATAATATTGTTCTTACAATTTGTCAATTGAAATTACAATTTGTAAGCATCTTTTAAAGAATGAGAAAAATTCAGCTTTACAAAATCCAACAGTTTGGAGATAAGGGGATTCGAACCCCTGGCCTATTGATTGCGAACCAATCGCTCTACCAACTGAGCTATATCCCCGGTTTCGCTTATGCTTTTGTTTCCGGCGCTTTTTTGTAGACAGACAGATATTCCAAAAAGGAAGTTACCGCCATCACCGCACCGATAGTAAAAATGATTATAGAGATAATTTTCAAAATAGTAAAGGGTGTACCGGCACATCCAAGACGAAAAACCGTTTCGGCAAGGAGCGCAATGGCTCCGGACGCCATATAGGTTACGGCCTTCACTTTGCCGCTCATTCTGGCGCCCATAGCAACGCCTTTTTTCATCATCAAAGTACGGACAAACTGAATGCTGAACTCGCGGTACAAAACAATTAACAGAAGCGGCACGGGAAAAATACCGTCAATCACAAAACAGAGAAAATAGGTGATGCGCACAAGCACATCAGAAAAAGGATCGAATAATTTTCCAAAATCGCTTACTTCATTCCTCGCTCTGGCAATTTTTCCGTCCAAAAGATCGCTTATCTCAGACGCGATAAACANNGCCCAAAGGACAGGCAGCGTCCAAATTCCCGCGGCATAAGGCCAATCCGGGAAAAAGTGCGGCAAAAGATATATCACAAAAAACAGAGGCGCCATGATGATCCGGGAAAAAGTAAGTTTATCCGCTAAAGTCATACGTTGAGTATCTTCCGCTCCGTCCTTGATGTCAAGAGGAATGTCCGTTAATGGAAAAAGGATATTATCGTTGCACAGAGGAACAACACAGAGGAAGAAGATCAAACTCCGCATTGCCGCCCTTATCAAGACCGCGTATTTTGCCGACATTGTAAAGAGGTGTTTATGAAAAAACTCATGCGTTTCATGGTGTTTGTTTTTACGGTAAGCGGATTTTTCCTTCATTCCCCGTATGTTTTCGCGGAACAATTTTTCTATAAACATCAAAAAGGCGATGCCTACCGGATTCTTTCAACTGTGGATGAAGATGTCTATGTCAACCGGGTTTTAAGCCATCGGGCGGAAATCCTCAACAGGATTGCGGTGGAGGTGACGGATGAAAAAGACGGAACCGGGACACATCACGCGGAGTTTTTAACCGCGGAAAAAGCCGCCGGATTGGCGGGAACACAGAGTTTTCAGTGGTCAAGGGAGTATCGTTCGGTATTTGACCGGAATCCATGCGGAATGATTACTATAGATGATCAATATTACATGCCGGTTGTAAGAAATGTTCCGGTTTTTCCTGATAAAGACCTCTCAATTGGAGAAACATGGACTGCCGCGGGACACGAAGTGCACGATTTCAGGGATGGATTCGGCATTCAGGAACCTTACCGCATCCCGTTTCGCGCGGAATATACATATTTGGGCTTCAAACAATGGAAGGGAAAGGATTATCCCGCTTTTTCGGTATCCTATAGGATTTTCAGCGAACCCCCGCGGGCGGATGGGCATATTTGGCCGGTCCGCATCATGGGGGCATCGGATCAGACCGTGTATTGGGATACGGAATTGGGACAGCCCGCCGCGTATCACGAATATTTCCGCATGGTTTTTGAGCTTTCGAGCGGGGATACTTTTGAATACCGGGGAAGCGCTCAGGCGGAAATCATCGCGGCGGTCAGGATGGACAAGGACAAAATGGCCGAAGAAATCAGCCGGGATATTGACCAGATGGGCATCGAAGGTACTTCTGTCAGGATTGCGGATGACGGGGTTATCATCACACTGGAAGACATTCAGTTTCAGCCGGATTCCGCTGTTTTAATGCCGTCCGAACGGCAAAAACTCGATAAAATTGCCGAAATCCTCAAACGTTACCCCGGCCGGGATATTCTCATCGGAGGGCATACGGCTCTCGCGGGAACTGCCGAAGGAAGGCTGATTCTTTCTCAGGAAAGGGCCGCCGCCGCCGCTGATTATCTTATTGCAAACGGAGTCCGCAGCGCCGACAGAATTGTTGTCCAGGGTTACGGAGCCGAAAGACCGCTCGCCGATAACCGCACAGAAGAAGGCATGAGAAAAAACCGCCGGGTAGAAATTACGATTCTGGAAAATTAAACAAGCTCCCAATACAGCGAAGCATAACCCACAAATGATTCGGACATTTCTACATCCGCGCTTGTGTGATATCCCCCAAGTTGTGCCTTTTGAATTCCCGAAGCGTGGGCGAATCCCATAGCCCCAAGAACCGCTCCGGGAGAACACGCGGAACGATTTTTCAAGGCTTTTTGCAAAGATAATTCCGCGTCCCCTTCCATAACAGACGCGATAAATTCCGCGTCATTTACCCGCTTCACCCAATCCAGGGCTCCCGTTCCTCGGGGCATAAAATCATAATTGGGGCCGTAATGGGTAAGATCGGTAGAACCGATGACGACAACTTTTCTGCCGAGTTTTTCTGAAATTGAAAAAATCTTTTTCCCCATTTCATACGATTCCATGCTTGCGGGAAATCTCATCCAAATATATTTTGATGATGGATAAAAAAACGCCGCTATGGGAAGCACAACTTCCACCGTGTTATCGGCATAATGATCCGGTCTTCCATTAAACTCCTCCAGCAAAAGATCCCGCAAATCATGATCGGATTCCAGGTTTCCAAGCGGCGTAGAGAAAAAATCTTCCATCGCGAAGAGCGGAAAAGAAGACGCCGGTAAATGGCCGCCGATAATAATCACCGTGTCCGCATCATGTTTAAGAAAATTGATGGAAATACCTGCCAGGGCTCCCGAATAATACCAGCCCGCGTGAGGGACAATACAGGAAAGAGCCTTCCCCCGGGGCGCGTTTTTTATGGTACGCGGCAAAAAATCTTCAATTTCTTTACGGTTTTCAGGGTACCAACCCGAAGAAAGCGCTCTTTTTCTTAAATTCATGGTTAAAACTCCTGTTTTTATCCTAGCATGGAATGAGAAAAGCGTATATAATGGGTTTATGCGCGGAAAAATTGTATTGTGTATAGCTCTTGTTTGTATACTTGTATATGCAGCAGCCGTCGGTTTTGGCGCCTTTCGTATCTATAAAAACATACAAGAACAAAATGTTTTGGCAAAAACTGAATACGCTTATCTCAAGAATCTGTCTGTTTTTGCGGCTCAGAGTTTGGGTTTCATGACCGATGCCTACAAAGAAGAAATGAGCAATGCGTTATTTGCGGGAAAAACGGTCCAGGCTCTCCTTATCTCCGGATCGAACAGTTATTTTGCGGAAGAACGGAGGGACGGTATTATCACCATGGTAAACGGCGCTCCCCGCCTTCGGGAAAATCCGCTTTCTATTCAATACGAAGAAGCGCTTCAAATTGAAGGGGTGAGAAACCCATATATCAACATGAGCGCCGATCTGTTTGATCATACGTTTTTTATCATTACCTTAAAAAATACGCTGCTGATTGTTTTGGGAGCCTTGGCGGTGGTTTTCCTCACGCTGATTGCCGAAATGCTCCTGGTAAAACAGCCCCATATTTCCGAAGCCGTGAGAAAAGCGCCGGACGATTTTGACAACAACAACAAAGATGCCGGAATTATCGATGATGAACCAATAGATTTTGAAATCCCTTCGATGGATTTGACGGACCCGATAGATACGATAGATACAATAGATACGAACACGGATGCCGCTGCGGAAGATATAGAAGATGATGTCATTGATGTAGATGATGTGTTCAGCACGCAAAATGAAGCGGCTGATCCTGATTCTTCCGAAAATATTTCTCATAACAACGATGCAATTTGTGATGGTCCCCAGGGCTTGTATTCTCCTCATGGGAATATCAGCTGGGAGGCTTATACGAAAGACCGCTTAGCTTCCGAATTACACAGATGCGCGTCTTTTGAACAGGACATGGTTTTCATTATCATGGAATTCCGGGGAGATAAACACAACGATGACGCGTTTTTCAATGCCTTTGCCGATATGGCAGTAAACTTTTTCGGGCACCGGGATTTAATCTTTGAATGGAAAGAGAACGGCATCTCTATTATTGTTCCTAATATCGATCTTGATCAAGGTTTGGTTAAGTGTGAAGATTTTCACAACCGCGTTAAGACAAAATTGCTTTCTTCTTCGTCCCTGGAATGGGAACTGTGTATCGGCTTGAGTTCAAGGGCAGGCAGGCTTATCGATCCTGACCGGATCATTTTTGAAACGGCACAGGCGCTTAAACGGGCATTCGTTGACGCGGAATCCCCCATTATCGCGTTTAAAAGTGATCCGGAAAAATACCGGGCTTTTATCGCGGCACAGCACCCTGAGGAACCTAAGGCATAGAAAAGCGGTAAGCGGAAAAACGTCCCCCAGAACACCGGCCAGATTCGGCGGCATCCTGGGGAACTTCGGCTACCAGTCAAACGCGAAAAGCGCCTTTTCGTGGTAATCCTTTCCCTGTCCGTAAATACACGGCGGGAAATGGGGCTGATTGGGAGAATCCGGCAGATGCTGGGTTTCCAGGCAGAACCCCGCGTGTTTTCCGTACACCGATCCTAATTTTCCCCTTTCATTGTTCAGGAAGTTTCCCGTATAAAATTGAACGCCCGGCTGCGTGGTAAGTACTTTCATGGAACGGCCGGAAACCGGTTCAAACACTTCGGCGCAGGGTTTCAGCGTACCGATATCGGCATCGTCGTCGAGAATATAACAATGATCATAGCCGGCGCCGGTTTGCTCAATATCTTTCCCGATAACCTTATGTTTTGTAAAATCGAAAGGTCCGCCAAGAATTGAGGGCGTATTGCCGGTAGGAATTAAATCTTTGCCGACTTCGACATAACGGGAAGCGTGAATGCATATTTCATGGCCCAGAATATCGCCTTTTCCCTCTCCGGCAAGATTGTAATACGCGTGATTTGTCAAATTAACAGGACATCTTTTATCCACGGACGCCTTGTAATCAATAATAATTTCATTGGATTTGGTCAATCCGTAGCTTATAACGGCTTTAAGATTGCCGGGGAAGCCTTCATCCCCGTCGGGACTTTCCAGTTCAAAACGAACAAACACGCCGTCATCTTCTTCATAAGATTCCGCGGTCCAAATCCTTTTATCAAATCCGCGGCGGCCGCCGTGAAGCGTATGTCCGTTGTCGTTGTTATAAAGCCTATAGGTGTTTCCATCCAAACTAAAACTTGCTCCGCCTATTCGGTTCCCGAAGCGCCCGATAGAGGCTCCAAAAAACGGAGGATTACCGGTATAACCATCCAAGGTGCTGTATCCTAAAAGAACATCTTCTTTGGGAAAACGCCGAGACGGAACGAAAAGGGCAGTCATGGCGGCGCCCAAAGTTGAAAGGGTAAGACTCAATTCGCCGGCTTTCAAGGTGTACATGCTCACCTTTTTACCATTATACAATACACCAAAACTCTTTTTGTTTACTTTCAAGGGAAACTCCTTTATCTAAGATTGATGAGGCAATCGCAAAACTCCAGTTTTTGCAATTGCAGCCGCTTAAACATGACCGGGAACTGCCGAACAAGTACTGAAATGTATCTACACCGGATATAAAATTTTAGCACCATTTCATTTTATTGTCAAACTATGTTTGTTTTACGTGAATATATCAACATCTATTCTTTCCCAAATCTCCGCCCTTGCTCTCTATAACCCGAACTCATATACTATAATTAAGAATGATGAAAAGCGGTATTGCATAATTTTCAATTATTGAAGGAAATGAAAAAAGTAAGGATAACACAGGCTTGTTTAAACCAATTGATTTGGTATAGAATGATCTTGTAAATAAATGATTTTTTATCTATTTGACTACGGAGGTATCCATGGCGGTTGCAGGTGCGGCGCCCGCGAAAGGCGCGGAATCTCAGGGGAATATTGATTTCCCGAAGGAGCTGAGTTCGTTTATTGATGAATGGAAGGTGAAGCCTGGCAGTCTCATTATGATGCTGCATAAAATACAGGAAACCTTTGGCTACATATCCAGAGCCGCGGCGGAAAAGCTGGCGCTCATTTCGGGCATCCCTTTGGCGCGGATTTATGGGGTTATCACATTTTATCATTTCTTTAAGACCACAAAGCCGGGCAAGTACAAGATTTCCGTGTGCCTCGGAACCGCTTGTTATCTCAAGGGCGGTCAGGATCTTATTAATGAGACTCGGTCAATCCTAAGTCTTGCGCCCGATGCCGTAACGGAAGACGGTTTGTTTTCTATCGATCCTGTGCGTTGTGTCGGCTGCTGCGGCTTGGCTCCGGTTATCACCATCAATAATGATACCTACGGAAAACTTACGCCCGACATGCTTCCCGCCATTATCGCGAAATATCAGAACGGATAAGGGGCAAAAGGAGCAATAACTATGCATTTTACCCTGAGCGATCTTCTTATGGATATAACGCAAAATGCCGCCGAATCCGGCGCCGATCTTGTTGAAGTCGATGTTCAGGAAACAGAAAAAGAATTCCGTTTCGTTATTAAAGATAACGGCAAAGGAATGAGCAAAGAAGAATTGCGGCTGGCTATCGATCCCTTTCACACTGATGGTCAAAAGCATCCGGGGCGGAAAGTGGGACTGGGGATTCCTTTCCTTATTCAGACCGCGAATCAGTCTGCCGGAGGCTGGGATTTTGTATCGGAAAAAAATACCGGAACTACGGTAACCGCCTGGTTTGACAAGCAGAATGTGGATACTCCTCCTGTGGGAGATTTGCCCGGCATGTTTCGGACGCTTTTTCTGTTTCCCGGTCCCAAGGAAGTGCTCGTCAGGCGGAAACTGCATGACGGCGTCAGGAATATAGAGTATGAAGCCCGAAAATCGGAACTGCTGGACGTTCTGGGGGATTTTGAAGATGTAAGTTCTCTCATGCTTTTAAATCGTTATCTTCATTCGATGGAAGATGACAATGAGGAAGATGAAGGGTAAGAAAGCCGTAGGGGAAAACAGTACAATGCTGTTTCCCATCAGATTTTATTAGGAGAATAGTATGGCAAAGATGAGTTTGGAGGATTTAAGAAAACTCAGAGATACGAAAAAAAATGACATTCGTAAGCGTGAAGTTGATGGAAAAGAAATCCAGGTAATTGTTGGAATGGGAACCTGCGGAATCGCGGCCGGGGCGAAAGACAGTCTTGACGCGTTCCTTGAAGCGTTGGACACCGAAAATCTGGCGGACAAGGTTGTCGTGCGGCAGACCGGCTGTATGGGTCTTTGTCATTCTGAGCCGACCGTTGAAGTTGTGGTTCCCGGAATGCCTACCGTTATTTACGGCAAGGTCGATGCCGCACTCGCGAAAGAAATCGTAAAGAAGCATATTATCGGCAAGGAACTTCTGGATGGATCCATTCTGGACAGACCCGCTGCTGACATCATGAATTCCAAATAAGGAGGAAAGAATGGCTTATAACCACTATATCCTTGTCTGCGGCGGTACCGGCTGCGAATCAAGTAAGTCTGATGATATTTACAAAAACCTTATTGCCGAGGCGGAGAATCAGGGTGTAAAAGATCAGGTACAAATTGTTAAGACCGGCTGTTTCGGTTTCTGCGAAAAAGGACCCATCGTCAAGGTGCTTCCCGAAGAATCGTTCTATGTCGAAGTAAAGCCCGAAGACGCAAAAGAGATTATTGCGGAACAGATTGTGAAGGGCAGGGAAGTAAAACGGCTGCTCTACCAAACCGAAGAAAAAAAGGATATTACGTCTCTGGAAGATATTCAGTTCTACCAGAAACAGGTCCGGGTTGTGCTCCGGAACTGCGGTGTAATCAATCCTGAAAATATTGATGAATACATTGCCCGCGAAGGCTATGCGGGATTGGAAAAAGCTCTTTTCGAGCTTACGCCTGAGCAAATAATCGAAGAAATGAAGATTTCCGGTCTTCGGGGCCGCGGCGGTGCCGGATTTCCTACTTGGCTCAAGTGGGATTTAACCCGCAAAGCCGAAGGCGATGTAAAATACGTCGTTTGCAATGCCGACGAAGGCGATCCGGGCGCTTACATGGACCGTTCTACTATCGAAGGTGATCCTCATTCCGTCATTGAAGCCATGACGATTTGCGCGAAGACGGTGGGCGCACAATTCGGGTACGTGTATATCCGCGCCGAATATCCCCTCGCGATTGACCGTTTGCAGATTGCTTTGGGCCAGGCAAGGGAATACGGTCTCTTGGGCGAAAACATCCTGGGTTCCGGTTTTAATTTTGATATTGAAATCCGGCTTGGCGCGGGCGCTTTTGTCTGCGGTGAGGAAACAGCCCTGCTTAAATCACTTGAAGGACAGCGGGGAATGCCTGTTCCCAAGCCTCCGTTCCCGGCGCAGAGCGGACTTTGGGGAAAACCTACGGTCATCAACAATGTGGAAACCTTTGCCAATGTTCCTGTCATCATGACGAAGGGCGGAAAGTGGCTGGCATCCATCGGAACCGAAAAATCCAAGGGAACCAAAGTTTTTGCCCTTACCGGAAAAGTAAAAAACTCCGGCCTTGTTGAGGTTCCCATGGGAACCACGCTCCGTGAAATTGTGTATGATATCGGCGGCGGCATCAAAGATAAGAAAAAATTCAAAGGCGTTCAGTCAGGCGGTCCTTCCGGCGGTATCTTGAGTGAAAAGAGCCTCGATACTCCCATCGATTATGAAAGCCTTACCGCACTCGGTTCCATGATGGGTTCCGGCGGCCTCATTGTTATGGATGAAGATGACTGCGTGGTTGACGTTTCCCGCTTCTACATGGATTTCTGTGTGGATGAATCCTGCGGAAAATGTTCTCCCTGCCGTATCGGTACGACTCAAATTTTGAAGATTCTTGAAAAGATTACCGGCGGGAACGGCGAAGAATCGGACTTGGATAAACTTGAAGAAATCGGAACGGCCATGACCAAGGCTTCTTTGTGTATGCTCGGCGGTTCGGCCGCGAATCCTACCTTGTCTACGGTAAAAAATTTCCGGGATGAGTACCTCGAACATATTCACGATAAAAAATGCCGGGCGGGAAAATGTAAATCTCTCGTGGTATACGAAATCGATGCTGAAAAATGCATCGGCTGCGGTCTTTGTGCTAGAAAATGTCCTGTGCCGTGCATTGCCGGGGAAAAACGTCAGCCTCATGTTATCGACAAATCCAAGTGTATTAAGTGCGGTGAATGTTTTGCGGTTTGCAAGTTTGGCGCGGTAATGAAGAAATAAGGAGATAGACTGATGGTTAATCTTAAAATAAACGGTCTGCCGGTCCA
>DBDH01000080.1:10575-12097 GCA_002293455.1 Treponema sp. UBA937
CTTTGTGCTATAACCCCGACCTTCCGGCTTGGGCGGCCTGCGGAATTTGTATTGTCAGATTGGAAGGATCCCCCAAAATGGTCAGGGCTTGTACAACCCCTGTCAGCGAAGGGGCCAATGTTATTACCCACGATCCTGAAATTATTGCCGTCCGCCGGACGGTAGTGGAACTGATTCTTTCAAATCATCCTAATGATTGTCTCCAATGTCCTCGGAGCGGCTGCTGCGAACTCCAGACTTTGGCGGCGGAATTCGGCATTCGGGAAGTTCCTTTTCCTAAACTCCTCAAAGGCCTTAAAGAAGATACTTCCAATCCGTCGATCATCCTTCATCCTGAAAAATGTATCCGCTGCGGGCGCTGCGTGAAGGTTTGTCAAGAAATGCAGAATGTTTGGGCCTTGGAATTCAACGGACGGGGCATTAACGGAAAAATCAGCGCGGCTGACGGCGCTCCTTTGGGAGAAAGCCCCTGTATTAAGTGCGGTCAGTGCGCCGCTCATTGTCCCGTGGGCGCTATTTATGAAAATGATGAAACCAAGGCGGTTTGGAAGGGTCTCCAGAATAAAGAGCTGCATTCAGTCGTACAGATTGCTCCGGCAGTCCGTGTCGCCTTGGGCGAAGAATTCGGCCTTGAGCCCGGAACCATCCTCACAAAGAAGATATACGCGGCCCTCCGCCGTCTCGGTTTTAAAACCGTGTTTGATACCAACTTCTCCGCCGATCTTACGATTATTGAAGAAGGCAGTGAACTGATCAAACGGCTTACCACGCCGGGAAGCGCGATCCCGCTCATCACAAGCTGCTGTCCGGCCTGGGTCGATTACATGGAAAAATATTATTCCGATATGATTCCGAATTTCTCCACCGCGAAATCTCCCCAGCAGATGATGGGCGCGATGATTAAATCCTACTGGGCGGAGAAATCCGGCATCGATCCCAAGAGCATCTTCTCCGTATCGGTTATGCCTTGTACCGCAAAGAAGTGGGAAGTTGAACGCAGCGATGACATGAAGTCCGCCGGTTATGATCAGGATGTTGATATTTCCATCACCACCCGCGAACTCGCCCGGATGATCAAACAGGCCGGCATCGATCTTCTCAATCTTCCCGATGAAGAAGCCGACAGTCCGCTCGGCCCCTACACCGGAGCCGGTACCATTTTCGGCGCCACAGGCGGTGTTATGGAAGCGGCGGTCAGAACGGCTTATGCCCTTGTGACCAAAAAGGAACTGGGCGACGTAAACTTTACGCCCGTCCGCGGCCTTGAAGGCATCAAAGAAGCCGAAGTCGATATGGACGGAACCAAAATCCGCATCGCCGTAGCCCACCAGATGGGCAACATCGCGGCGGTCCTCGACAAAATCCGTGAAGCGCGCGACGCCGGCAAGGAAACGCCTTACCACTTTGTGGAAGTCATGGCCTGCCGCGGCGGCTGTATTGGCGGCGGCGGACAACCCTACGGCTGCACCGACGAAATCCGCCAAAAACGGATTGCCGGCATCTACAACGATGACGAAAAATC
>DBDH01000080.1:12135-20123 GCA_002293455.1 Treponema sp. UBA937
GAAAAAGCGCATAAGCTCTTGCACACACATTATGTGCCGCGGCCGCTGTATATGAAGTAGGGAATCCCTAAAGGGATTCCTTGGAGAAACTTAAAAGTTTCTCCACGAGAGAATAGTTGCTAGAGAGCCGCCCTGTGATGGGGCGGCTTTTTTGTGAGAAAGAGGGATAGTAAGGGAGCAAAGTTGGAGTGATTCTGGCTTTGTTCCCTGTTTTTTTATCTAAGATTGATGCTATTCCTTGCTTGGAATAAAATATTGACATGTGGGAGGAAAATATATGACACGTAAATTTTCTGAACTCGAAGCAAAAATGAGTTCAGAATCCAGGGAATGGGTTAAGACCAAAGTAGAAAAGACTCTCACTGAAATGCCTTTAAATGAGCTTAGAAACGCAAGGGGGCTTTCGCAGCAGATGCTTGCTGATGCTCTCCATATTCAACAGCCTGCTATCGCCAAATTGGAAAAACGGACTGATATGTATATTTCTACATTGCGCAGTCATATTAAGGCTATGGGTGGAGAACTTGAGATTATTGCCAGATTTCCTGATGGTGATGTAAGTATTTCTAATTTTTCGCAGATATGAAGAATTGAAAAGTAAGTGTTCGGGATACACACTGTCATTTGTTTGATTCTTCCAGATGCAACGCGCCAGTACCAGTCACCCAAAAGTGACAGTGTTCCTTGAAACAGATACATCTGAACATAAAATAATCTTCTTGTATTTTGGGCATAATTAAGGAAAATTGCACTTCTCTTATAGTAAAAACAGAGGAATTGTTATGCTGGATAAAGAATCAATTGTATGCATTGTTGAGCGTTACACACAAGCTATAATCAAAGAATTTTCTCCGTTTGCGGCTTTGTTCCCTGTTTTTTTGTGTTGGGGTGGGGTATTTTGATGGAAGGCGGTTTTTTTATCGTAAAATACAAAGGGATTCTGAACAGTGCTCCGTGAAGTTTTCTTTACAGATCATTAAAAACATAGTAATATTATTAAGTATTCTGTATATTATAATAAGGTATTGTTGTTTCAAAATTTCAGTTTTTGAAACAGGTTTTAATTGTCAATGAAGGGGAAGGTCTGTGTTGTCTTCAAAGAAAGCCTTTTTAATATTATTTGTTATAGTTCTTGTTTTTTCGTTGTTTGGATGTTTGTTTCCTCTAGGGGATACCTCCGAAAATACATTGAGCGACGCGGCGTTGATCAATATTTCCATTAAGGGAGTATCTGCCAGTCTGGGAACTCCGGACGCGGTACTGGGTAAAGAAACAGCCGGATTAGTCAATATTTTCGATAACAACAATGGTCCTACCAAAGGGACACCTGCCTCTCCCCAAAAAGCAGCGGTTACAAAAATCGTGCGGTTTAATGCGAATGAAGAATTTTCTTATATCAGCGAATTTACGTCAGACAGCAGAGCTGCCTATGACAATGAAGATGTTCGTAATGGTGACTTTTTTGTGTTTCAGGTAACAGCTAGAGATGGAAAGCAGTTGTATTATCGGGTAACGGTAAAAAAAGGTAATGCCCATTCTTTGTATACCCTTGACGGTTCCAATGTCGAGAATGAGAATAATATTAAGAATGTCAGATTCTTTGTACATAATGGCAATGGCATTAATCTGAACGAATACGATACCGCTGCAAGTTATGATGACATTCTTGACGTCTTCGGTAATCCTGTTCTTTACATGCTTGGTGTATATCAAGATCTTTATCTGTATGCCTTTGAATTTACCGGTAATGGAAGCGGCACCTTGGTGAAATCCGGTATGTCCGACAATCCTCTTTCCGGCACCAATAACGATGAAACTGTTGTGGTAGACTTGACGAATGCGCCGCTGCCTCCTCCGCCGGTTTTTGATCCCGCTAATCCAGACCGTGAAGATCCCATTCTCTACGATCAGCTTGATGATTATCTTGACGATGTAACAGGCGACACTTCCCAAGACCCTGTTACCATAAAACTTGACGCAATCACCTTTACGAATAGGTCTTCACCCGGCAGCGGTGTTAAGGGCTGGGGGGAACTTAACGCGCTTATCGAAACTGCCGGTAAATATGTTATTCTCGATCTTTCAAACTGTACCGCATCCGGCGGCGCGATATTCGGCAATCCTTCACCAGGCAGCAATGACATGAATGTCATTCAATCCAACGCGTATTTGAAAGGACTTATTTTACCTTCCGGACTTGAAACGGTCTTTGATTCCGCTTTTGCGGACTGCGTTCATCTTACCGGCATTACTATCCCGGACAGCGTGAACTACATCGAAACAAGGGCTTTTTCCGGATGTACCGGTCTTACGGAGGTCGTTATCCCTGACGGTGTAGAAACTATCGGAAGTTACGCTTTTTCGGGATGCAGCGGTCTTACGAGTGTAACTATTCCGAAGAGCGTCGGTACTATAGGCGAAAATGCTTTCCCCGAAGGTTCAGGCGGCGACGGCGGCAACGCGTTAAGAACCGAATTTGAAAAATCCGGAGCAGGTAAGTACACAAGAAATGCCGGAGGAAGCGCCTGGCGGAAAAGTTGATATTCACCGATGGACCGGCGTAGTGAATTATTCCTTGCGCTCCTTGACATTGCTTTTCCCTCTCCCTATTATTAAAAAACTATGAAACAACGATTAATTACTTCGGCCCTTCCATATATCAACAATGTTCCCCATTTGGGAAATCTCATTCAGGTTTTGTCCGCGGACGCTTTTGCCCGCTTTTGCCGGCTTCGGGGCTATAAAACCCTGTATGTCTGCGGAACCGACGAATACGGCACGGCCACGGAAACGAGAGCCGCCGAAGAAGGCGTGAGTCCGAGGGAGCTTTGCGACCGTTTTTACGTCATTCATTCGGATATTTATAACTGGTTTAACATTCAGTTTGATAAATTCGGGAGAACTTCCACGCCGATTCAAACCGAAATCGTGCAGGAAATCTTCAAAAAACTCGATGAAGAAGGCTTCATCGTAGAAAGAACGATTGAACAGCTTCATTGCAGTCAGTGTAACCGTTTTCTTGCCGACCGCTATGTCCGCGGAACCTGTCCCCACTGCGGATACGATGACGCGCGCGGCGATCAATGTGAACATTGCGGCAAACTGCTCGATCCTACGGAATTGAAAGAGCCCCGCTGTTCAAGCTGCGGATCGGAGCCGAAACTCGAAAGCACGAAGCATCTCTACATCGACCTGCCGAAAGGAAAAGACCGCCTTGAAGCGTGGATAAAAGAAGCGTCCGTAAAAGGTTTTTGGGCGAATAACGCCGTTCAGATGACCCAGGCCTGGATTCGGGACGGCCTGCGCGAACGGGCTATTACGCGCGATTTAAAGTGGGGCATTCCCGTTCCAAAGAGCGGTTATGAAAATAAAGTCTTTTATGTTTGGTTTGACGCTCCCATCGGATATATTTCCATCACGGGGAATCTGGGGGCGGAGCAGTCGGACGATTGGCACGGCTTTGTAGACAGCTGGTGGAAAACGCCCGATGAAACCGAACTTTTTCAGTTTATCGGAAAAGATAATATTCCTTTTCACACCGTCATTTTCCCGTCGAGCCTCCTCGGAACCGGCGAAAAATGGACGATGCTCCACCACATGTCATCCACCGAATACCTCAATTATGAAAGCGGAAAGTTTTCTAAATCGCGCGGCGTAGGCGTTTTTGGAACCGATGTGATGGAAACCGGCATCGGAGCGGATGTGTGGCGTTTCTACATCTTCTATAACCGCCCCGAAAAATCGGATGCTCTTTTCACATGGAAGGATTTTCAAGAAAAAGTAAACGGCGAACTCATCGGGAACCTTGGAAATCTTGTGAACCGGACGCTTTCGTTTGTATCACGTTATTATGATGGAAAAATACCGTTACATCATCAATCTGATTCTGTTTTTTGGGAAACGGTAAGCGGTTACGAAGAAAAAATCGCTTCTCACCTTGAAAGAGCGGAACTCCGCGACGCGTTCAGGCTGATTTTTGAATTATCGTCGTTCGCGAACAAAACCTTTCAGGACGGCGAACCGTGGAAAACGAGAAAAGAAAATCCCCCCGCGGCCGAAGCCCTCATTTCTGATTTGAGCTTTTTGGTGCGCGATATTGGAATCATGATCGAGCCCTATATGCCTTCCGCCGCGGAAAAAATCGTTTCGTTCTTCGGGCAGTCTATCGGAAAAGATGGTCTTTCATGGAAAGATTTAGGGCGGACCGAGGGAATCAACACCGTGACGAATCCTGAAGTGCTTTTTGCGAAACTGGAAGATGAGCGCATCAATGAGCTGCGTGAGCAGTATTCGGGAAGCCAAAAGGAACGCGAGGAAAAAGCCGCTGCGGCTAAGACAGCTTCGGTACAAACGGGTGAAAACGCGGAGGCTCCGAAGCCGGCGGAAGCCTCGGTAGAACCGGACGAAATCCGGTTCAGCAAGACGATTCATCTCCGAACGGCTGTAATCAAAAAAGTTGAACGGCATCCGCAGGCGGATAAACTCTACATCATCGGCCTTGATATTGACGGGGAAGACCGGACCATCGTTTCGGGGCTTGTCGGCCACTACACAGAGGAACAGCTTCTCGGCAAACATATTATCGTGGCGTATAACTTAAAGAAGGCGAAGCTCCGCGGCGTTGAAAGCCACGGAATGCTTCTTGCCGCGTCCGATAAAGACGCCCTTGGAAACGAGCGCGTTGAGGTTCTTGATACTGCCGATATTCCTTCCGGCACAAGGGTGATGATCGAAGGGCTTGACGCGGGCGATACGCCCGAACAAATCTCCATCGACACATTCTTTTCGATTCCGATAAAGGTTGAGCGGAATGTTGTATTGGTAAACGGCAAAAAACTTACGCTTAAGGGCGCGCCGATTAAAACAACGATGATTCCGGAAGGGGAAGTCGGCTGATGTCCCATGCAGGGCGTTCGGTCTTTCAGGGCATCGTTCCGGCCGAATTATCGGTTTGTGACGGCGCGGAAACATTTCTGCAATCGGGCTTTTGGGGAAGTTTTAAAGCCCGATTCGGCTGGAACGCGCGCGCCTTCCTTGTCGATTGGGCTGATGGGCAAAAATCGCCGCTCAGCGTCATACGCCGCCGCCTCATGCCCGGCGTTTCCTTTGCATACTCACCTTGGGGGCCGGAGTTCCCGAAAGGCATCAATCTGAATGATGAAGAAAAAAGCCGCGCTTTGGCCGATTTAGCGGAAGCCCTGCGTCATCTTGTTCCAAAAGATACCGCGTTTATCCGTTTCGATCCTCCTTGGTACAATGAAGGGGAGCATGTGTCTCCGCCGCTTGTTTTGCCTCCTTTTTTACGTTCCGGCGCGGATATTCAGCCTCCGGACACGGTGATTATCAATTTGATCGATTCCGAAGAATCGATTTTGCAGGCGATGAAACCAAAATGGCGTTATAATATCCGTCTGGCTGAAAAAAAAGGCGTTGTCATCCGCCGCGCCGACGAAGAAGGACTCGATACTTTCTATCATCTTTACGAAGCTACCGCGAAACGCGACGGTATCGCTATTCACGGAATTGAATATTACCGTGCTCTTTTCGACCATTGCAAAAATTATCCCGGCGGCGCTCAGGAAGTGAGGCTGTATCTTGCGGAGCATGTAGGCGAAGCGATTGCCGCGGTGATCGTTCTTTTTCGCGGAAAAGAAGCCGTTTATCTTTACGGCGCTTCCGCGGATCATAAACGCAATCTTATGGCTCCGTATGCCCTCCAGTGGCAGGCCATGAAAGATGCGAAAGCCGCTTCCTGTTCATTGTATGATCTTTTCGGCATCCCCCCGAACGAAGACCCATCCCATCCTATGGCCGGACTGTACCGTTTTAAAACCGGGTTTGGCGGTAAGATTATTCACCGGCCTGGAAGCTGGGACTATGTTTACCGCCCCGTTATGAGAAAGCTCTTTACCACAGCCGAATCCTTGCGGAAAAATATCAGGACTTTGAAGAAGCGATGGCGCCGGCAAGGCTAAAAAACACTGGTTTCGCATGGGAATTTCTCCTATACTTATAGAATAACATAAATCAAAATAACAAAAAAACGGAGGAAAAAATGAAATGTAAAAAAGCGGCGTCCATGTTGGCAATAGTATTGCTCTTGGGCGGATTTATGGCGTTAAGCTGTTCCCGGGAAAGCGCTGATTCCGGCAGCGGCGGTGTGTATTTTTTCAACTTCAAGCCTGAACAGGACGCGGTTTATCAGACTATCGCGAAAGAGTATACGGCGAAGACGGGTGTTCCGGTAAAGGTTGTTACGGCCGCGTCAGGGACCTATGAACAGCAGCTCCGCAGCGAAATCGCGAAGATTGATGCTCCGACAATTTTCCAGATTAATGGTCCTGTAGGATACGCAAGCTGGAAAAATTACACGGCCGATCTTAGCGGTTCGGAGATTTATTCCCATTTGGCGGATAAATCCCTGGCGATTTCCGATAACGGCGGTGTTTACGGCATACCGTTCGCTGTCGAAGGATACGGCATCATCGTGAATAATAAAATCATGAACGCGTATGCCGCTCTTCCCGGAGCAAAGATTAAATCCCTGGATGAAATCAAGAATTTCGCAAAGTTCAAAGAAGTGGTTGAGGATATGCAGAGCAAGAAAGCGGCTCTCGGAATCGACGGCGTTTTTGCATCGACATCCCTTCTCCCCGGTGAAGATTGGCGATGGCAGACCCACTTATCCAATGTTCCTATCTACTATGAGTTCAGGGATAATAATGTTGATTTAAGCAGCTCCGCCGCTACCGCGACAATTAAGTTCCAATACGCGGAGAACTTTAAGAATATTTTCGATCTTTACCTTAACTATTCTACTATTGATAAAGCTATGACAGGAAGCAGAACGGTTGATGATTCCATGGCTGAGTTCGCTTTGGGAAGAGCCGCGATGGTACAGAACGGGAATTGGGCTTACGGTCAGATCGCCGGTGTTTCCGGCAATACCGTACAGCCCGAAGATGTGCGCTTCATCCCGATTTATACCGGTATGCCCGGCGAAGAAACGCAGGGGCTTTGCATTGGCACGGAAAATTTCTTCTGCATCAACAAGAACGCCTCCGCCGCGAGTCAGAAGGCATCGCTTGATTTTATGAACTGGCTGTACACTTCGCCGGAAGGCAAAGCCCATGTAAGCAAAGATTTGGGCTTTATCGTTCCTTTTGATACGTTTACCGACACTGAAAAACCCGCCGATCCTCTCGCGATTCAGGTGATGGCTTGGTCGGCAAATACCGCCGTTTCCAACATTCCGTGGAATTTCACCGTGTATCCCAGTCAGCAGTTTAAAGACGATTTTGGATCGGCTCTATTGCTTTATGCTCAGGGACAGATGAGCTGGAACGCCGTAAGAGATACGGTGATAAAAAGCTGGGCTGCCGAAAAAGCGGCTGCCAATTAAGCGCTTGCAATTGTAAAAACTGAAGTTTTGCAATTGCCTCATTAAGGGAATCTCTAAAAATCCCGCGCGGGTTTTTAGCAGTCTTTTGAAAATCTCCCCTGTTATCGAAGAACATGGCTTCTTTGATAGCAGGGGATGCCGTTCTTGCTATTAAAGAAACGGACATTTTATGATTAAAAATCCTCTCAAATATTTTCCTATATTTGTTTTACCGGCCCTCGTCATGTTTTCGATAGCCTTTTTAATCCCCTTTATTATGGGATTAGGCCTTTCTTTTTTTGACTTTACCATCGTAACGGATGCGCGGTTTAATGGGCTGGATAATTATATCCGCGCTTTTCAGGACCCAAGTAGTAACTTTTTGTATTCGCTGGGATTCACCACGCTCTTTACCGTCGTGTCGGTTGTTTCTGTAAATATATTGGCCTTTATTTTCGCGCTTCTTTTAACCAAGGGGCTGAAAGGAACAAACTTTTTCAAGGCCGTTTTTTTTACGCCGAATCTCATCGGAGGCATCGTGCTGGGCTACGTCTGGCAGACTATTATCAACGGGGTGCTTGCTCATTTCAATATGACAATATTGATG
>DBDH01000080.1:20142-57553 GCA_002293455.1 Treponema sp. UBA937
GATGGTAATTTATATCGCGGGAATCCAGAATATTTCGGTTGATGTGCTTGAAGCCGCGAAGATAGACGGCGCCGGCAATGGACGAATCACCCTAAACATTATTATACCTTTGGTGATGCAGTCTGTTACCATTTGCAGTTTCTTGACGCTTACGAATTCTTTTAAAATGTTTGATCAGAACCTGGCACTCACGAGCGGAGGACCCGCGAATCAAACGGAAATGCTGGCGTTAAATATCTACCGGACTTTCTATGGCCGCAACGGCTGGTCCGGAGCGGGGCAAGCGAAAGCCGTTGTCTTTTTTGTTATTGTGGGGATTATCGCCTTGATTCAGCTCCGCATAACCCGGAACAAGGAGGCCTCATCATGATGAATAAAGCTGAGAGCGGCATCAAGTTTCTGTCGTATATTCTGCTCATTGCGATGACCTTAGTTATCGCGGCTCCTATCGTCGTCATTCTGATGAATTCGTTTAAGGGACGGCTTTTTATATCGGATAATCTTTTTGGGTTCATAAACCGTGAAAACTTTGTCGGATTTTCAAATTATCTTCTGGGTTTTACAAGGATGAGATTTTTCGATTCCTTTCTGACTTCTCTGTTTATTACCGTAGCGTCAACCTTTTTTATCGTGATACTTTGCTCGATGACCGCCTGGTATATTATAAGAGTAAAAAACAAATGGACTTCGATGCTGTATTATCTTTTTGTGTTCGCGATGATCGTTCCCTTTCAAATGGTAATGTTTACCATGAGCTGGATGTCCAGTACGCTGAGACTGGGAAATCCTTTGGGGATTTTGATTATGTATGTCGGATTCGGATCGGGCATGTCGATATTTATGATTTCAGGCTTTGTAAAAACCATTCCGCTGGAAATTGAGGAATCCGCCGAAATTGACGGATGTACTCCGGTACAGACTTTCTTCAATGTGGTGATTCATATTCTTATGCCGATAGCCGTTACCGTCGCGATCCTTAACGCCATGTGGATTTGGAATGATTATCTCCTGCCGCTTCTGGTCCTTGATTCAAAATATTCAACGCTTCCGGTAGCTATTCAGAAGATATTTACCGGTTCTTACGGCGGCAGGGACATGGGCGGACTCATGGCGATGCTTGTACTGTCGATTATTCCCATCATCATTTTTTATTTATCAGCGCAGAAATATATTATCCAGGGCGTTACCGCCGGCGCCGTAAAAGGATAAAAGGTATATATGGCGCTTAAGACCGAAAAGCGGGGAGCGGGAATACTGCTGCCCGTTTTCAGCCTTCCTTCACAATACGGTATCGGCAGTTTCGGCGATGCCGCGTACCGGTGGATCGATTTTCTCTCTATGTCGGGGCAGACTTACTGGCAGGTTCTTCCTTTGCATCCTACAAGCTATGGGGACAGCCCGTATCAAAGCGTGTCGGCATTTGCGGGGAATCCTTACTTCATCGATCTTGAGACCCTTTGTCGTGAAGGACTGCTTACCGAAGACGAATGCCGCGCGCAGAGTTTCGGGGAGGATTCATCCAGGGTAGATTACTATGCCCTTTACCAGGGAAGAAATACCGTCCTCCGAAAGGCTTTTGAACGCTATGCCACGCGTTCCCGAAATAAAGACATAGAAGCGTTTCGGGACGTTCACGCGGCATGGCTGGAACCTTACGCGCTTTTTATGGCGCTGAAAGCCTCTCAGGACGGACGTTCCTGGACCGAATGGGACGATGATCTCAAGCACTACGATGAACGGAAACTTTCATCCGTCAGAAATCATCTTAAAAGAGAAATTGATTATCATGTCTTTGCGCAGTATCTTTTTTTTACACAGTGGTCTCTTGTAAAAAACTATGCCAGCACCAAGGGCGTCAAGATTATCGGGGACATACCTTTGTACGCGGCTATGGACAGCGTGGATGTCTGGTCGAAAAGCGGTCTGTTTTTGCTGGATAAGGAAAAAGTTCCCATTCTTGTGGCGGGGGTTCCGCCCGATCATTTTTCGGCGCAGGGGCAGCTTTGGGGAAATCCCCTATACGATTGGGAAGTTTCCAAGAATGACGGTTATGCCTGGTGGCTGTCCAGGCTTTCCATGATGTTTTCCCTGTATGATGTTCTGCGGATCGATCATTTCCGGGGCCTTGAAAGTTATTATGCCGTTCCTTACGGAGAGGCGACTGCCGAAAACGGAACCTGGCAGAAAGGACCGGGTTTGTCCTTCATCAACGCGGTAAAACAGTCTCTGGGAGACGCGGATATTATCGCGGAAGACCTTGGCTACCTTACTCCCGAAGTACGGGAACTCGTCCGCGCGTCGGGGTATCCCAGCATGAAGGTTTTGCAGTTTGCGTTTGATTCACGGGAAGAAAGCGATTATATGCCGTATAAATACGATCCCAATTCCGTCGTGTACACCGGAACTCACGATAACGACACCATACGCGGCTGGTTTTCCAGCGCCTCATCGGACGACGCGGCCCTGGCGCTGCGGTATTTTGGCTTGAAGAACGATGAAGACGGGCATTGGGGATTCATCCGTTCCGCTCTCGGCAGCGTTTCAAACCGCGCGGTCATTCCTTTTCAGGATTATCTCAACCTTGGAAGCGAAGCCCGGATCAATACGCCTTCTACTTTGGGTAATTGGCACTGGAGAATGCGGAACGATGCCCTCAGCCCGGAACTGGCACAGAACATTGCCGGATTAACAAAACTGTACGGACGATGACAGAATCCGGCCCGCGGTATTTGACTGTTCGGGTTAAACGATAAGGAAAGACACCGACGCGGGCGGAAAGACTCTTGTCAGCGGCGGAATCTCGGTGTATGATACTATCATGTGCTGGTATTGCGGATCCGCGGTAAAAGATGAAGAACCTATCGGCCGTTCTCTCAAGTGCGAGGTATGCGGGCGGGACCTCCGTTCCTGCAGGAATTGCCGTTTTTATCTGCCTGAAGCGCAGGGCTCCTGTTCCGAAACAAATGCTGAAAAGCAGTCCGATCCTGAGCGCGGGAATTTCTGTGACTGGTATAAACTGAATTTCAAATTTAAATCCGTCACTCCGGGTGAAAAAGCGGCACAGGAAGGAACTCTGGCAGCCCGGAAAGCTTTTGAGGATCTTTTTTCATAACATCATGGATAACAGGCCCATACTTTTTTTGGATTCTGGGATCGGCGGTCTGCCGTATTTTCAGCATATCAGTTCCGTAAATCCTCATGAACGGTTTATTTATACCGCTGACAGAAACAATTTTCCCTATGGTTCTAAAGATAAAGAGACGCTGGTTCATTTGCTGGAAATGCTGATTCACGCGCTCGTTTCCATCTATGATCCAAAAGTGATTGTTCTTGCATGTAATACCGCTTCTGTCACCGCTTTGGACGCGCTCCGGAACCGTTTCCCTGACATCCCTTTTATCGGTACGGTTCCCGCCGTAAAACCCGCGGCGTTGAAAACACGAAGCGGAATTATCGGCGTGCTTGGTACTCAAAGAACCATAGAAGACCCATATATCGAGGCTTTGGTAAAAGAATCGGGAAGATCTGTCGAAGTAAAAAAAATCGCGGCTCCTCTGCTCGTGGATTTTGTAGAGCATCAATACGCGTCGGCATCAACAGAAGAAAGACTGCATGTTGTATCAAAGTATATTGATGAATTGAGGGCCGCCGGAGTTGACGCGCTTGTTCTCGGTTGTACGCATTTTCTTTTTCTTCTGGATGAGTTCAGGAAAGCCGCGTCTCCCGGCATAGAAATTTATGATTCAATAGAAGGCGTCAGTCAAAGGCTCGGCTCAGTGCTGAATAAAAATAAGCTCAGAACATCTGTAATAAGTGATTGTGATAATATATTGCTTGTTACAGGAAAAGATGATGCGGAACCGGTATGGAAACAAAGGGCGGAAATGTATAATATGGAACTTAAAGTGTTTGGCCGTATTTTGGAAGATAAAGGAAAATCATGAAAGGGCTGGTTATCCGGGGATCGAGAAATATTTTTACCGTAAAGGATGATTCGGGACAGAAACTGGAATGCCGGATAAAAGGAAAAATCCTGAAAGGAGCCGAAGGTTTTTATAATCCTTTGGCTCCGGGCGATTTTGTCGAATACGATGAAGATGTATCTCATCCGGGGACGGGGCTTATTACTTCTCTTGTGGAAAGAAAAAACGCGTTTACCCGCTTCAATCAAAAAGGGCAGGCATCCCAGCTTCTTGCTGCAAACGTTGATGTTGTATGCTGTATCACCACTCCTGTGTCTCCGCCGTTCAGGCCGCGTTTTTTGGACAGGGTTTTGCTGCAAGGCGAGAAGGCCGGAATCCCGTGTATTGTAATATGCAATAAATATGACATCAGCGAAGATGATCCTGATGTGGAAGACCGGCTTGAAGATTTTAACCGTATCGGATATCCCGTCCTGCGCGTTTCCGCGAAAACAGGCGAAGGGATTGATGAGTTAAAATCTTTGTTACAAGCAAAAACCTCGGTGATGCTTGGTCAGTCGGGGGTAGGAAAATCCAGTTTGATTAACGCGCTTATTTCAGGTTTGCGGATTAAAACCGGCGGCGTAAATGAAAAATATGACCGGGGAAATCATACCACAACGTTGGCTTCCCTCTATGAAATGCCGGATAATGAAGGAATCATTATTGATACGCCCGGCGTCCGCGCTTTGGTGCCGGACGGTATTGCCGCTCAGGATGTAATTTTATATATGCGTGAATTTGCTCCCTTGGCGGGCAAATGCAGTTTCGGCTTATCTTGTTCTCATGAAACAGAACCCGGCTGCAAAATCATGGAAGCTGTTCATGCCGGTGTGATTCACGAAGACCGCTACGAAAGTTTTCTCCGCATAAAAGCAGACCTTGCGTCTTCATAGAAGCAGTTTGATCCACGCATGAAAACTTGTTTTTAGGGCGTGATTATGGTATGATTATGGCATATAAAGGAGACAGATATGCCGCTTATCATTCCCATTCGTGACTTGAAAAAAACCAGCGAACTTTCCGAAATGTGCCGCCGGACAAAAGAACCTGTTTTTATTACAAAAAACGGGTATGGTGATATGGTGATTATGAGTATGGAAACATATGAAGAATCTATACTTCAAAACGATGTTTATTACAAATTAGAGCAAGGCGAGCGTTCAATACGTGAAGGTAATGTTAAAGACGGGTTTGATTCCTTGAATGCGATTCGGGAAAAACATGGCCTATAAACTTATTGTTTCAGAAGACGCTCATAGGGATGTTGATGAAATTGTAACCTATATCGCCAAGGAACTCAAAAATCCGCAGGCAGCAAGCCGTTTCCTTGATGATGTGGAGCAGGCTTATCTGCGCATTGCTGATAATCCGTGTTTGTTTGCCTTGTGTCATGACGAACGTCTGCAAAAGCAGGGGTACCGCAAAGTTGTTATAAGAAACTACCTTGTAGTGTACCGTGAAGACGCAGAAGGAAATACTGTCTATATTGTTCGAGTCCTTTATGGCGCGCGCGATTACACAAAGCTGTTATAGTAGAGTTGTTTGGAAACTTAAATTTCCGAATGGGTAGAAGTAATTGCAAAAATTCAGTTTTTGCAAAAGGCTCGGTAAAATAATCGGAACATTTTCAGGACAATCATGAACGAAAAAATAATAACCCTTTTAGAATTTGATACAATCCGGCAGCGTGCCGCGGACAGAGCTTTAAGCGAAGAAGCGGCTGCTATTATCCGAAACGATCTGCCTTTTTGCGGCAGTGAAAAGGTGCATGAACTTAAAACCTTAATTGAAGAATTATGCGAATGTATTTCTTCCGGACAGGATGAACCCCGCTCCGGAATTCCCAGCATCGGATTTTTGTTTCCCAAACTCGACGTAGAGGGC
The DNA here is from genome assembly GCA_002293455.1 of Treponema sp. UBA937. Classification (GTDB taxonomy): domain Bacteria; phylum Spirochaetota; class Spirochaetia; order Treponematales; family Breznakiellaceae; genus UBA937. The sequence goes on from DBDH01000080.1 coordinate 25,992, forward strand.
ACGAATCTTGAAATCGATGAGGCTTTCGCCCTTGGGCTTTTTGTTTTGCAGGCGGAAGCTCTTATCTCGTGGCTTGCGAAATGCGGAAAAGACAATCTTTCTGTAACAGGTAATAGCGGCGGGAATTCTATCTTCAAATTGATAGAAGATATTCCCGATTGCGGTTCCGTATCAAAAGAAGTTTTCAGAATATTAAACAAAGATGGAAGTTTAAAAGATTTGCCTGAATTCCGCGAGATAAAGAGACGCATTCAAAACCTGACTTCCGATTTGGAAAGGGCCGCCGCGAAATATACCGGCAGCGAAGAAACGCGCAGAATGCTCCAGTCTGCGCTGCCTTCCCAGCGGGACGGCAGAACCGTATTGGCGGTGAAAGCTAATTTCCGCGGACGCATCAAAGGGATTGTTCATGAAGTATCGGCGACCGGTCAGACGGTTTTTATTGAACCCGAAGATGTTGTTGAAAAGAACAATGAAATCCTTATCGAACAAAGAAGGCTTGACGCGGAGATTTTAAAAGTTTTAAAAAACATGACAAGATTAATCGCCGAACAGCGTTCTGCCCTTCAAACTTTGCATGAAAAAATAATATTTCTTGAAACTTTGCGGGCAAGGGCGAGATACAGCATCGAAACAAAAGGGGTTTTTGCCAAAGATTCCGCGTCCCATAAAGGAATCATTTTAAAAAAGGCAAGGCATCCTCTCTTGGGCTCCGCTGCCGTTCCCATCGATTTTGAGATGCGTGAAGGCACCGGGACGGTAATTATCACCGGACCCAATACCGGCGGTAAAACGGTAACGTTGAAAACCGCCGGCCTTTTTGCCCTGATGAACCAGTTCGGCCTCGCCATCCCCGCCGAAGAAGGTTCCCAAATGCCGGTTTTTGACGGAGTGTATGCCGATATTGGTGACGAACAATCTATCAAACAATCGTTATCAACATTTTCGGCGCACATGACAAATATCGCGTCGATCACGGAATCTGCTGCAGAACATTCGCTCGTACTCCTCGATGAACTTGGTTCGGGAACCGATCCAGAGGAGGGGAGCGCCATCGCTATGGCAATCCTGGATTATTTAATCGAAAAAAAATCGATGTTGATTATTACAACCCATCATGGCATTTTGAAAAATTACGGATACACCCGAAGCGGAGTTGAAAACGCGTCGGTTGAATTTGACGGAAAAACGCTTTCGCCCACATACCGGATTATCATGGGGATTCCGGGAGAAAGCCGCGCTGTGGATATTGCGGGGCGAAACGGCCTTAAAAAAGAGATCGTCGAAAAAGCCCGTTCTTATATCGATGAAGAACGTTCCGATATTTCCGCCCTGATTACCGGGCTCAAGCAAAAACACCGGGAACTTGACGCGGCTGAAATTTCCCAAAAAACCGAAGAACGGAAACTTCGCGAAGAACGGCGCCGGGCGGATCTTAAGGCTTTGCAGTTAAAACAAAAAGAACTGGAATTAAAATCCGCCGGTGCCGGCAGTCTCCGGCAGCTTCTCGGTGAAAGCAGAAAAACCCTGGAAAATCTTGTCCGGGAAATTAAAGAGGGCGAAATCACAAGGGAAAAGACGCTGGCGGTAAAAGAGTTTCTGTCAAAACTGGAAAAGTCGGCGGCGCGGGAAGATGATCAATTAGCCAGGGAATCCGAAGAGCTTGCAAAAGAACGAAATGTGTTATATGCATCATTAGATGATGTTTCGCCGAACATTGTGCGTGGAACAATCGAACCCGGCTCCGAAGTTCTGGCGGGTGAATTTAAAAGGCGGGGAACTGTTCTTCGTCCGGCAAAAAAGGGACATTGGATTGTGGAAATCGGTTCTTTAAAAATGACCGTACCGGAAAAAGATCTTATTCTCTTGGAGCCGTCAAAACAAAAGGAATTGAAACCGCTCGTTTCCCACGATTTATCATCAGACGTTGACGCAAAGTTTGAGTTGAGCGTCAGGGGAATGAGGCTGGAAGAAGCTCTTGAAACGTTACAGAGGCAGATTGACGCAGCTGTTCTTTCAGGGCTTTACGAGTTTTCTGTAGTGCATGGCAAAGGCGACGGAATCCTCCAAAAGGGCGTTCACGATTTTTTGAAACGCCAAAGCGTAGTGCAGGATTATTATTTTTCACGGCCTGAACTGGGAGGCTTCGGAAGAACGGAAGTTGTTCTCAAAAGATAAAAGCAAAAACGCGTCCTCCGTTGACAATAAAAAGGAGTGCAGTCAATATGATAAAAGCGTACCCCATCATTCTTACTCCTGACGGCAGCGGATATGTTGTATCCGTTCCGGACCTTGAAATCAATACACAGGGCGATAATTTGGCGGAGGCTCTGTACATGGCGCGTGATGCCATCAGTGAATGGGGAATTTGCCAACAGGACGCAGGCCGGGCAATTCCCGAACCCTCAAAATCCGAACCGCCGCATGAGGTTGATGAACTTGTGTCGTGGATCGATATTGACTGGAATTCCATTGTAGTTCATACCCCGAGGCTTTCCCCGGAAAAAATACTAACATGATTATATGAGTCTCATGAAAACATTCAATTCGTCCGCTGATATTGCCGCTGTCAAAAACTAAAAATCTTCCAAAGATAGATCGTTTTCCAGGTATTCTCTGATAACGTACACGATGGCTCCGGTTTTCTTCACCATTATTTCGGCGATGCCCTTGTTCACAAGAATTTCCAAATCTTTTTTAGCGTCATCCACGGATATATTCGCTTCCAAAGCAACATCGGAAATAATCAGAATTCCCTTATTCCGTTTTGCCAGCTTAAGGATGATTCTTTCAACGCTTTCCTTGGGAGCGGAAACGATGGTTGATACGCCGTCGCGGACGATGCGTTCTTTTGGGGGGACATTATTCTCAAAAAGGGCATTCCTGATATTGGCTTCCTTGACCTGCCTTGAAAGGGTAACCAAATCATACAAAGAACCGATTCCTAAAAGGCCGCCCGTGAACATCCAGAGCAGGCCGGTCGGAATTTTTCCAATATAAAACCGATGAAATCCCAAAGCTCCGCACCCGGAAACCACCCAGAGCAGATAAGCCAATCCGACACTATACATTTCTTTTCTCCGTATATCTTTGTATCTTTTTTTTTATGATATTGCAATATGACTCCAATTGTCAAATGATATTTATATTTCTGTGATTACCTGGATACTCTTTGTTGTATTCATTCTCCGCTTCTTCCTTCAGTAAGATAAAAGCACTGATGGCGGGCAGTAAAAAACGATGTTAATTACTGCCTGCTCTTTTCATTTGCCTGCTGTTTTTTCTTGTGAGGAAATTGCAAAACTTCAGTTTTTGCAATTTTAACCTCTTAAAAACGCGTATTTCACAGCCTTTAGGCGCGAAATCGCATGAGCTTGTGCAAAACTAACCGAGTTTTGCAACAAGCTCTTGTTTCTTTTCTCTTTTTCATTGCTAATTGCCAATTGTATTTTTACCGATACTATACGCATGAATAAAAAAGGTTTTTTAACGCTCATAGCAGCTTTATTTTGTCTGGGGACAACGGTTTACGCTCAGGATTTAACGATTGCGGAATCGGATTTGCGGATTGAACAAGGTATTGATGGAGGATTCCATCTTTTTATCCGGAAAAAACCGGGAATCGGATCGGTTTTGTTGACCGAGACGACGCGGGATCCCAATCTCCAGGCTGATAATTATGCGTACCGCGCGCCGGAATGGAACGCGGTTAATGGTGATGAAATCCGCTTTCTTGACGGCGCTCCTATTCCCCAGGAAAGCCGTATATATTCACTCATCGATTCCACTCCGGAACAGCACCCGGAATTGGGCGAAGCCTTTCATATTTACATTCCTTACATGCTGGAATACGGGTATCCCTGGACCCGGAACGGTGAGGTCTATGTTCATGATGGAACCTTTTTTAATATCCGCGCTTTTGCTCTGCCTATGGGAAATTACGATGGGGCCTTTAGAGATAACCCTTACGAGCTTAGCGTTACCCAAAAGCCGCTGGAAGGACCGCCGGAAGGCAACTTTATGCCTGATACTGTAGAAGCCTTTACGGAACTTGCCTCCGGGAATCCGGTATATTCTACCGGAGCGGAAGATTTGGTGGATAAAATCGTGCTTATTCTCAATCAACTTGTAGGAAAAACGGTTGATATTGTGCTTTGTCTTGATACCACTGAAAGCATGGAGAATGATATCGATCCTGTCAGAAGGCGGCTTATCCCTGAAATGAGGAAGATTGTATCCGAATACGCGTCATTCCGGATCGGGATGGTGCTTTACAAGGATTATTTTGATGATTACATTAACAGGTCTATTCCTTTTACCAGCGATTTTACGGTATTCCAGAATAATTTGAACGCAATCCGTGTTTCAGGCGGCAGGGATATTCCCGAATCTGTATACGAAGCTTTGCATCAGGCGGCGGTTTTCTTTCCTTGGTCGGCGGAAGAAAAAATCATCATCTTGATCGGCGACGCGCCGCCTCACGCAAGACCCCGCGGCAGAATAACCAAAGAAATGGTGGACGAAGAAGTCGCAAAACGGCAGTTGAAGGTTCTTCCCATCATTCTGCCGCAGTAGAGAATAAGACTAAAGATTTCGGTTAGTTTTTTATCATTCCGCGGCATCAACGGAAGCCGGTTCGCTTTGAATGTTTCCGTCGGCCGTCATCTTTTCCATAACCTTTTCCGCCAGAATCCTAAAATGCTGGGGCAGAAAAACGGCGTCGGGACCTTCATAGCGGGCTAAAAGCTGCTCAAACCCGGTTTGGGCTTCCGTAAAATTCTTTTGCTTGTAGTTGAGAAAAGCGATTTCATATTCCGCGGTACACACAAGATCGATGTTGGTTGAATGCCTTTCAAGAAGAATTTCATAGTATTGTTTCGCGTCATCAAACCTGTTCCGGTCAGAAGCTTCCTGGGCGCGTTGAATGATTTCGGAAGGACTCATGTCATCAGGAACAACAATCGGACCGGAAGCGCAGGCCGCGATAAAAAATACCGGGATCAATAAGCAAATTAAAAAGAATCGTTTCATAGAGAATTCTATATCACGATATGCCGTCAAAAACAAGCCCCGGAATCAAGTAACAGTTAACAAATAGCAGTGAGCAGTGAATAATGAGCAGCTGCAATGAACAATGTTTTTTCTTTGTTAATTTTCCTGCTCACTGTTAATCGACTAAAAGTCCGTTTCTTCAGTGATGATGTATAGTTCATCTTTATTCGGCAAATCTTTCTTTAATTCCCGAAGAAAGGTCCTTGAATCGCCCATTTCATCGTAGGAGTCGCAGGCATCCTGATAGCGGCGGCCGATGGTACAATATTTGTATATCTTTTCTTCGCCAAGCTTTTTCTTCCATTTTCCGGCTGCACAGCGGATGCGCAGAACGTAGCGGGTTTTTCCTTCCTGGATTTCAGGGATGAGTTTGCAGTTAATGCAGTTTGCGCAATAAATCTTATTCGCTGAAAAATCTTGTTCATCATCCATCTGAAAAACACTTTCGATTTGGTTCTCAACATCCCGTATTCTTGCCTGAACCATAATTCACCTCTCGTTCGCAAAGGAAAATCCTTTCCGTTAATCAATATCCCCGCAGCCCTAACTGTTAAGACATTTTCGCTGTATGGGAAATTGTTACATAGGCGGAATTTAGACTCCGCCTTTCAATGAACCCATATGCATAAATATTCCATTTATCGTTTATTTGGTCAAGCGTTTTTATGACGTTTTTTGCGGTTTTTTGCATATTTTTACAAAAAAATCATCAAAAATGTATAAAAGATGGATATTTTATCATTTGTCTGCTTGACAGAAATAAATATTTATGCAATTTTATTAATATGAAAAACACAAGAGTTCTTCTTGACACATCTTTTTCTTTTCTCGCGGTACTGCCGCTCCGTCGCAGCCGTTAATTTTTCTTCGCTTTTGTATTAGGAATATCTGTGCTAAGCTGTGTATGCTTGGCTTTATCTGTTTGGTTTTTGGAGTAGTTATGATTGTTGGAATTATCGGCGCAACTGGTTACGGCGGAATCGAGTTGATACATTTTCTGTCCGGACATCCCAAGGTTTCGGAAATAGTTTTTTCGTCAACATCTTTTGAAGGACAGAAGATCGAGGCGATATATCCCCATCTTTTTGGACGGATTTCCGCGGTACTGTTAAAGGCCGAAGATGTGATTAACAAAGCTGATGTGGTTTTTTCGGCGCTCCCGCATGGAGCGGGCGAACCCTTTGCAAAATTGTGCATGGAACAAGGAAAAACCTTTATCGATCTTTCGGCGGATTTCCGTTTTGATGATGATAATGATACATTTGCCGCGTGGTACGGAAAAGGCTTTGTGTATCCTGAACTCCGGAAGTATTCCGTATATGGACTTCCGGAAATGAACCGGGAAAAAATAAAAGCGCAGGCCGCGAAGGGCCCCGTGATTTTAGCCAATCCCGGCTGTTATCCGACAAGCGCGGCTTTGGGGCTTTTTCCCGCTTTACGGAAATCTTTGTTAAAAGAAGGAGCCGTGGTCATTGTTGATTCCGCTTCGGGCGTTACGGGCGCCGGCCGGGAACCCACAAGGACAACCCATTTTCCCGAATGCGCCGACAACATGTCTCCCTATAAAGTGGGAAACCATCGGCACACTCCCGAGATCAGCCGGAACGCGGAAGCTATGGCGGGAAAACCTGTTCCGGTAATTTTTACGCCTCACCTGGCTCCGATGAACCGCGGAATCCTCAGCACGATCTATATTCCCCTCTGCGGCGAATGGAAGCTTCCTCCGGCTTCGGGATGCGTGCGGCCTCCGTCAGAAGAAAGTGATGATCTCGCGAAAAAGATTCATCAGCTTTACGAGGATTTTTATAAAGATGAGCTTTTTGTCCGGGTTCTGCCTTTTGGAAATACTGCGGTAACGCGGAATGTCCGCGGATCGAATTACTGCGACATATCAATTCATCTTGATCATACGGGAACGACGCTCATTGTAATAAGCGCCATTGATAACATGGTAAAAGGCGCGGCGGGACAGGCTGTTCAAAATATGAATATTATCATGGGCTATGAAGAAGGCTTGGGGCTTGAAATCCTGCCTTCTCTTTTTTAAGGGGGGATGTAACATGATAAAAGAAATAAGCGGAGGAGTGTGCGCTCCCCAAGGATTTAGGGCCGGAGGAATCTGGTGCGGGATTAAGGCGTCAGGCACAAAACGCGATTTAGCCTTGATTTATTCGGAAAAACTTTGCACTGCCGCGGCGATGTATACAAGCAACCGGGTGAAAGCCGCGAGCATCCTTGTGAGCCAGATCAATTTGGCGAAAGGCCGATGCCACGGAATCATCGCTAATTCCGGGAACGCCAACGCGTGTACCGGAAGCGCGGGATTGAATCACGCCAAGGCGATGGCGTCTTTTGCGGCGGAACAGTTTGCCATGCAGCCGGAACATTTCGCCGTCGCTTCTACCGGAGTCATCGGCGTTCCTATGCCCATCGAAAGAATTGAAGCCGCCGCGGAAAGCCTCGCCAATTCCCTCCGGGGAGACGCGGCGGGACACGACGCGGCTCTTGAAGCCATCATGACCACCGACACAAGAAAAAAGGACGGAGCCCTTGAGATTGAGCTGGGCGGGAAACCCGTCCGGATTGGGGCTATGGTAAAAGGCGCCGGAATGATCCATCCCAGCATGGCTACCATGCTCTGCTTTGTCACCACCGATGCCGCCGTCAGTAAAGAACTTTTGGACAAGGCGCTTCGGAACGCTGCGGCACGTTCCTTTAACCGGGTCAGCGTTGATGGAGATACTTCCACAAACGACATGATACTTGTGATGGCAAACGGACAAGCGGGAAATCAATCTATTGAAAGCGAGAATGATGATTACAAGATTTTTGCCGAAGCGCTGGAACATCTCTGCATCAAGTTAGCTAAGATGATGGCAAAAGACGGCGAAGGAGCAACCAAGCTCTTGACCGTTTCGGTGAAAGGCGCCGCAGACGAAACTGATGCCGAAACCTTGGCAAAATCCGTAGCGTCATCGAGTTTGGTGAAATGCGCTATATTCGGAGCGGACGCCAACTGGGGACGTGTTCTATGCGCCATGGGATATGCCGGCATCGACTTTGACCCCGAATCTGTGGACGTTTCATTTAAAAGTAATGCGGGAGAAATCTCCGTGTGCAAGGCCGGAGCGTCTCATCCCTTCTCCGAAGAGGACGCAAAAAAGATTTTATCCGAAGATGAAGTTGAGATTTCGATTAACCTTGCCGGCAAAGGGCAGGGAAGCTGCGAAGTTTGGGGCTGTGACCTCACTTACGACTATGTGAAAATCAACGGCGATTACCGGTCATAAAAAAGAACAAGGAGAAAAGAACAAAGCGTATGAACATCGAAAGTTTAAAAGCGTCAATATCCGCGGATAATGCTTATGCGGGAAAAACCGTTGTCGTGAAATACGGCGGCAATGCTATGATCAACAGGGAACTCAAGACCGCTGTTATTGAGGACATTGTTCTGATGGCTTCCGCGGGAATTAAAACCGTGCTGGTTCACGGCGGCGGTCCTGAAATTGAATCAATGCTGAAAGCGGTAGGAAAGGAAAGCCGTTTTGTTCACGGGCTCCGTTACACCGATGAAGAAACTATGGAAATCGTTCAGATGGTTCTGTGCGGCAAAGTCAACAAAGATTTAGCGGCTCTTATTCATGAGGCAGGGGGAAAGGGCGGCATAAAAGCCGTGGGACTTTCCGGCATTGACGGCGGACTGCTCAAAGCAAAGCAGCTTAAAACCGGCGGCGAAGATTTAGGTTTTGTGGGAGAAATCACAGAGGTTGATTCTGTTGTAATTGATGACATGCTGCAAGCCGGATACCTTCCCGTAATTTCCACCGTTGCGCTTGGGATTGATGAAGTTTCCGGTCATGCCATGAACATCAATGCCGATACCGCCGCCGCCAAAATTGCCGCCGCCTTGGGAGCCGAAAAACTTATCCTTATGACCGATGTTCCAGGCATCATGCGTGATGTCAGTAACGCGGATTCCTTGATCGCCGAACTGGAGGAATCAGAGTTGGAAGGACTCATCAGCGAAGGTGTTGTTTCCAAGGGGATGATTCCCAAGGTGAAGTGTTTAAGTGATGCGCTTAAGGGCGGCGTTAAGAATGCCTGTATTATCGACGGACGTATGCCCCATTCAATATTGCTCGATCTTTTTTCCGATGAAAAAATCGGGACTACAATTATAAAAGGAAAATAATATGCAAGATGTTTTTATGAATACCTATCACCGGCTGCCGGTGACTTTCAGTAAAGGACAGGGAGTCTGTCTTGAAGATGTGAACGGAAAAAAGTATCTGGATTTTACGTCCGGGATTGCGGTCAACTGTCTTGGGCATAATCATCCGGCATTGGTTAAGGCGGTGTCGGAACAGGCCGCAAGATTGATACACACATCGAACTATTTTCAAAGTGATGTGACAATCCGTTTTGCGGAAGCTCTTATCAAAATGTGCGCCGGCGCGGGGCTCAAAAAAGTGTTCCTCGCGAATTCCGGCGCGGAGGCTAACGAAGGGGCCTGTAAAATCGCGAGGAAATATTCACTTGTGAAGTACGGCCCCGGCAGGCATACCATCGTTACGCTCAAGGGAAGTTTTCACGGCAGAACCATCACTACCTTGGCAGCTACAGGTCAGGATAAGTTCCACGAAACATTCGGCCCCTTTACGGAAGGCTTTGCCTACATTCCTGCCGGCGGCATCGATGCGCTCGATCAGGCTCTTGACAGCAAAAAAGTCTGCGCCCTCATGATGGAACCCGTTCAGGGGGAAAGCGGCATCAGACCCCAATCAAAGGAATTTATGCAGGCGGCCGCAAAGCTCTGCGCCGAAAGAGATATTCTCTTAATTATGGATGAGATTCAGTCCGGCGTAGGCAGAACTGGTACCTTTCTCGCCTGTGAACAATACGGCGCGCAGCCTGATATTGTGACCATCGCCAAGGGGCTTGCGGGCGGCATTCCTGTCGGGGCGGTGCTGGGCGGCGAAAAGACAAAAGATGTTTTTGCCGTCGGAGACCACGGTTCAACCTTTGGAGGAAATGCCGTTGCCGCCGCCGCGGGACTTGCGGTTCTTGCGGTTTTGGAGACTCCCGGTTTTATGAAGGAAGTAAAAGAAAAAGGCGAATACATAATGGAGACAATCCGCTCCTGGAATCATCCTTCCGTTAAGGAAGTCCGCGGCATGGGGATGATGATAGGCGTTGACATTGACGGCGAAGCCTGGCCCGTGCTGGAAAGCGTTCTTTCCAAAGGCCTGCTTCTGCTTTCGGCCGGACCCAAAACGCTCAGACTCCTTCCTCCCTATATCATCACAAAAGAAGAAATTAATGAAGGATTGAAAATCCTGAAATCGGTTTTGAATCAATGAGTAATTACCAATGAGCAGTTAGTAGTGAAAAATATTGCTTTTTTGCGCACATTGTGATACATTTTACTGTAGGAGAGAAAAGATATGTCAACTACAAATATTAATATAAGAATCGACAGTGAGATAAAAAGCTCTGCGCAGAAAATCTTTTCGGATTTGGGATTGGATATGACAACGGCGGTCAATTTATTTCTGCGTCAAACAGTGCGGATGAATGATATCCCTTTTGTTCTCACCACAAAACCGAATCAGCCAAACTCTGTAAACAATCTTCCCTTTGGACGCGGGTGTATGAAAGGCAAAATGCAAATGACAGATGACTTCGATGAGCCGCTTGACGACTTCAAGGAATAGGAGGTTATCAAGTGATTATTTGGGAAACAGCGCGAAAACATGGGATTTCTGATGAGGATATTAAGTATGTTTATGAATTTGCTCTCAATTCAATCGTTTTTCCTGAGCAGCCGGATTTGATTATGCTTTTCGGATTCGATACCATTGGCAGGGGATTGGAAGTCGGGTATATTACAACAGATCAAGGCGAAGATATGATAATTCACGCTATGAAAGTCCGAGCAGGGTATAAAAAATATCTCTATAGTTAAAGGGGGGATTATTGATGATGGATGAAACAAAATTAGGAACGATTAATGGCAAATCAGTAACTCCTGAAATGTTGGCAAATCTTTCTCAAAAATTTGAGCAGGACTGGAATGATGATGAAGTTACGGTGAAGCCTACCAGTTATGGTAATGCGCTTGCAGCTTTGCGCTGCCTTGATCTCTCCGTTGGAATGATTCAAGCCTTAGAGCGGCGGGCAAAAAAACAACATAAGCCTCTTTCATTGTTCTTACGTTCAGTTCTACAAAATGAGCTTATGGAAACTGAAAGATAAACTGATCGGTATTATTGTATATAATATTTCTGTTTTATGGTGAAGGGAAAAATATCGGATTTCATCTATATCAACTCTGGATGATGAAAATGTCAAATAACCCTTTGAAAAATAAATATTCTAAAACTTTTTAATTGGGAGTATCCTTTGAGAAAATCACACTGTTTGCAGAGCGGGACTTCAATTTTTCCTCAAGTGATTTTTGAGTCTTAACCTTTTTATTACGATTAAAATTAAAAATCAAATTGGCTACGGTATGTCCTATAGCAGGTGATAAAGCCTCTACTATAGCATTATTGTCAGAAAAAACTTCACCTGCTATTCTACTTAACCCTATTGAAAACAAGTGACCAAGAGCGGTTTCTAGAAAACGTATATGGAGAAGCTTCTCTGGGCGTTTAAATTTGTGTCTATTATAATACTCTTCAAAATTTTTGTTCAACTGTCGAAAATAACGTTCAGAAGCACTAAATAAAGCGTCTGGAGTTTTTACACTTCCGCTGCTAAATAGATTAAACTGATTAATAAACTTATACCGTTCGCTTAATTTACTGAATTCCAATAATTTCTCGACAGGTAAATATGCTAAACAATCTATATCGAAAATACAAGTTTGTGGAACCGAATACTCAAACATTAATTGGTTGTCATCATAATTAAGGGGGGGGTGAGCGTTTCCAACCATGGATTGATAATTAAGATTCAGTGACTGTGCAATATTGTTACTATAACATTCATCAGAAAGAATTTGTTTTAAATCTTCATAAACAGGAGTTTCTTTTGGAAATCCATAACTTTCAATTTGTATTAGCAATTCATTTAGGTTTATTGTAGACATATTTTTTATGTCTACAGCTAAGCGACGCCTTACTTTGTCCATATCTTTATGTTCAAAATGATTTTGGTTTAGTAGCTTTTCTGCTTTTGATTTGAATATATCGGCAACGTCATTTGACTTAAATTGTGTCAGATTAGCATTAGGGCTTTTAAAAAGTTCTTGAATTATCTTTGTATAACGTTCCGAGGGTAAATCAATATGCTTACTATGCTTTTGTATCTCAAAAAGAGTACTTGAAAAGTTACCCAATTCGACATCATCACGAACAGTAGCCACTATACATCCTGATTTTATCAATTCAGCATAATCACAAGGCAAATCGGGATTCTTACTCATATATTCTTTATCTTTTGTTGGAACTATAAGGTGTCTAAGTGCACCATTATTGTTTATATCTGAATCTGCAAGATACATTTTTGGGAATAAAAGCAAGCGTGCATTCATATAGGCACGTAAAATTCGGCATTTATCTTCCTTGGCTATAGGAGATATTATCCCATTATGAGAATTAGTGGTTGAATCGAAAAAACCATCTTTTAAATTCATAGTAGCATAATATATCAAGAAATCACTGCTGTCAAGTAATTTTTTATCAAAATGTTATTTATCCTCAAATTTGAAAAATGCAAAAATATTACACTTGACAGGACTGTAAACGCTTTGCTGCCATTCAGCGATAACGAAGTATTGCAGACGACATCATATTTCTGAAACCCCTATCACAGTTGGGAGAAAAAGAAGTATCGAAAACCGCATTGGAATTATTCGCGGATATTTTCCAAAGAAAACAAATTGGACCTTGATTACTCATGAGCAGTTGCGTTATGTTATTGACAGGATCAACAATAGACCTATGATAAGATAAATATAAGGAAGTAAAAGAAAAAGGCGAATACATAATGGAGACAATCCGCTCCTGGAATCATCCTGTTGTTAAGGAAGTCCGCGGCATGGGGATGATGATAGGCGTTGACATTGACGGCGAAGCCTGGCCCGTGCTGGAAAGCGTTCTTTCCAAAGGCCTGCTTCTGCTTTCGGCCGGACCCAAAACGCTCAGGCTCCTTCCTCCCTATATCATCACAAAAGAAGAAATTAATGAAGGATTGAATATCCTGAAATCGGTTTTGAATCAATGAGTAACTAATAATTTAGCAGGCAGCAAGGCAGAGGTAATCTTAGCATTGTTTCCTGCTATCTTCTCATTACTCATTGTTATTTGTTGCTTGACAAAATAACTTAATCCGATTAAGTTAATGTGAATAAGTTAATCGGATTAACTTAACTGGATTAAGTATTGGAGGATGAATGGGAAAGCCTGAGACCGATCTTGCTCCTCAGATTCGGAATGAAACGCTTAAGCTGCTTTTAGAAAAAGAACCGGAAGAAATATATATGAAAGATATAGCCAAAGCCTGCGGAGTCAGCACCACAAGTATTTATTATTATTACAAAGATAAAGAATCACTCTTTACAGAAATAAAACTTACATGCATGGATAAGATGCATACATATATTGTTGAGCATACCGAACGAAAAAGATTAAAGCAAAAAGAATCAAATGAAAAATTACAAATATTGAATGAGATGCGTTCAGGTTTTGAGGCCTTTAGGGATTGGGCATTCGCAAATCCGCGGATAGCTCTTTTGATTATGGAACGCTTCAAAGCGGATACGACGGATGATCCTGAAAAAATGAAGAAATATTCCCAAAGTGTATTTTTTGCGCAGTCAGTTATTGACAGGGCTGTAAGCGCGGGGCTTATACAAAGCAAGAATACCTTGCTTGACACGAGTCTCTGCATATCGGCAATTTGGGGAGCGATTGAATCGGTATTGCTTCAGCGGACTGTTCCGCAGTATTGGTCCCGAATAGACGGCTTCCATTTCACCGATAAAATGATCGATTTTATTTTAACATCATTGATGTCAAAAAATCGAATAGACAAATGAGGTAATGAGAAAAGGGGAAGGCAAAATGAAAAACTTGTTTTTATTTTTTTCGGTGTGTGTGCTGGTTAGTGTTATTTTTGGATGTCAAAGTCATGATGAAAATGCGGATGTTGACCGCACCGTAAAACTTAGCGTCGAAAGTGGAGAGCATTGGCAGGGCAGCATGAAGATTTTATTTTTCTCAGTGAAGAAAAATCCGCAGATGGCCGCGTGGATAGAAGATGAAGACGGAAATTATATTTCAACTATTTCGGTTACCGAGCGGAGCGCAAAAAAGAACTGGATGGGAGCGCCCAAAGAAGGCCGCCCGGAATCCCTGCCGGTTTGGAATCATAGGCTGCCAGACAGTGTGACGGATGATGATCTTGATGTAATAAGTTCGGCAAGCGCAAAGGATTCTGTTACAAAGAGCGTTGATGAAACATCATTGATTTATGGAAAGGTGTATCATATTTATCTCGAAATAAATCACAGCTTTGATTATAACGATTATTACACAGAGGAAAATTCCGGCGTGAACGGACAGCCTTCGCTTGTGTATCATGCGTCGTTTTCCGCGGGGCAGCCGGGGAAAATAAACCTTGTTCCCGAAGGTCATGGATCCCTTGACGGTTCAAGTGGAACTATTGACGGTGATTTGGAATCTATTACGAGCGCATTACACATTATCGACAGCGCATGGATCGATGTAAAGTAAGAACAGAAACGCGGAAAACGCGGCAAGCTTTATCTTTCGAGGGGAAAATATGGATTCCGATAATATGTTTTGGGAATATTTGGAAAGAATTACGGCGGATAATGAAATGGTAATAGACAGACCAAAAGGAACAAAACATCCTGCATATAATGATATGGTTTATCCGGTTGATTACGGCTATATCAAAAATACAAAATCAATGGACGGTCAGGGGATTGATATATTCATCGGCTCTGAAAAAAGTAAAAGACTGGATGCGATAATTTGTATAATAGATATGCTAAAGAAAGATTCTGAAATAAAAATAGTGTTGGGATGTACAGAAAATGAGAAAGTAAAAATATATGATTTTTTAAATAGTTCTGAATGTATGAAAGTAATAATGATAAAAAGATAATGGATTGGAGGAAACACATTATAAGAGAAGAAAATGGCGAAGGATTGGATATAAGGATAAGATCGGATATATTTATAAAATAATAGAGGGGGTCTGTTGATTCTACACATAAAAATGTGTAGAATTGTATTGGAGGAAAAACATGGCTACGAATCTTGCAATAAATGATGATTTGCTCAATTCAGCTCTTAATATAGGCGGTTTAAAAACGAAAAAAGAAACCGTGAACCTTGCTTTAGAAGAATTTATTCAAAGACGAAAAAGAAAGGATGCAATCAACTTATTTGGTACTATTGAGTTTGCCAAAGATTGGGACCCCAAAAAGGCCCGCGGCAAAAAATGATTATCGTTGATACAACCATCTGGTCAAAAGCATTTCGGCGCAAAAAAATTGCCGGCAAAGATCAGGTTGTAGTAGATAACTTATACAAGATTCTCGATTTAGAAGAAGAAATTTTGATAGGTTCTGTGAGACAAGAATTATTGTCCGGTATATCCGACAAGGATGTTTTTGATGATCTCAAAATCAAATTAAATGGATTTAACAATTATGAGATACAGTTGGCCGACCATGATTTAGCGGCAGAATATTTTAATGTATGTTCACGGAATGGTATTCAAGGATCGCAAACCGATTATGTAATATGCGCTATATCTTACAGATATAATTTTCCAATATATACAGAAGACAGGGATTTTAATTATTATAAAAAATATTTGCCGATACATCTGTACAAGAGAGTTTGAGCGGATGGAAGATGGGGGGATGGGAGAGTGAAATTATGGGGAAAGTATATATCATTGTAAATGAATTGATGCATGACTGGAGAAAGATTTATTATGCTATTTAGAAAGATGAATCAAAATTTGCCTGTTATGAAGCAAATTGTTACATTAATTACCTCAAAAATATCTCCGGAAAAGATAGTATTATTCGGTTCTTATGCCAGAGGAGAAAATACTAAAAACAGTGATATTGATATTTTAATACTGGTAAAAAATTTAAAAAACGAAAGGCAAATAACGAGTTTGCTCTATAAAGAACTGCTCAATAATAATATTTCGGTACCGATTGATTTTATTGCCGCTGATTATGATAAATATAACATCTTGAAGGATAAGATCGGATATATTTATAAAACAATAGATAAAGAAGGGCAAATTTTATATGCAAAATGACTATAGAATATGGCTTGCTAGGGCAAGAAGCAGTCTTGCAATATCCAAAACCAAGCTGGATGAAGATATTTTTTATGAAGATTTGTGTTTTCAAGCACAACAAGCTGTTGAGAAAGCACTAAAAGGCCTTCTAATTTTCTATAATGTCGATCCTGAGAAAACTCATAATTTGGTTTTATTAATACAAGAATTGTCTCATTATTGTGAACTGCCGGAAGAAGTGAATGAAGCTGTCATATTAAATGATTATGCCGTACAGACAAGATATCCGGGCGACTTTACTCCTATTGAGGAAGAAGAATACCACAATACAGTGAGCATCGCGGAAAAATGTTTACAGTGGGTTGAACAAAAAATGGAACAGGATGTTTGGAAAATAGTATAAAAGACATAGCGATTTTTTTATTTTTAGATCATGACAAAGGAAGAGATTAACGAAGGATTGAATATTTTGAAAGAAGTTTTAAATGAAAGGTAAGACAATTATTTGTTAATTGATATATGTAATGGAGGCCGCAATGAAAAAATATTATGATAGTGAAAATGTTTTCTTAAAATTATTGTATTATTGTAATGTTAAAAAAGAAGTTTATTTTAGGCGTTCTGATGTTACGGAATATTTGATTAATTCTTCCGTATTTGATATACCAAATAAGCAGGGATTTGATGGTAATTTATCTTATTTTGGTTATGATATAAAAAACGATATTGATAGCAATCGTATACTTTTATTACGTGGAAGCAAAATAAATGAAAAATGTTTACAAGGTCAGTTAAAAATCACAAAAGAAAAATCGAATATTGTCGTGGATGATGAACCGGACATTCTCGATGAAATCGACAAATTAATTAAAAATAAAACGTATGAAGCTAGAGCTTTTTCTGATAAACAGAATATTATTGATAAATATGGGTTAATAGAATGTTCTTCTAGAATCTATGGCAATAAAAAAATTTACTCGAAAGGAAATGATTTTTACCTTTTTCCTAGAGTTCTAAGTGATTGTATTAATAATTTTTTGCTATATGAAATTGTAAATACTGATAAATTACATGTACACAACCCTTATATAATATTTCCCATTTATGGTGATTCAGGAATTTGTTCTGATGAGAGAATTATCTCATTAGAAGAGCTTGGTGAATTAGATAATGATTTTTGTTATTTTCAATATCGTGACAGTGATGAAATGATTTCTGAATTTGAAATCCAAAATCGATCCAATGAAAATATCCTTAAATTACTTAATCAACGGAAATATAATCTTGAAGGAAAAGAATCTACAAAAAAGGTGTTGAATAATACAAGATTAAATACGAGTGCTTTACGTTCATTAGCTCTTCATCGTGACAATTATAAATGTGCCTTTTGTGGTATAAATGACGAAAATTTGTTAATATGCAGCCACATCAAACCTTGGAAAATGAATGATGGGCGATTAGATATTGATAATGTATTGACATTGTGTGTTATGCATGATGCTTTGTTTGATAAAGGCTATCTTTCATTAGACAAAAATGGAAAAATAATATATTGTTCGGAATCTATACTAGAAGATAAAGGATTGCTTGCTTTTCTAAATGAAAGTAATATGGGACTAAACATAAATATTACTTCTTCAATGCAAAAATATCTTTCTTATCACCGAAACAATATTTTCAAAGGGAATAGAAATGGCAGTACATAGTTTTAATATAATTCCTAATGATGATATTAGCGAAAATGAAGAATATTTAAATAAGCAAATTATTACGTACCTTGGGAATAAGAGGTCTTTATTAGCTTTTATTGGAGAAGGAATCCATAAAATCTCAAAACGTATCAACAAGAAAAAAATTAAAGCCTTTGATGTTTTTTCAGGTTCCGGTGTTGTTGCAAGATATTTAAAGCAATTCTCTGAAAAGATCATTGTGAATGATCTGGAAAAATATTCTCAAGTAATAAATAAATGTTATTTATCAAATAAAAACGATATTAATATGCGGCAGTTGTTGGAATATTATAACAAACTTATTCATAAATTGGATTCCGAACTATTAGAACCTGGGTTTATTGCGAAGCTATACGCACCCAATAATGATAAAGTAATAAGAAAAAATGACAGGGTTTTTTATACATACAGAAATGCATGTTATATAGATACGGCTAGAAAATATATTGAAAGCATTCCAGAAGAATACAAAAATTATGTATTGGCTCCGCTGCTATCCGAAGCCTCAATACATTCAAATACATCCGGAGTATTTAAAGGATTTTATAAAGATTCACTGACAGGTGTTGGAAAATTTGGCGGAAATAAAGAAGATGCATTGTTAAGGATTTTAGGAAATATAGAAATTCCTTTTCCTATATTCAGTAGCTTCTCTTGTGATTTTGAAATTCACAGAGGCGATTCAAATATTATAGCTGAATGTCTTGAAGAAGTTGATGTTGCGTATATCGATCCTCCCTATAACCAACATCCTTATGGATCGAATTATTTTATGCTCAATCTGATAACTGATTATATAGAACCTGAAAATATTAGCAAGATTTCAGGCATTCCTGAAAATTGGAATCGATCATCATATAATAAAAAAGCAAAAGCTTATGAATCATTTAGAGAATTAGTAAGTAAAATAAAGGCAAAGTTTTTATTAATATCATTTAATTCAGAAGGTTTTATATCAAAAGATGAAATGACAAGTTTGTTAAAGACCATAGGTACTTTTGAGGTATTAGAAACACAATATAACACATTCCGTGGAAGTAGGAATTTGCGAAATCGAAATATCTATGTTAAAGAGTATCTATATTTGGTTGAAAAAAGATAGGAGTTTTACATGAAAAAGAAGATCGTTTTAGCCTATTCCGGCGGACTTGATACTACGGTCATCATCCCCTGGTTAAAGGAAAATTATGACTGCGATATAGTAGCTGTCTGTGTTGATGTCGGTCAGGAAGCCGATTGGGACACGATTAAGCGGCGCGCGCTGGATACGGGGGCTGTTTCGTGCTATGTAGCGGACGTAAGAAAGGAATACGTGGAACAGTACGTCTGGCCCGCCCTGAAAGCGAACGCGCTCTATGAAGATAAATATCTTCTCGGAACATCAACGGCCAGGCCGCTCATCGCTAAGGTTTTGGTGGATTATGCGCGCAAGGAAAACGCTTCCGCCATCGCGCACGGAGCCACGGGGAAAGGGAACGATCAGGTCCGCTTTGATCTTGGGATTATGGCCTTTGCTCCCGATTTGGAAATCATCGCGCCGTGGAGGACATGGGATATTAAGTCGCGCGAAGAAGAAATCGAGTACCTTGAAAAAAGGAACATTCCTGTCCCCATGAAGAAAAGCGATTCTTACAGCAGAGATGACAATTTGTGGCACATCAGTCATGAAGGTCTTGAACTGGAAGACCCCGCCAACGAACCGAATTTTGATACGATGCTCAAGATGACCGTTCCCCCTGAAAAAGCGCCGGACAAAGCCGAATATGTGGAAGTCGAATTTAAAGCGGGCATCCCTGTTGCGGTGAACGGTGAAGCTATGGACGGCGTAAGCCTTATCAAAAAGTTAAACAGCATCGGCGGGGCTCACGGAGTGGGGATTGTCGATCTCGTGGAAAACCGCGTTGTGGGTATGAAGAGCCGCGGTGTGTATGAAACGCCCGGCGGCAGTATTCTGTATTACGCTCATCAGGAGCTGGAACATCTTTGTCTGGACCGGGAAACGTATTCGTTTAAACAAATGGCCGGTCAAAAGATGGCGGAGATCATTTACGGCGGCAGATGGTTTACTCCGTTGCGGGAAGCGATTGAAGCCTTTGTTGACAGCACGCAAAAAACCGTCAGCGGCAAGGTGAGGCTCAAACTGTACAAAGGATCGATCAGTTCTGCGGGGGCTTCATCTCCCTATTCTTTGTACAACGCGAGCATTGCCAGTTTTGAAACCGGCGAACTCTACAATCACTTTGACGCGAAAGGATTCATCCGGCTCTACGGCCTTCCCGTGCTGGTCCGTTCTTTCATGGAACAGGGATTCGTTAAGGGGGAAGCAAAATTGGAAGGCGACGCAAAATCCGCCGGGGTCGCGGGCTAAGACATGGCAAAAGTGTTATGGTCGGGAAGGCTGGAAGACAAACCCGAAGCCGAGGCGTTCGCGTTCCAGGCTTCCATCAACATAGATCAGCGTCTGGCTGAGGATGATGTAAGAGGCTCCAGAGCGCATGTCGCTATGCTTGCCGCGCGGGGAATCCTTCCTTCCGATATTGCGGATAAACTCGACAAGGGGCTCGAAGACATTGCCGCGGAATTAAACGGCGGAACGCTTGCCGTTGATCCTGATGCCGAAGATATTCATTCTTTTATTGAAGGCGTCCTTACGGAAAGGCTGGGCGATATAGGGAAGATGGTTCACGCGGGCCGAAGCCGGAACGATCAGGTAGCGCTTGATTTCAGGCTCTATTTGAAACGCTTCGTTCCGGAAATTATCGATGAGATGAAGCGCACCGTCAACTGTCTTTTGGACAGGGCTGAAGAACACGCGGGAAGCATCATGCCCGGTTACACGCATCTTCAGCGGGCGCAGCCTGTTACACTGGGGCATCACCTTGCGGCATGGTGCGCGGGACTCGTCCGCGACCTCGGCCGCTTTAGCGATGCCTTAGCACGCCTCGATGAATGCCCCCTCGGAGCCGGAGCTTTGGCGGGTTCATCACTTCCTTTGGACCGAAACATGACATCCGGTCTTCTTGGGTTTAAGAACCCCACGCTCAATTCCATGGATTCTGTCGCGGACCGGGACTTTGCCTTGGAGCTCGCGTCTAGCGCGGCAATCTGTATGGTGCATCTTTCCCGCTTTTGCGAGGATGTCGTTATCTGGGCAAGTGAGGAATTCAAGTTCATCGATCTGGAAGAAGCCTGGAGCACGGGTTCTTCTATTATGCCCCAAAAAAAGAATCCCGATTTTGCCGAGCTGATTCGGGGAAAGTCGGGGAGGGCAGCGGGGAATCTTGTAACGCTCCTCACGCTCTTGAAAGGGCTGCCCTATGCGTATGACAAGGATTTGCAGGAAGATAAAGAAGCTCTCTTTGACAGCCTCGATACGGTGAAAGTCTGCCTTGCCATGTTCCGCGGCATGATGAAGGGCGCCCGTTTCAATACAGACAGAATGAAGTCCGCCTGTATCGGAGGATTCCTCGAAGCCACCGATGCTGCCGAATACCTTGTGCGGAAAGGCCTTCCCTTTAGAAGCGCCCATGAAGCCGCCGCTCTTGTAGTCCGCGACTGCGTTGAGGCGGGGCAGAAAACAATCGCTGAAAGAAGCCTGGAACAATTGAAAACAAGGTGCGCTTTGTTTGAGGCCGATATTTTTGACGCGCTCAAACCCGAGGCCTGCGTTGCCGCAAGGAACTTACCCGGCGGCCCCGCCAGGGATGAAGTGATGAGGCAGATAAACAAGCTGAGAGAGCGCATGTAGCGCGCGTGTATTTTTTCCGGTGGTTGAGGGCGGTCCGAATGGTTCCCGAAACCACCGATTTTTTTGGCGTGTAGAACGATTTATCGGAATGACTGTAAAAGAAATAAGCAGAGAAGCAATGAAAATATATAACGAAGGTGAAAAACCCGGAGGATAAAATACATCTTGTAATGAATGCTCATCCTGTGATACTACAGAGATATGATTAAATATTCCGGGGAGCTTGCGGCATTGGGGACCAGCGTAGCTTGGACCTTTACGTCTTTATGTTTTGAATTTGCGGCCAAAAGGATCGGGACTATCGGCCTTAATATTCTGCGTCTTCTGGCGGCCCTTATCATATACACTATTGTGGGGATTATTTTCCAGGGAGAAGCCCTGCCTTTACAAGAGTCCCCGAAGGTGTGGTTCTGGCTTTCGCTTTCCGGTCTTGTGGGTTTTGTATTCGGTGATGTGTTTTTGTTTCAGTCTTATATATACATCGGCGCGCGGACGACTCAGTTGATATTTGTTACATCCCCTGTTATCACCGCGGTGATGGGTTATATTATTTTTGGCGAAACGATTGCTCCGCTGGGAATGCTGGGTATGGCGCTTGTGTTCATTTCCATCATGTTTGTTGTTGTTTATAAGAAAGCCAGCGGGCAGAATATGCCGTCCCAGAAATCGGTTTATAAAATGAAGGGAATCATCTTTGCGGTTTTGGCGGCGCTTGGTCAATCAGCCGGATTGATTCTTTCAAAAATCGGTGCGCCCGATTCCAATGCTATGAATGCCGCTCATATCAGAGTGATAGCGGGACTTATCGGTTTTATTATCGTTGCGTTTATCATTAAAAAGATTGATGAACCCATCCGGGGATTCAAGGATAAACAAGCCCTAAAGATTCTCTCCCTAGGGGCCCTCCTTGGTCCCTTTGCCGGAGTCAGTTTAGCGCTGGCTGCGATGCAAAGAACATCATCCGGCATTGCGGCAACCTTGATGGGGCTTGTGCCTATCATGGTTTTGCTGCCTGACAGTCTCATCAAAAAAGAAAGGATCCGTCCCAAGGAAATTATCGGCGCCGTAGGAGCCGTCATTGGGGCGGCATTAATATTTATACATTAGAATCAACATTAAGGAGTTAGTGTCACCGCTTCGCGGTGCCTTCGATTCATATTGCTGCTCGCGCAGCATAAATAGGAGTTAGTGTCACCGCTTCGCGGTGCCTTCGATTCATGTTGCTGCTCGCGCAGCACGTTAAGGAGTTATATATGACATCAGCATCAATCCCGGAACGCAGCAGTGTTTTGAAAGAACACACCTGGGACCTTTCCGCGTTATACGCAAATGATGAAGCCTGGAACGAGGGGCTTGCCGAATATGAAAAGCTTGCCGGGAAGATTCCGGATTTTCAGGGGACCCTTGGCCGGTCCGCGGATCATCTTGCGGATTACCTCGATTTTATCAGCAGCTTCGGGATTCTTGAAGAAAGGCTTGCTTACTATGCGGACCTGCGTCAAACCGAAGATGAAGGCGATAATACAGCCCGGACGATGTACGGCAGGTTTATGATGGCTGCCGCTAAGGCCAATGCCGCCGGAGCTTGGGCGTTGCCTGAAATCCAGACAATTCCATCTGAATCCATGGAAGCTTTTCTCAAATCTCCGCGCATGGAACAATACCGCGTCTACTTGAAAAAGATTCTCCGCTACAAGCCGCATATTTTAACCGATAAAGAAGAACGGATTCTGGCGATTCATGCCGAAGGCGAAGATATTGCCAACGAGACTTTTTCCGTGCTGACTAACGTGGATTTAAATTTTGGAACCGTTGAAACACCCGATGGAAAAAGGCCTTTGTCGCAGTCTACCTGGTCGGTCTTTATGGAAAGCCCCGACAGGAATCTTCGCAAACAGGCTTACGATCAGTTCTATGATCAGTTCGCGGCTCATACCACAACCCTTGCGAGCCTCTACGGGGGTTCCGTGAAAAAAGATGTGATAAAAGCCAGAATCAGGAACTTCCCTTCCGCGCGCGCCGCCGCTCTTTTCCCCGATGATGTTCCAGAAGTTGTGTATGACAACCTTGTAGATACCATCAACAAAAACCTGGAACCGCTTCATCGCTATTATGCGTTACGGAAAAAAGCGCTCAAGGTTGATGAACTCCGCCATTACGATGTATATGTTCCGATTGTTCCCAAAGCAATCAAAACTACCACTTGGGAGGAGGCTGTGGATTTACTTTCCAACGCGCTTGCTCCCTTAGGCGGTGAATATGTGGACACGCTTCGCGGCGGTCTTTTGGATGAACGCTGGGCGGACCGTTATGAAAACCAGGGAAAACGGTCGGGCGCTTTTTCCGCGGGATCGTATACCGGGAATCCCTACATACTTATGAACTACAAAGATGATTCCATTCGGGATGTTTTTACGATGGCGCATGAAGGCGGCCATTCCATGCATTCATATTATTCGGCAAAGGCAAATCCTTTCATGCATTACGGCTACACAATTTTTGAAGCTGAAGTTGCCAGCACCTTTAACGAGGAACTGCTTTTTCATTACCTGGAAAAAAATGCCGGCAGCCGTGAACTCAAGGCTTATCTGGTAAATAAACGTGCCGATGATTTGCTTGCAACGCTTTATCGGCAAACCATGTTTGCCGAGTTTGAAAAACGGACGCATGAATTGGAAGAATCCGGCACGCCTCTAACCGCCGATGTCCTCCGCGGCGAATACCGAAACCTGTTACAGCGTTATTTCGGCCCTGAAATGATCTTTGAAAAAAACAGCGATCTCGAAGGTCTTCGTATCCCGCATTTCTACCGAGCTTTTTATGTATACAAATACGCCACAGGAGTTTCGGCGGCCTTAGCGCTTTCTTCCCGCGTACTCCAGGGCGGCACTCAGGAACGGGACGATTATTTTGCTTTCTTAAAATCCGGCGGCAGCCGCTTCCCCATCGAATCACTTAAGATTGCCGGCGTGGATATGTCGTCGCCGGCGCCGGTGGAAGAAGCCTGCAAGACTTTTGCAAAACTGGTAGATGAACTGGAAAGTTTGTTGTAACGAGTGAATGAGTTTTTTGCATTGCGTATTATGTGAATGATACGCAATGCATGTGAAAAAGAGTATGTAATATCATTATTACAAGATACGCGCTTCATAAAACTCTTTCTATTTTTTCCAGGGCATACGATTTCGTCA
Organism: Treponema sp. UBA937; assembly: GCA_002293455.1. Lineage (GTDB taxonomy): Bacteria > Spirochaetota > Spirochaetia > Treponematales > Breznakiellaceae > UBA937. The sequence goes on from DBDH01000080.1 coordinate 51,011, forward strand.
TTTCAAAAATACTCTGTACGTCTTCTTTAGGATATTTTTTTTTAAAAGACGCGGAGAGCGGCAGAAGCGTGATGATGATATGGTCTTCCATTGAGGAAGCGTGTTCCATGTTTTCCAAAAAAACGGAGCTTTGTTTAATAGGAGGAAGTTTTTTTATTTTGTCATGATACTGTGCAAGGAAGTCCTCTGCGCTCATCGACGGAATACCTGTAGAGAAGGGGAAGATGATATTGCCGGCTTCCTGGGGATTGTCGTTTTTTTGAATAGTAAGAGACGCCCCCATTCCTTCAATCTGGTTGACTTTAACGGAAAGCGTAAGAATTTTTCTTTCAAAATGTTCTTTGTAACTTTTCAGCATGTTCGTTTGATAGTACCAAGTGTTTTCTGATGTAACTTTCTGCAGCGATACATTCTTAAACAAAAAATGATTGAACTGGGATTCCGCTGGCAGCAAACGGGTTTGTTTATTGGCAAATAATTTGTGGATGTACGTTCCCCTCGCGTAAGTATTTCCTTCCGGATAAGAAAAATCCGCTCCGTAAATATCAATCACTTTTGCGCCCAGGGAATCCGCAAGCGCTAAAGCTGCGTAACTTACATTCCCGCCGCTTGTATCAACAAAAGGAAATTGCTTCCAGTATTGACTAATATATTGGCTTAAAGGATGTCCGCCGGCAAAAAATTGCAGATTGTTTGACCCGGCCGGAATAATGGCGGGGCTTGCCATATCCAAAAAAAGTGGAATATCTTTTAGGCAGCTTCCTATAAAATGATACGAGCTGAAATGCTGACAATCTATCGAAACAACAGCATCCGGCCTTATTCCTCTCGCAAGCAATACCGGCAGCGCTGTGTCGGTGGAAATAATAAAAACACGTTCATTCATCAATTTTGAAAGCTGCATATCCAGCGATGGTCCTGCCGCGATAATTGCCGCGTGATGAATCGTGGGAAAAAAACTTTTTTGACATTCGGCCATTTTCAAATTCCTAATAATATTTGAGAACCACCGTTTCCCGAATATGGACTGAACCGAAAAATCCCCCGACACACGGTTAACCGCTTCTTTCACTTCATTGCTTACAGCATTGAATTTTTCCAAGTCCAATTCTGTTCTTGTTCTTAAAGGCAGCATCGAAATACTTCCGAACAATGCGGGCTTATAATTATTAATAATAAATTCTTCTATTTGTGACGGAGCGGGATCTATTATCAGTGAGACTCTCTTGTCTTTTAGAATTTCCACATATTCTTTTGATGCTAAAAGCTCCGCAATGCCGTGAATATTAAAATCGACAACAATAATTTTCTGTATGTCCTCTCGTGCAAGCGCCGCGGAAATATGAAATGCTCCGCCGAGTCCCAGAATGATTAAAAAACCCGCATCCTCCACAGTACTTAGCAAGCGGTTCCCTTCTTTTACGGGATCAATCATTGAATGCAGAGGATGGGCTTTGCCGGAATTGTCTGTAAGAGCCGGAATCAATTCCCCGGAACGGGATTCCAAAAATGTATAATTACCGAAACTTGTTTCCGCTGTAGTCAGACGTTTGCATACATCAGGATTGGAATTTGAAAGGCTGAGCAGATTTCTTTCAAAAAAATACCGTTTGTCCATAATTACGTCCCTGTTCCCCGAAGTGACGTAAGACTTTGTTTAAGAGCCGAATGTATATCTTCGCATGTATCATCCAATTGCAGGAGTTCGAGCAATTCGTTTCTTACATCTGTTCCTGATTCTTTGTCTTCTATAGCATGTAATAAAACATGTAACGGAAATAGTCTTTGTTTTTCCAAAATTGTTACAGAGAATACAGGAAGCCGGTTACTAAAAGATGAGACAGATGTATAATCTTCATCAAAAAACGATGGAAATACTTTATGATTTTTCCCCAACGAAAAAATTCTCCCCGGATAATTTTGAAGATAGTGCCGGAACCAGTCCGCATAAATATCCAGCGTCCCAGGATTTTCTTCCGCTTTCCGTTTGAACATGTCCGAATAATACGGATGCAGGCGGTTTGTTTGTGACGAAATCAATATATCAAAAGCATAAGGGCGCGCATGGGTGAGAAGATCATCCGAAGATAAATCGATGCCGGAAACAAACACATTTCCGTCTGTAAGCCGGAACGCAAGATCCAGAGCGGCGGCCGTTACCGTTCCCCTTTGCGGAAAACGCAGATGGGGAATCGATAATTTTTCCAGAAGGATAGACTGCCATGCGCTGCCGTCTCCCAATACCAGCACAGGATGTTCACCGCATTGAGAGGGAAGGGCGGCGTTGAGTGTTGCGCAGACAAAATGATTCCGCGGAGAAGCTCTTTCATATTCTATAAAATGAAACCTCGCCCAATTGCCGCCGTCGCTCCCGATTACCATATGGGGAGTAATGCCGTTTTTCTGTAATGCCATACATGATGATGAAACGGCAACAATAAAAAGATGCTCTTTTTGCTGAAACCGCTTTATAAGAGGTATTGAAGTTTCAAGACCAGGACCGGCTCCGCAAACCAGCACAGGACAAGTTCCGGGAATAAAAGTCAGAATCTTTTTTAATGTGCCCGCGTTTCTCAAACAATTTTTTATCCATCTTCTGCCGAAAGCTTTTACGGTAGTTAGATTGGCGGCGCCTCTTTTTATAAAGGTACGGATTTCTTCAAGCAAAGACGCGTATGTATCTTTATAGGCATCCATCGACGGGCGCCATTCAATAATTTTTATGTAAGGAATATCCGCATCATCTATGCAGTATTCAAGGAACGCTTGAAGCGTTTTGCCGCTGCCTTCTTGCCATTCGGCATCGGGCATTCCTTTACCTTCAAAAAAAGAAGAACACCGGAGCGCAACGATGGCAGCTTCCGGATTTTTTTTTCTCAATACCGGAATGATATACGCTAAAGCAGGTTCAAGCAGAATAAAATGTTTAACATCTTTTTTGATTTCAAGAGATTCAACATAACGCTCCGCTTCTTTTATGGGATCATAAGAAGAATGAAGCGCAATGCTTCCCGCGTATGCGGCAGGTACATTTTTTTTTGACGGGAATAAACGTTCATCCATGTCTAAACATAATGTTGAATACAGTCTAACACTTTTTGCGGAGTATCCGCGGAAAACTGTTCTACAATATTCAGATGAAACCGCTTATTCAAATGATGAAGCAAAAGTTCGTGATCGATAGACAAAGGAAACAATAGGATAAAAGTATTTCCCTTCAGAGGCAGAAGCCTGCCGAAACTTTTTATTGACCGGAGGATCTCATCAGGAGTTTCTTCATCAATGGAGGTACTAAAAATACAGCAGTTAAAAGTTCCTGACGCGTCAAAATATTCATTGATGATATCCGCGGGTTCGTCTTTTCCAGAATCTTCCGATGAGTTCTTTTCAAAAGGCATAAAAGCCGCCTCCGCCTTTTCAAGAATCCGGCTTACCGTTTCCGGAAAAAATCCCGCATCGGCAGACAAAAGGAGCATCGCTTCAGGCGGATTGACATCGGTTACATGAAAAATCCAATAATACGAATCTTCATTTCCTTCATCTTTCAATTCGTTGATATTGGTTTCCGGAATTTTATGCCATTTTTCTTTGTGTTCTGCCGCAAGCGCCTGTGGAATATGTATTTTTTCCAATCCGAATCCCAGGATCGAGAAACTCACATAAGCGTCAGTTCCCCGCGAGAGACAAGCTCCTCTTTTAAACGGAATATAACTTCGCAGCATATTCAAAGCAGTATCGGAAAGCGTATGAGTCCGGGGAAGCTTCGTTAAACGGTCAACTAAGGCTTTCCCCGTTTCATCAAGAGTAGTCATAGCAGCTGCTTTGCTTAAAAGACCCATTACACTAAACCTAATTCCTCAAACAATTTCTTGTACGTATCAAAATATTCTGATCTGGCGAATTCTTCGATTTTATCTTCCGGCAGGGATTCAAGCAATTTGTCCATGTAAGAAAGAACAGTCTTTAATTCCTGTTTGAGATTTTGAGGAATATCGATATTGCCGGAATCCGCTTCATTGCTGGAAACTGTATGGACTTCATCCATTTGAGAAGCAGGCGCCATTTCTTCAACGATCAAATCATCATCCAGAATAAAAGAGTCATCTTCTATGGGCACCGCATCCAAAACATGTTCGTCTTCCGGATTGATGGTCTCAATTTCTTCAAAATCAATTTCCGGATCGATGAGAGATAAATCGGAATCTTCGGATTCTACCACAAAACCTTCTGGAATAACCTGCGCAAAATTCTCTTCTTCGGGAATTTCACTGCCCATATCGGAGGAATCTGTGTCAGCATCATCCAGTTCGGGAATGGAAAGCTCCAGTTCATCTTCATCTTCCATTTCAAGGACTTCCGTTTCTTCCGTCAAAAGAGGTTCTTCTTCCAAATCCAATTCGATGCTGATATCTTCCAGGGAAGGTTCGGTTACAGGATTTTCCACAATGCCGCTGAAATCAGGTTCCTCGATAACCGCATCGGAAAGATCGATGTTTTCCGCGTCATCTTCCTCAAGATACGATGTATCCTCGGGAGCCGGTGTAACAGGCCGGGCGCCTTCTTCCCGAAGCTGTTTTAATTCCTCCGTATCTTTTTCGGCAATGGCTTCATCCAAGGGAATCTCATGTTCATCGAAAGAAACAGACGGTGCTTCATCAATTTCAATATCATTAAAATCATCATCATCATCAAATGAAATATCTTCCGGAGACGGTTCATCAATCTCTATTTCATCAATCTCTATTATTTCGGGCTCATCTTCTTCAACAGTCAAATCCAATTCATCAAGAGAAGAGTCTGTTGATAGTTCTTCTTCGGCAATCTCCGCGGATTCTTCCTCAGGCTTTTCCTCGGACTCTTCGGGGTTTTCACCTTCCAAAGTATCTTCAATAATTCCAGCATCTTCAATGATACCGCCGTTTATTTCATCGTCCGTTTCTGCCGGAGCCGGAACCTTATCAAAAAAACTAAAATCGATTTCCGCACTTATCACGCCGTCATCATCAGAAAAAGATTCCGGTTCGGGTTCCGGGTCAATCGATTTGTCTTCTTCGGAAACCGCGGCGTCTTCATCTTCGTCTTCGTCTAAGATATCCGATTCTTCAATAACCAAATCTTCGATTATTGGTTCTTTATGATCCGAAGGAAGTTCATCCAGGTCCAAAGAAAGTTCCGATATATCCAACTCTGTATTGTCTTCATCGGATACGGGTTCGTCTTCTTCGGAAACCGCCGCGTCTTCATCTCCGCCTGAGAGATCCGGCTCTTCAATCGATTCTTCGGATGTCTGTTCGTTGAACGCTTCCGGCGGAGATTCTGTTTCGGCAAAACCATCATCTTCAGTCTCGACAGCATTATTTGCGTCTTCTCCCGCTTCTTCGGTGAAATCGGCGGTATTTAAAATATTGTCCAATTCATCACCGGTCAGAGAAATCTTATCGTCATCTTCTTTATCAAAGAAGCCCGCCGGACTTTCCGGAGGAATTTCAGATTCGGCGGTTTCTTTCGACGTTTCAGTTTTCATGGAAGATAATTCATTTTTAAGACTGGATAACTCTTCCCTGATAGATGAAAGTTCATTGGCAATTTTAAGGAGCAAATCCGCGGAAATTTCTTCTTTGACCTGCTCTGCTGTATGTTGCTGAGAACTGTTATCCGCTATATCCGAAACGTCAAAATTGATGGAACTTCGATTCGCTTCATCAATATCATCGATGGTGATGGTTTCGTCTTCATCCAGGAACATATCCGCGTCATCGGATTTCGGCGAATCATCATTCTGTTGAAGATCGTCGCTGAAAGCGGCCACGTCATCAAAATTGATAGAACTTCGGTTTGCTTCATCAATATCATCGATGGTGATGGGTTCGTCCTTACCGGGAGAATCATCTCCATCGAGAGAGATAATCGAATTGATGTCGGGAATATCTTTTAATTCTTCGGGATTGTTGTCTGTGTCATCAAACGTAATATCCTCTAATTCCTCGCCGGCGAAGGGTTCTTCGGAAAGCTCGGAAAGGATTACGTCGTCTTCTTCTTTGGGAGAATCAGCAAGAAAATCGTCTAAAGATACTTCCGAAAAATCTTCATCATCGGCGGTTTCCGGAAGGTCGATTCCATCGGATATTTCTATGGATATTTCCGCATCATCTAACACGGGATTTGCCGCGGCATCCGGTTCAAGCTCAATTTCCGAATCATCAAAATCAATGTCGAGGCCAAAATCATCATCTGCGGAAATTTCCGTTTCATCGATTTCAGGAAGAGACAGTTCCATGTCATCGGTTTCGGCGCCATCGGGAAACTGAACATCTTCGTCGGACGCATCCGCAGCAACACTGNNCATCGCTGTCTAAATCCAGATCGATACCGATATTCAAATCGTCCGAAAGACCATCATCACCGGCGGAAATTTCCGTTTCATCGATTTCAGGAAGAGACAGTTCCATGTCATCGGTTTCGGCGCCATCGGAAAACTGAACATCTTCGGCGGCCGCATTCGCAGCAACACTGTCTTCCGTAAGCGGAATGTCAATATCTCCC
>DBDH01000010.1:0-18109 GCA_002293455.1 Treponema sp. UBA937
TTGACTTTTCGGAGGGGAGTCAGATTGAGAATTGGACTCGATGAAGATAATTTGGTTATCTTTTTCTTTCTTCTTCCAGTATTTTATTTATATTGATTCGTTCTATTTCTGTAATCATATTTTCATTAAAACTTTCATCAACAACATACCATGAAGGATTAAAACTCTGAAAAAATGATTTTAGATTTTCATCTCTAAAATTATAACCATAGAATGCATAAAAAGCATTTCTCGTTATCTTTAATTGTTGGCTTGATAAAAGACGCAATGTCCGATCTTCTAACATATGTGTTCTATATTCAAACCTATTCGGGCTGAAAACCCTAGGCCCTAAATCCCACAATGGACGACCAATCCATATTGCGATAGTATCATTTTCATTTGGTTCTATATTGAATAATTCCATTTGTAAAAAATTATTTTCCCAATTAATGTGATTTTCTACTGCTATATTTGATGGAAAGTTTCGATACCCTATTTCCGGCATTTGTATATCATAAATCCACGCATCAAATGTTGAAACATTATTTTTTATATCGATTGTCATTTTCCCAATTGGATTATGCCAAGCTCCGCCGCTTCCGTAATAATACGTTGCCAAAAAATAAGATGAAGAAGCGCGGCCGTATTCTGCTTTATATTCAACCTTTGTTTTTGTTATTTCTTCTGAAGGGAAAAAAACATTTTTTGTAAACGCATGATCGACAATAATTCTGCCATATCCCTGTCCGGAAAGTTCAATTTTATCATTGGAATAGGTGACGATTTCATCATTTACCCATGTTTTAAAATCATATATTCTAATGGAATAGGTTCCTCCTTGTTCTTGCAGCAAATAGGGAAATCCAACAATTAAATTTTCATCTGTTCCATGGTTAAAAAATGTAAAATCTACGGTTACAGAATAGTAATTATCAAAAAGGTCGATATGTATTACTTCTTCAACCATTTCTACATTGGTTTGATGAGATTCCGGCGGAATGATATTCCCGCCAGCTGCGTAATAATAAGTATCATTTGCAAAAAGTACAAAAGAAATAATTCCAAAAATAATAATACAGATATTTCTTTTCATAACAGCCTCCAGCGGTCACCAAATCATTTATGAGCCTTTACCTAATATAGTTTAAACTCCTTGCCTGTTCCATGAGCAGTTCTTTGTTTTTGTTGAGGGTTTCTATATCTCCCGCGATTGTTTCATCTTGTTTCTCGGCTAAATATCTTTCGAGTAATTTTATTTGGCTGTCAACCAATAAAATGGCCGTATGATAATCCCTTTTGTTCACTAATTGGCTCAATTCTTTTAGAATGAAACCTGTGTTTTGCAGTATCGTATATTTTTTCACGTCTTGGTTTGTATGAGCGGTATAGTCATCATAATCTTCCGTATATCTTACCTGAAGCGGAAATGTTCTGTATATCGTTTTTTCCGCACTGTACGAGTAGTATTCAACACTGCAAAATCCAAGGGGAGTGTTTCCGTTTGCCGTTATCGTTCTGTAATACAAATCACTTTCCGTTTTGTTTACCGCGCTAAGACTCAGATAATACAAAAATATTCTGTGCTCACCGGAATCCATGTTTCTTATTTCATTGTTTAATTTGTGCGTATAATAACCGGTTACCGGCCGAAAACCAGTTACGGGATACCAGTCGGAACGATAATCAAACCGGTTTTCAGTTACCCACGGCATGAGCGAGACATTTACTTTTATATTTTCAACTGTTGGATACACAAACCTATTGTAATCATCCCAGATGGTATTTTCTACTTCGCCGAAGTCATCAGCATAGTATGAATTCCCGCCCGCGTTTTTTAATGACTGATTCATGACAGCCCAGTTAGGAACTTCACCGTAACCAAGATATGAAAAACTGATTTTATTCTGCGATTGCAGTTTCATGAGATAATCAAAATACGCTCTTTCTCTTGCGCTGTTATTGCTTTTCAGTAAATCGGAATCGGTAATCCAAAGAAACCGGGTACTGTAGTCATTTTCTATCGCGTCCATTTTTCTGAATGATTGATCCAGTATTACATCAATATTATACACCTTCCGGTTATATCGAATTCGATTTAACGCGGGTTCGATAGAGTTAATGCTTGTGATAGGTATTATTTCATTTGCGGTGGAATCAAATATTCCCAAAACAGCGCCGCTTTGCTGCGTCTGGCGTATTTTCGTCAATGAAGAAATAAACGCGTTTTTCCATTCAGATCTCAAGAGCACTTCCGGGTTATGGATAAAAACGATGTAGTTTCCTTCATTCCGTTTAAAATATTCTTTATCGTTAACATGAAGCCCGATAAACAGATTAACATTATCGCCAATAGTCAGAATCTTTTCCTTTTCGAGTGTAACAAATATTGATAAATCCTCGGTTTCATTTGTTTCATAAGGGAAAGCATAATCATTTATATAAGCATAAGCGTCAATCGTATCAGGATTAACAAATTGACCAGCCTCTAAACTAGTTGAACCGGAATCTCTTCCCGAATCTACCTGTCCGCCGGCAAACGCATAACACGCGATAAAACAAAACAACAAGATCGATACATGCTTCTTCATATTCATCCCCTTGTATTATAGATGTCGTTTCCTATATACCATTTTTCATCTGTTCTGTAAATTTTGTCAAGAATAATTTCATTTGTAAAAAATCATTTTTCTAACTAACGTAACTTTCTGTAACTACATTTGTTAGAATATTATGTAAATAGCAGCGACTAATGTAATCCATAGCAAGGAGTTAATCATGAATACAAAATATAAGTTTCTATTATTCGTTCTTTTTTCTTTACTTGTAACGTCATGTGTTTCAAATAAGCAGTATCCCGAAACGTATGTCAGTAGTGTTGACTTGATTTTCTCGGATGCTAAATATGGCCCTCTGTTTGGTCCGTATATCAATATAGAAATTGATAATACTTCTTATTTGGCGTTTTTCGATACAGGAACGGCAGATACCGCTCTGATGTTAGACCAATCAATATTGGACAATCTCAATGTATCGCCTACAGGGGAACAACGAAAATTTCTCTCTGCAAGAGGAATATTTCAGTCAGAAAAATATGTAATACCGAACGTTACCATCGACGATGATATTTTTCTTACAAATGTATCAAGTGAAAATATGACTGGGTTTTCAGATGAAAAAGCCTTAGCCGGCTTGCCCATATTTGAACAATATAACATCCTTATTTCCTACAAACAAGAAAAAATATTTTTGTATGATAAAGATACGCATATCGATTTTCTTAAATCATGGACGAAGGTTCCCTTATTGGAAGATGAACAAGGATTATTTTTTTATGGAACCATTACAGAAAATGAGCAACAATATCTTTTTTACCTTGATACAGGAAACTATAGCTACCGTAATGGAAAATATTCTGATAACATTTTTAACCGAGAGTTAGGCGCAATTCTTCGTGAGAAAAATCGGCTTGATTATACATTAGGTGATAGGATTTTTAAACATGATTATTTTTATTTTGTCGAAAATGAAAATGTTCCCATAGATGTTTTTCTTAGTTATTCATTTCTGTCAAAATATGATGTATACATCGATTTAGACAATCATTGTTTGTATATAGAAAGGTGACATGTAGTATGCGCTACACGTTCTGAATACTATACACCGATGGAATCGCGCGGATGCTTTTCATCACCTTTTTCAGGTCGTCTTTGTTATCGAGTTTCATGGTGAAGAACCCGGTTAAATGATCGGCCTTGGTTTCTTCCAGGCGGCCTTCAATAAGATGGCCTTGATGTTTTCGTACCGCTCCTTCGATTTCAGAAAAAAGACTGGCGGAACGGCGGGCTTCTATCGCAAAGCGCTTTACGAGGAACGCGGCGGCGTTTTCCCATTCCACATCGATTTTCCGTTCCGCAAAATCGGGGATGTTTTTCAGGTTGCTGCAATTGTTCCGGTGAATAATGATGCCCCTTCCCCGCGAAACATACCCGATAATGGGATCGCCTGTAATCGGCTGACAACAGCGCGCAAAGCGAATCATCATATTTTTTTCATCTTCAACCGTAACCTGCAAGACCTGAGAGTTTAAAACTTCATCATCGACAATGCGCTGCTGAAACACTTCTTCAGTTTTCTCCTGCTGTGAAGGAGCAGGTTGAATATTTTCCGCCGGAAGTATTTTCTTTCTTGCGACAACATTTTTTTCAATGATAATGGAATCATCGTTTTGCTGGAGCCACGAACGGATTTTGCTTCTTGCCTTGGAAGTCTTTACGCCCTGGAGCCAATTTACATTTGGGCGGGCGTTTGGTGATGTCATGATTTCCACAACTTGTGTATTTTGCAATTCCGAGGTAAGGGGAACAATCGAACCGTCGGCTTTGGCTCCGACGCAATGCTCTCCGATACTGGTATGAATCGCGTAAGCAAAATCGATGGGCGTAGCTCCCGCGGGAAGCTCAATCACTTTACCAAGCGGAGTGAACACGTAAATCGAATCTTTGAGGATTTCTCTTTTTATATCATCCAAAAAAGATGAGGAGTTGTGATTCTCATTATCCGCCAGGTTCCAATCTTTAAGGCGGTTTACTATCGGAATATCTTCCGGACGAATTACTTCCGTTGTGCTTCCTTTTTTGTAGAACCAGTGGCTTGCTACACCGTATTCCGCGGTTTGGTGCATATCGAAAGTACGAATTTGAATTTCAAGAAGATTGCCATTGTACGACATTACCGTTGTGTGCAGACTTTGATAGCCGTTCGCCTTTGGCATAGCGATATAATCTTTGAAGCGGCCGTCCAAGGGTTTCCACAAACGATGCACAAAGCCTAAAAGCGTGTAACAGTTTTCAATGGTCCGGCAAAGAATTCTGATTCCAAAAAGATCATATAGATCGCCGACTTCTTTGCTGCGTTTCCGCATCTTCTGATAAATCGAATAAAAATGTTTTGCCCGGCTTTTTATTTCAATATCGATTCCGGCAGCGTTCGCTTCTTTGGTAATATCTTCCTGAACGCGGTCAAGAAATTCTTTTCGTTCATTTTTTTTGAGCGCGACAATTTCTTTAATCTGCAAAAAGGCTTCGCGGTTGAGCTGTTTTAACGAAAGATCTTCAAGCTCATCTTTCATCCAGGAAATTCCCAGCCGGTCCGCCAGAGGAGCGTAAATATCCAGGCATTCTTGGGCAACGGTTTTCCGCTGGTTTTCAGGAAGATGATCCAAAGTCTGCATGGTATGCAGTTTGTCCGCTAGTTTTATCAATATAACGCGAATGTCCTGAACCATGGCAAAAAGCATTTTCCGGATACTTTCCGCTTCCTGGTTGGTTTTGTTTTTTGCTGAAATATCCGCAATTCGGGTAAGCCCTTCGACAAGTTTGGGGATGGCTTCCCCAAATCCTTCCGCGATTTTTTCCGGGGTGGTAACGTTATTTTCCAGGACATCATGCAGGAGAGCCGCAATAATGGAATCCGCGTCAAGATTGAGATTGGTAAGGATTCCGGCTACCGCCAAAAGATGCGCAATATGATCAATTCCCGAAGCGGCGGATTGTTTTTCGTAAAGTTCATGTACCCAAAGAGCCGCCCGCAAAATGCGTTCCCTGTCTTTGGGTTCATAAGATTGTATTTTTTCCGAAAAATCCACAACGACGCTTTCCATATCTGTTCCTTTAATGCTATTATTGATAATAATAACTTCATGTTCAATAGCTCAATAAAATTTAGTGTATTGCTCCTATTTATGAAACACAGCCAAATACAATACAAAAAAGCCCCATCATCCAATAAACGATTAATGTATAGGTACTGTTACTTAAACTTTCCGCACGATTAATGGCACTTATGATTTTCCGTTTTTCCACTTGAAGTTGCTTATAATCTCTATCTTCTTTATATGCTTCAATAGTGTTTTCTATTTCTTTTATCTGGTTGTCATTTTCGATATACAGTTGTTCCAGTTGATCCATATCGGTTGATTCATAGTTATCCCTGATCTGAATTAAAAGTTGTAATTATCTTATATGAAGAGGATAAAATATCAACTGATATACACATTGAATTATTTTTACAATCAAATCTTCAACTCCTTGGTATCTGCAAGACACCAAGGAGCAGCAGGAAGACTCATTACACCGCCGCAAACCCGGCTTTAATCGCCTCAACATTCATGGGGACAAACTTATGTTTATCCTCCGGGAAAAAATCTTTGAGGATGGATTCTATGCCGTCCAGTTTTAAGGCGCTGGTAATTTTTGCCATAGCTCCTAAGGCAACCATGTTGGCAAATCTGGCGTTGCCGATGTTTTCGGCAATCCCTTGGGCATCAACCTTTATAACGGTAATGTCTTTTCGTTTTGGTTCGTCTTTTACCAAGGGCGAATTGATGAGCATGAGCCCCTCTGGTTTCAGCGTTTCCTCGCAAATAGGAAGGGAATCCGTATTCATTACCAAAACGGAATCGGGGGAGGTTACAAGGGGACTCGCGATTTCGTCATCAGATACCACTACGCCAGCGCGGGCAATGCCGCCGCGTTTTTCGGCGCCGTAAAAGGGGAAAAAGGTAACATTTTTACCTTCTTTCATGCCGCAATATACCCAAATCTGGCCCAAGGAAATGATGCCTTGGCCTCCAAAGCCCGCGAAAAAAGATTTTTCTGTCATTATTTTGCTCCCTCAAGTTGATTTTTGATTTCTCCCAAGGGATACACGGGCAGCATGTTCTGCTCAAGCCACTCCACGGACTCCAGCGCTTCCATACCCCAGTTTGTGGGGCATTGGGAAACAACTTCCACCATGGTAAACCCGATTCCCCGCATCTGCGCTTCAAGGGCCTTCTTTATGTACTGCTTGGTTTTTCTCACATTCGCGGGATTGTTCACTGCTCCGCGGGCGATGTAGCGTGTTCCTTCAAGCTGGGACAAAAGTTCCGCGACATGAATGGGATAACCCATTCCGGCTTCAATTGGATCGCGGCCTTTGGGAGCGGTCGCGGCTTTCTGTCCAACTAACGTGGTGGGAGCCATCTGACCGCCGGTCATTCCATAAATGGCGTTGTTCACAAAGATGACCGTAAACTTTTCACCGCGGTTCGCCGCGTGAATAATTTCCGCCGTACCGATAGCGGCCAAGTCCCCATCACCTTGATAGCAAATTACCATGTGATCGGGCAGAACCCGTTTGATTCCGGTTGCCGCCGCCGGGGTTCTGCCGTGCGGAGGCTGAACCGAATCAAAATCAAAATACAAATCCGCCCATATAGCACAGCCTACAGGATTGGTGATAACGGTTTGATCCTGCATGTTCATCTCATCAATAATTTCCGTGATGATTCGGTGGATGATTCCATGACCGCAGCCGCCGCAATATTTTGTGGAAATCGTTTTAAGGCTTTTAGGATGCCCGAATAATTTCTTCATGATATACCTCTAAAAATTTGTCGAGAAAACACTTTGTTTTCACTCTTTACATTGCAACATTCAATCGTTCTCTTATCATCTCGCCGATTATTTCTGATGGGCTTTTATGAGTTGCGTCCGCACGAGCACGAAGATATGCTGCCGAAAGAGTATCCACTTCAATTAAGTGTGCCATGTGTTGAGTAAAATATCCCGGCTTACTCGTGTCAATTTCAGGTGTGGTGGTTGTCCATAACTCATCCAATTTGTCGGCTTCTTCTTCTGTCATCTTTGCCATCATTCCTCCAACATTTCGGCGTATTTTCGCCAATTCTTTCGGCATTTCATCGCCCCAGTATCCGTTTTACTTCCGCAAACACTTCTTCTTCCGTAGGAATAACGCCGCCGCAGCGTCCTAAAAAGTGAACCGGAGACTTGTATTCCAGTCCTATTTGGGACATTTTTACGTCTTCAATCATCTGGCCCATGCTCATTTCAACTACGAGGACAGGTTTCCCAGACCCTGTAATCTTTTTGATAGCTTCTTCGGGGAAGGGCCAAAGCGTGATGGGCCTGAAAAGCCCCAGTTTGATGCCTGCTTTTGCGGCAAGCTGTTTCGCTCCAAGAGCGACTCTGGCGCTGGTTCCGTAAGCGACCATAATAAGATCAGCGTCTTCGCAGCCGGACGCTTCGTATCGGGTCTCGTTTGCTTTGACTTCTTCGTAGCGTTTGAACCGGGCTTTGATTTTTTGTTCAAGGTTTTCCGGAACCAAATCGAGCGAGGAAAGATGCCTTGCTTCCCGGTTCTGTGCTTTCATATACCCAACGGCCCAATCCCGCTTTGGCAAATCGGAAAGCTGCCGTTCGGGTGGAAGTTCTACGCCTTCCATCATCTGGCCGATCATGCCGTCCGCCAGAATAATCGCGGGCATCCGGTACTTATCCGATAAATCAAAAGCCAAGTAGGTGAGGTCCGCGCATTCCTGCACGCTCTTGGGCGCAAGGACGATACAGCGGTAATCGCCGTGTCCGCCGCCCCGGGTTGCCTGGATATAATCACCTTGGGCCGGCGCGATGGAACCAAGCCCCGGACCTCCGCGGACGACATTCGCGATAACCATGGGAATATCCGCGCCCGCCGCGTAGGAAATCCCTTCCTGCTTCAAGCTGATTCCGGGACTCGATGAACTTGTCATCGCCCGCGCTCCTGCCGCCGACGCTCCGTATACCATATTGACCGCGGCAACTTCGCTTTCCGCTTGAATGAACACCCGGCCTTTTTCCAGCATATACTTGGACATATACGCAATCAGCTCATTTTGAGGAGTAATCGGATAACCAAAATACGCGCTGCATCCCGCCCGGATAGCGGCTTCCGCTATCGCGTCGTTTCCTTTCATAAGACGCTTATCAAGACTTTTGTCACTCATGCTTCGTCTCCTTCGAGCTCATATACCTCAATGCAAACATCAGGGCAAACTTGATAACAATTGCCGCAGGCGATACATTTTTCGATATGCGCCGCTGAGGACGGATAAGTACCTGTGGAATTGGGATTTGTATCTGCTTCAAGCACCTTTACCGGGCAAGCCCTTACACAGAGGTAACACCCCTTGCACATATCCCGGTCAATCAGCACTTTACCTTTTCTAGCCATTACGGCCTCCTTAAAAAACCTTGAGTCAAAAAGTTTTGGAACAAAACCAATATACCTGATTTTTTGATGATGAACAATATTATTCCGCGGCAATAAAGGATATTTCTACTAACCGCGGCATCCAACTTTTAACCTAATTGCATTCCAATTAAAACCCGATATAATATTATATAGGGTTACTTATAGTCAAACAAACCAAAACTATTTGACTATTTCCGATCTAAGTGTTTCTGAAATAAGAAATTAACTAAGGAGTATATTTTCATTTTGAGGAAAATGTGATATACTATTTTTAGTTGAAAAAAATGGTTAGACCGATTGAGCGATTATGGGATTATTAGAAAAGGCCGAAATTCACAATCAACATTCTCTTCTCGGACAGCAGAATCTTGACCGCCTTTCCGAAAAACAAAGGCGGCGTTCGTTTCGTGCTGTTACTGTAAAATCTATGTTTGATGCGAAACATGTGTTTTGTATCTGTCTCGCTCTTCTCGTCTGTTATCTTCAATTGTTTGATATTTCCTTGTTGGATTCATTCCCCAATTCGCGCAATACATCACTTTTTTCGCTCTTTGCTAAAAGCCAGGAAGGAGTGGGAATGCTTCCCGTTGCAGAAGGGCAATTGGCAGTTGAAAATGATCTTTCCGCTGTATTAAATGAAATAATGATGGGTGTTCCGGAACCGGAAGAATATTCAAAACCGCGATTAGTAACATACGTTTCATATGAAATTAAGGCGGGAGATTTTATCGGAGACATATCCCGTGGTTTCGGCTTGAATCAAGATACGCTTTTGTCTATCAATGGAATAAGGAATTCAAGGCTCCTTCAAATTGGGCAAGTGCTTAAAATCCCCAATCAAGACGGTATTCTGTATACGGTTAAATCCGGGGATACGTTGTCGGCCATTGCGGAAAAATATGAAACTAATACCGCGGCAATTCAGACCGCCAATGAATTATTTTCCGATACGGTTCACCCTGATTCCAAATTATTCCTTCCCGGCGCCCGTTTGAATACCGTTGAAGTCCAGGAAATTAATGGCGATCTTTTTATATGGCCAGTTACCAGCTATATTACATCTTCCTATGGCTACAGACCAAACCCGTTTACGGGCGTGCATCAATTCCACACCGGTCTTGATATTGGCGCGCCTATGGGAACACCTATTAAAGCTGCCATGTCAGGAATGGTTATTGCCACAGGATATGACAACATATCAGGAAATCATGTGGTGATTACGCATCATTCCGGTTACAGAACCTTGTATGCTCACCTGAGTGTTATCCGGGTAAAAGCTGGAAGTTATGTCCGCACCGGCGACAGAATAGGTGACGTAGGAAGCACCGGACTAAGTACGGGGCCTCACCTTCATTTTACCGTGTATAAAAACGGCGTTACCGTGAATCCCCGTCAGTTAATGAAATAACAATACGTTATTCTTCTTTATGCTTTAAGACCGAATCTACCAATTCTTTAAAATCGGAATCTACGTTTTTCGCGTTCACATTAACATTAAATCCCGTAATATAATTCACGCCGTTCCGTTCTTCAATAACCACATCATCAGAAAAAGAATCGTTGGACATACTCAAATTTTCCTCCGGTATTTCTTCAACTTCCTCAACAGATTGTTCTGTATTCTCGTCAGAATCAATCTGTTCCAATTCAGGAAAATTATCCGGCATGTCAACCTGGAAAGGTTTATATACCAAGGACATATCATACAAAGGATTGACTTCATCAAGTTTTGAAAAGGATGCATCATTATTTTTTTCTTCTAGATTTTCCGCGGGAGAAACAAAAAGATTATCAAAAGGTGAATAGATTTCCAAAGGACGATCTAAATCCTTGGATGGTTCATCAATATCGCCGAATTCTATTTCACTTGCCAATTTGGATATATCTTCTTCGGACAAGGACGGGTCCTCCTCGACAGAACCATCCGCACCGATTTCTTCCGGGGCCTCAACGGATTCATCAACCGGGATAACATTCTCCGGAACAGCCAATTCTTTTAAATCATTAGGATCATCACCGGCCGGTACTGAGGCTTCCGCATCTTCCAGTTCTTCNNTCTTCAAGCGGCTCTACTTCTTCCAATTCTTCAAGTGATTCAGAAACTTCATTAAGCGGAGTTAATGCATCCGCGTCATCAAGCTCTTCCAATTCTTCGAGTTCTTCGCCATCAACTGGTGAGTCAGCTTCTTCCAATGGTTCCAGAGATTCTTCCAATTCTTCAAGTGATTCAGAAACTTCATCAGCCGGAGTTAATGTTTCCGCGTCATCAAGCTCTTCCAATTCTTCCAGCGGCTCAATATCAGATGATTCCGTCTTTGCCGGATTTTTGGAAACAGGAACGGATTCTGTTTTGTCTTTCGGCTTGTCTATTTGAGGGTGTTCAGAGGCCGGCGCGGCTGTTGGAGTTCCTGCCGCGGCAAGAACCCTGTTCAGTATAGAAGACAGTTTATCTTCATCGATATTTGCGGTAATTTGAGGCTGGCTCTGTGCGTTCATAACCGCAGCCATTTCATTCCACGACTTGTCGATGAGTGTATCAATATCCAAATTATTACGGCTGGAAGGTTTTATTTTGATTCCGCGTTTCAATTCGTTCCGGACTTCTTCACGGCGATGCTCCAGTTCCTTGCTCCATCGCGCCCAATCCATATCACCTTTTCGCTCATAATATTCTTCAAATAGATTGATTTGGAGGCGCTTCAATCTGTTTTGGATAACTGTCGCCGAATCTTGTTTGATGTTGAACAAGAGAAAGATGATAAGGTATGTGGTGAAAAAGAATGAAACCAGAAGGATAATTTTCATTGCGAAAGGAAAAGCAAATAACGATTCATCTGCCACTTTCCCAACAAAAAAGCCTTGATCAGTTTTTGCGGAAATCAACGCAAAAGACACTTCTCCGTTTCCGGAATCCAGTGGTGTCAGCGTGACGATTCCTTCGTTCCAGATTGTACTCACTGTATTCACAAGAGCATCTTTTCCCGTCCTGGGCATACCAATTACAATTCCGCCGGGATGAGAAACAATTGAAACATCCTCGCCATATTTCATGAGACCTTCGCTCAATAAACGATCAGAAATCGCGCGGACAGAAAGTGAAAAAACAGCCGTTCCCCGGAATGTGCTATATGAATCATAAAACGGAAGGGAAAAAAGAATCCTGTCCTGCGAGGAATCCCAAATCAGCTTTGTGTTATCTTGATTGGAAACAGAAATATCGCTGTACAAAAAAGGTTCGGTTTCTTCATCGTAGTTTCGATAAGAAATCGATAATCTATCCTGAAACAAAACATCGGACTGGAGCGTAGAATAGTGGATTCGTCTTCCGGCAGCATCGATAAACCGGATCGATTGAAGACCGCCAAGCGATTCCATCAGCGTTCCGAACAACCTGGATCTTTCAAAAATATCTTCCGCGCTCTGATTAGGCAGAAAACTCCGTTTGACGGCTTCATTCTGGAGGCTTGTTGAAAAATGATTGTCCAGTTCTTTTATATAATCCTGAATAAGCCTTGCTTCTTGTTCCAATTCTCTGGAGACACTCTTGGTTATAGACGGATTATAAAACCGGGTTTCCACAAGATCAAAAAGCCCTACAAAGGAAAGAACAGTGAAGATAGCAAAGAAAAATATTGATAAAAGTAAACTCAGAGACGCTTTCTGTGATACTGTCACTTCTGATTTTCCTATAATTAAGACTTCATCGATATTATCGGAAAAATTTGCGATAAAGTAAAGAACAAATCGGATGAATATCCTTTTCATCACCTTCAGTACCTCTGTGCAGTGAAAAAAATTCTTCCTCCGTGTAACAATTTTTTCAATTAAAAAGCACGCGATCACCCTGGAATACTCGCCCTAGAATATACATTTGTTTTTTTCACCAGAACATGTTATGGTGAATATAGCAGGAATTGTACTATTTGCATGAAAGAAATATACGAAACAGAAGATCGTCCCCAACGGGTCTTTCTTATTGGAATCCAGGATAATCATACAGGCAGGGAAGAAGCGGAATCCCTTTTAAAAGAACTTTCTGGATTAGCTGGAACTTTGGGCGTGGAAGAAATCGCGCGGGAAATGGTTCACGTTCGGGAACATCATCCGAAATACGGCATGGGCAGCGGAAAAGCGGAAGAAATTGCCGAAAAAGTCCGCGAGCTCAAAGCCGATTGCGTCATTTTTGATCAGGAAATAACGCCTTCTCAACAAAGAAACTGGGAAACATTGACCGAAATTGCCGTTGTTGACCGTCAGGAAGTGATTATTCAGATTTTCGCGGGGCGTGCCAAAACCCGTGAAGCCGAATTACAGGTTAATTTAGCGGAATTACGGTATGCCTTACCTCGATTAACCCATAAATACATCGATTTAAACCGTCAAAAGGGCGGCCGTTACGGAACAAAAGGCGCCGGAGAAACAAAACTGGAAATGGACAGGCGGCAGATCGAACAAAAAATCCACAAAATTGAAAGTAATTTAAAGGAAGTCCGGAAAAACCGCGCCATTCAGCGGAAGAAACGCGAAAAAATTCCGATTCCCGGCTGTGCTTTGGTGGGATACACCAACGCCGGAAAATCTTCTCTGCTGAATGCCATGACCCAGGCGGATACTTTTGTGGAAGACAAACTCTTTGCGACTTTGGATCCCACAACCCGGCGCTTGGAAATCGGCAAAGGCCGCCCTGTTCTCCTGACCGATACGGTCGGTTTCATCCGCCGTCTTCCCCATGACTTAATCGACGCTTTTAAGTCAACGCTGGAAGAAGCGTCCCTCGCGTCGCTTTTAATACATGTTTTGGACGCGTCCGACCCCGACGTAGATGTTTATTACAAAACCACGATGGCTGTTCTGCATGAGCTTGGCGCCGATGAAATCCCCATGCTCTTGGTTTTTAACAAGACTGATAAAATCGATGATAGTGATATTCTGGATGATTTGCTCAAACGGTATCCCGGAAGCATTCCGGTTTCCGCAAAAAACGCGCAGGGCTTGGACACGCTTGCCTCACGTATCGATGAAGCGTTATCGGCGAATCAACACCGTTTCCGTTTTCCTTCAACAAGAACAGATCTTCCGGCTCTCCTTCACCGAAAAGGAAGCGTCGTCACTGAACGCTACAATGACGATTTTATCGAAGTGGAAGCCCGTGTTGATGCGGTTTTACTATCGCAGATGAAAGAATGGTTATGTACATGACAATTTCATCATATACATTCCGTCAATATTTGTGTTAGATTACATCATGACACGTAATCAATCCCTTATCTGGACCTTGCAACACAGAAAAACTATTTTCAGCACCAGAGTATTTACGATTGCTGAGCTGCAAAGCCTGTCCCCAAACGGCGAACCCGGAAACTTTACTGTAATGGATGCCCCGGATTGGGCAATCATTGTACCTGTTCTCAAAAAAGATGATGAAGATCACTTTGTGATGGTCCGCCAATGGCGCCACGGTTCCCAGGAATTAAGCCTTGAATTTCCTGGCGGAGTCTTTGAACCTGGTGAAGACAGCCTTAATGCCGCTCTCCGGGAAATGCGGGAAGAAACAGGGTTTACCGCGGAAAAAGTAGAATACGCGGGGGTATTCAGTCCGAACCCCGCGATTATGTCAAACAGAGTTCATTTTTTCATCGCCAGAGACCTGACGGACACGGGTAAACAAAACCTGGATGATGACGAATTTGTTGATATAGAAATAATTCCGGCTAAAGAAGTAATCCAAGGCATGGGGCGTCCGCCTTACGTGCACGCCCTCATGGCCTCAGCATTATGTTTTTATCTGCGGGGAAGTTCCAGATAGGAAACACCGGGTCTCCACATTCCGTACCGAACCTCATTATTGATGCTGGGAATGTCCAAAATCATACCGGGCTCAATCACGTTCGGATTATTGGCGTCCGGCATTTTGGCTTTATTTGCGTTATAAAGGATACGCCATTTTTGGGGATCTCCGTATACCCATGAATAGCCCGCAATATTCCAAAGACAATCCTTTTCTCCCAGCCAGGTACGAACAGTGTACTGAGCGGGTAAAGGCAGCGAATCCTGTGCTCCTTCTAACATAGCCAATATTCTCCGGGCCGCGGCAATAGCACCATCCCAGTCTTCCGAAGCTCTCGCGTTAACAGCTTCGGTGTAGAGTGCCTGTCCCTGCGCCCATTCGTTCGGGTAAACTTTATCAAGCCCTTTTGCGGCGGCACCGTCCATGCCGTCTTTTGCCTGCGCAATAGTTCTATCGGCTTCCCTGATTTTCAATTGAAGTGCCACATATTCATCCGAAAGCTGAGCATATCGAAGAGACTCTTCCGCATATCTTTCGGAAGCGTCATAATCACCGGATTCGTATGCCGTATCCGCTAAACCTTTAAGCCGGACACTTTCCAAAAAATACTCATTGTTTCGTATGCTTCTGGGAATTACTCCGGCACGGGCGTCGCTTGACGCGGCCTGCGCAAAGGCAGCTATCGCGGTAATATCTCCTAACACGGGTTCAGGTAAATCAAACTGTTGAGCGAATACCTGCACTCCCATAATCAAAGTGAACAGCAACGCAATCATTACAGCACGTTTCATTGTGCGCCTCCTTCAAGTCTGGTTTCAGCATCTGCCGCGGTCCGCTCGCTTTCAGCAATCTTCCGTTCAGCCTCGCTGATCGCTTCTTGAGCATGTTGACGCTTATACTCTGACACTTCCGCCGCCTCTTTAAACATAACAATGGATTCGTAATAAGATATAGCAGCACTCTGATAATCTTTCACGTTAAGGAACGCCTGTCCCTCAATGTAACCCGCATAAGCCCTGTCATATTCCTGTTTTGCGGCCACCGGAGCTTTCGCATTCACAGCCGTTCTTTGGGCATTTGCCGCAACATTCGCCACATTGCCTGACGCGTCAACCCAAGCCTGCGACATCAATGTGTTATATTCCGACAGAGCTTCCTGTGCGCTGACCAGAGCGGAACCCGCGTCGCCCCTTTCATATTGATCAATCGCCCGGTAAGCGGCTTCGTCTGCCTCGTTTAGAGCTGTTGCGTAGGAACTAATGTCTCCATATTCGATTCCCATTCCAGCAAGATACGGCTCGTTGTCAATTGCCATATTGATCCAGTAATCAATTTCCAATCTGACATCATACGCATCCGAGGCGGTATTGAGTACATCGTTAATCGTATTGTATTCTGATAAAACCTTTTCGACAGTGGTCACCGCGGCAGCATCGGCCTTTTTATATTGATCAAGGGCCAGAAAAGCGTCCGCGTCCGCCGCATCAATGGCAGTCCTGTCATAAGACGCAAATCGATGATCTTCAATTGCCATTCTAACGTCATAAGCGTCCGATGCGGTATTCAGCACCTTATAAATCATGGTGTATTCCGATAAAACCTTTTCGGCAGCAGCCACTCCGGCAATATCGCCTTCATCATACTGGATAACTGCCCGGAAAGCTTCTTCGTCTACCGCGTCAATGGCGGTTCTATCATAGTACGCGAATCGATGATTCTCGATATTTACTCTGACATTGTATGCGTCCGCGCCGGTTTTCAGGGCTTTGTAACGGGGAAGCGCATTCCTCGCAAGTGTAATGGCAGTCTCGTAATCTTCGGC
Organism: Treponema sp. UBA937; assembly: GCA_002293455.1. Classification (GTDB taxonomy): domain Bacteria; phylum Spirochaetota; class Spirochaetia; order Treponematales; family Breznakiellaceae; genus UBA937. Next base: position 16,665 of record DBDH01000010.1, read on the forward strand.
TTCCCATGCAGCTTCCGCGGATACCGCATAATCTTCCGCAACCTGGAAGCGTTCCGGAGAAATATTCAGAATACCGGCTTCTATAGCTGCCGATCTGGCTTCCGTTATATCTTTTCGGAATTTTTCGGCATAGAGGGGAAGCGCGTCGGCGGCGATATCTTCAAAATCAGCTGCTATCCCATTGTACGAATCTACGGCACTTTGATAAGCGGCGTTCGTATTTGCAACCTCTGATCCATTTGCTCTCACGTACCGGGATTCGGCCGCATTCCATTCATTGGGAAAATATTCCGGTCCGTCTACTTCCAGGGACAGCGTCCTATTTGTGTCCGCCAGAGCTTTTGCCGTATTCAAAGCATCAATCATATCTTGACTTACACTCTCCGGAACCACGGCCGCCGGAGCTGCCGGTTCCGGGGTTTGAACCGCCGGAGTTTCGGGGGGAGGACTAACAGCTTCCTCCTCTGCCGGAGGGGTACTTGAACAGGCCCCAATCACAAAAAAAAGTACCAAAAATAGTACACCTGCACTCATTGATCTACATTTCATAACCAGCTCCTGACAACAACATTTTTCTTCAGTAACAACTATAATACCCACGACAATATTTACACATGAAAGAATCTCATAGATGTTATGAAATTAACCTGCAATATATTGAGGAAATTACAAAACTTCAGTTTTTGCAATTTCAACCGCTTAAAAATGCGTATTTCATCGGACTTTAGTCCGCGCCTTTAGGCGCGAAATCGCATGAGCTTGTGCAAAACTAACCGAGTTTTGCANNTACTCCTGTTTTTTCTTCAAAGCAAGAGTAAAACGAATCATTTTTTGCATTTTACTCTCATATATAGTATGTTATAAATATGTTGTGAAAGGAGGAGTTTATATGGCTGATATTACTTTTGATGTNNTCCGAAGAAAAAACCGGATGGAAGAAGGAAGTTAATCTGGTTTCCTGGAACGGCAGAACCCCGAAAATTGATATTCGGGATTGGGCTCCCGGCCATGAAAAGATGGGGAAAGGGATTACTCTTACGCCCGAAGAAGCGAAAAACCTTATTGAATTGTTATCCAAAGCAGCCGAACAAGGTGATTAACGCAATAGAAAAACGCATTCATACTTACTCGTAAGTGATGCACATTACAAGTGCGCTCTCTCATTGACAATGATTCTTTGATATGGTACTTTTTGCCTACGGGCAATAGCGCAGTTGGTTNNAAATCCGGGTTGCCCGATTTTTTTTGCAAGCAGTCAGGCGGCCGTTTCTGAACTGTTTTTTATCGTCTTACACAAAGTTCCGCTAAAATCGGGTTCCTTCATCAATCTTCTTTACTATAATTAGGAATATTGTACTAAAGTCTGCTTTTCAGGTAAAATCTTGTTATGGGTGCTTTTTGGTAAAGCATCCTAACCCTCATAAAGGAGATATTGTCACCGCGTT
>DBDH01000010.1:18244-18418 GCA_002293455.1 Treponema sp. UBA937
CTGACTCTGCCGGTGGAAAACATTGAGACTGCCCTGGGAGATCCTACAGAATCAATTGCGGATCAGGCTGATTTACAAGCCCTTTTCAAAAACACCTACGGGAAACCCCTCGTTTCTTTTATAAAAGGAAATAACGATAAAACCACCCGTTGCCTCAATGTGGGAGTCATTCTT
>DBDH01000009.1:0-91364 GCA_002293455.1 Treponema sp. UBA937
TGGAGTTTTGCAACAGCCTCGTATGTATGGAAATATTTTACTGGCGGGGAGCAAATCGGTGAGGGCGGTTGTACAGCGGATAAAAAACGGAAGCGTTTCCGTGGATAATGCCATAACAGGCAAGATTGATGACGGCCTATTGGTCTACCTTGGAGCCGCCGTGGGAGACAGCGAAAAAGACGCCGATTATTTAGCGGACAAAATCATCAATCTTCGCGTTTTTGAAGATAGTGAAGGAAAGATGAACCGTTCGGTGATTGATGAAAAAGGCGGCATCCTTGCAGTTTCCCAGTTTACCCTTTTAGCGGACGCGCGGAAGGGAAGGCGGCCTTCCTATTCCGAAGCCGCGGACCCGGAAACGGCCAGGCGGATGTATGAATATTTTATCAGCAAAATAAAAGCATCGGGCTTGATCTGTGAAACCGGAAAATTTCAGGCACACATGCTCGTGAATTATATCAACGACGGGCCCGTGACCATTCTTTTGGATTCCAGGAAAGCGTTTTGATGTCCGTTTTACCCAAACAATCCCCGGCTTTTCAGGTAAGTTTCCGCGTTAAAATCTTCCAGGATTTTTCCCATGGGACGGTTTTCAATGATTGTCGCGATGATTTTTGAAGAAAGTTCCACCGAAGGAACCACTTCAAGATTTGGGATGGACTGGCTGCCGCAGTGAGGAGACAACACTGTATCGGTTACAAGGATATGATTTAAGAGACCTTTTTGAGATAATTCCGTAAGATGCTCTGCCGCGGGATTGGAAAAAACGGCATGAACCGCGGCCAGGTTTATCTCAGCCGGATGATGGCTTGCCAAAGCGTTGATAAGGCTTACAACCGAACCTGCCGTATCAATCATATCGTCTACAATCCAAACAACTTTTCCGGTGATGGGTTCCGCGGAAAGAATGTTAACCGATTCTATCGAATTTGCTTTGGAATAATCACGCTGTTTATGAGCAACAACAAGGGGAGTGCCGAAAGCGTTCGCAAAACGGCGGCCAAGTTTTTCGCCGCCCGCGTCAACGGAACAAAATACCCAATTGGACCGGACATGATTTTTCAAGGTTTGCACATCTTTTATATACACATCGCAAATCCGTTTCTTTAAGAGCGTTAAAGCCGGAAGGTCATCCAAAAGGCAAAGGGTAGGGTCCAGCATGGATTTTGATTTATCCGAATGGAGCTGATAGGTCAAAATATGAGAAGCTCCAAGGCTCACCATCGTTTTTAAATGAACCCATAAACCGACGCTGCTCCGCCGGACAGTTCTATCCGATCTGGAACAAGAAACATAAGGTTCAAACACGGTGATGCTATGCGCCTGAGACCGTTTTAACGCGTCTATCGTGTTATATAATTCGATTTTTGCTTCTTCAACGGTAACATTTGCTTCATTTCTTGCGCATGATGTAAAAAGAAAAATGTCCCTTCCCCGGAGAGAATGTTTGATTGCTACTTCCATTTCGCCATCGGCAAAACGCTCGGCCTCCAGGGAATTTACGCAATTTATAGGATCTTCCGGAGTCGAAAAACTGGTAAATTTTGACAGCTGATCCGCAGCTTGGGATGCGTAACTTTTCATGGACCGGGTTGCTGTAATGGCAAAACTATTAATCATCTCAAATTCTCCCGCTAAATAATATTATACCGTGTTTTTGATTTTCTGGGAAGGTGAATCGTTCACTTGATACAGAGGCCCATTGATGGGTATTATACATGTATTCAGTGTGAGATAATGAGGAGTTCACGAAATGGCTAAATATCCCTTTGAGACAATCGAACCAAAATGGCAGAAGTTTTGGGATCAGCATAAAACATTTAAAACAACGGAGGACGCGTCTTTTCCGAAAGACAAGCGCCGCTATGTGCTGGACATGTTTCCCTATCCGTCCGCGCAGGGCCTGCATGTGGGACACCCGGAAGGATACACGGCGACGGACATTTACTGCCGTTACCTCCGCATGAATGGGTACAATGTGCTTCATCCTATGGGATTTGACGCTTTCGGGCTTCCCGCGGAAAATTACGCCATCAAAACGGGAACGCATCCCGCCGTTACCACAAAGGCGAATGTCAATAAGTTCCGGGAACAGATTAAAGCTCTGGGTTTCTCATACGACTGGGACCGCGAGGTTGATACTTCCGGTTCCGATTACTACAAGTGGACTCAGTGGATTTTCCTCCAGCTCTTTAAAAAAGGGCTTGCCTACGAAGCCGATACGCCCATCAATTGGTGTCCTTCCTGCAAGACGGGCCTTGCCAACGAAGAAGTAAAGGACGGGGAGTGCGACCGCTGCGGAACCAAAGTTACCCGCAAGCGGATCAGGCAGTGGATTCTGAAAATCACTTCCTACGCGGACCGGCTTTTGAATGATCTTGATACGCTTGATTGGCCCGAACCGGTAAAGCTGATGCAGCGGAACTGGATCGGCCGGAGCGAAGGGGCCAATGTCGTTTTTAACATCAAAGGTATTGAAGATAAACTTGAAGTGTACACCACCCGTCCCGACACGCTTTTCGGCGCGACCTATATGGTTATTTCTCCGGAACATCCGCTTGCGGCAAAAATTACCACAGAGGAACAAAAAAACGCGGTAGAAACATATGTAGAAGATGCGGCGAAAAAGAGCGATCTTGAAAGAACCGATTTAGCAAAAACCAAAACCGGCGTTTTTTCGGGAACTTACGCGGTCAATCCCATAAACGGGAAAGAGATACCCATTTGGATTGCCGATTATGTGCTTATTTCCTACGGCACGGGCGCGATTATGGCAGTTCCCGCCCATGATGAACGCGACTGGGAATTTGCCAAAACCTTCGATCTTCCCATTATTCAGGTAGTGGCGAAAAATAGTGATGATAAAGCGGAAACGCCCCCCGCGGAATGTACTGTCGCGGACGGCTTTGCGGTCAATTCCGGAGAATTTGACGGACTGCCCACGGCAGACGCGAAGCGGAAAGTAACCGCCTGGCTTGAAGAAAAAGGAATCGGGAAGAAAGCCGTCAACTACAAACTACGCGACTGGATTTTCAGCCGTCAGCGTTACTGGGGCGAACCCATCCCCATTGTTCATTGCCCAAAAGACGGAATCGTTCCCCTGCCGGAAGATCAATTGCCCTTGACGCTTCCCGAAGTAGAATCTTACGCGCCGACCGGAACCGGAGAATCCCCGCTTGCCGCTATTGACGAATGGGTAAACACCACCTGTCCCATCTGCGGAGGGCCCGCGAAACGGGAAACAAACACCATGCCGCAGTGGGCCGGTTCCTGCTGGTATTATCTGCGCTATATCGATCCGCAAAACAGCACGGCCTTTGCCGCGAAAGATAAAATCGAATACTGGCTGCCGGTCGATCTGTATGTCGGCGGAACCGAACACGCGGTGCTTCACCTCTTGTACAGCCGCTTCTGGCACAAGGTTCTGTACGACCTCGGTCTTGTGAATACCATTGAGCCCTTTCAGCGCTTGGTTAATCAGGGAATGATCCTTGGCGAAGATAATCAGAAAATGTCCAAGAGCCGGGGCAACGTTATCAACCCCGATGATATTATTCATCAATTCGGCGCCGACGCGATGCGCATGTATGAAATGTTCATGGGCCCGCTTGAAGTTTCCAAGCCCTGGATTACGTCAGGGCTTTCGGGTGTTTCACGCTTCCTTGAACGCTTGTACGCGATAGGGGAAAAGCCCGTAAACGGTGAAGAAGGTTCCAAGGAATTGATCCGGCTCCTTCACAAGACCTTGAAAAAGGTAAGCGAGGACACGGCAAGCCTTAATTTTAATACCGCCATCAGCGCGATGATGGTGTATTCCGCGGAACTCAACAAACTGGAAACCATTCCCCGCGCTCTCTGGGAACCCTTGGTAAAGATGGTGAGTCCCTACGCGCCTCATCTTGCGGAAGAACTCTGGGAAAAACTGGGAGAGAAAGAATCTGTCTCCAAATCCGATTGGCCCGCTTATGATGAAAAACTCTGCGTGGATGATGAAGTTACCATTGTCGTGCAAATAAACGGAAAAATCCGCGACAGCTTTGTTGTTCCGGCGGGAACTCCCAAAGAAGAAATTGAGAAAACGGGCAAAGCTCTTCCCGGCGTTACAAAATGGCTTGACGGCAAAGAGATTGTAAAAGTGATAACGGTTCCCGGAAAGCTCGTTAACATCGTGGTGAAATAAGTCTCCTTATGGGAATCCCTTACGCGGTGAAGGAAGACCGGAATTACGTTATCCTTTATAAACCGGGAAACATGCACTGCGCTCCGTTAAAAGAAAACGAAGAAGGAACCCTGCTGGATTTTTGCGGCCGCCTCTTTCCTGAAGTATTGCTTCCCCAAGGGAAGAAGCGGCTTGAAGGCGGCCTTGTTCACCGCCTTGATTATGAAACGCGGGGACTCGTGCTTTTCGCGAGGAATCAAGACAGCCTCAATCATTTTCTTATTCAACAAGATGATGGATTGTTCTTGAAACAATATGACGCGGATGTATCAAAGCGGGATGCCGTACCTGCGGGATTTCCCGCTCCGCCGGAACATAGACAAATCCCGTTTGAGCTAAAGAGCGCGTTCCGTCCATTCGGTCCCGGAAGAAAAGAAGTAAGGCCGGTATTGACAGATCATCTTCCCAAACATAAAGATGTTGCTTTTGACAATGGAGCGCCTTATATCACAAAAATTCTCGCATGGGAATCAGGGACTGATTCTACGGCACGAGTGAAAGCGGAATTATTCCGGGGATTCCGTCATCAAATCCGGTGCCATCTTGCGTGGCTTGGATTCCCTATTTTAAATGATACGCTTTATGGAGGACAGATAAGTGCCGGCGGGGAGCTTGCGCTTAAAGCGGTGTCTTTATCTTTCATCGATCCTGGAACAGAAAAGCCGGTAACAGTTTCTTTGTAATTGCATTACGCGAAAAATACGCAAGACGATTTTGATGAACGCTCATTCACCGAACGTGCGTTCACCGAACGAGCGTTCAGTGAACATGCATTCGGTGAATGAGCGTTCAGTGAACGCGCGTTCGGTGAGTATGAATTCAATGAACATTCACATATTAAATGCATACTCAACAAACAAGCCATGAGAATTATTTTATTCCGATAATCTTTTTTATTTCCGCCGCAAGATAAAATGATCCTGTTCCCAAAACAGGAAGCCCGTTTTCCTTTGCAAGATGCAAGGCGTGATGTACCGCTTTGCCGGTATCTTCAATCAAGATTATTTCCGGTGCCTTATTTACCGACAACGCGGTGAATGTATCATATATCATCTTTGGATCGCTTTTCTTAAAAGTCCCCGGAGTTGTGATGATGATCTTCTTGAACCGGTCAATGAGCGTCTTTGCCATAGACCGCAAATCTTTTCCGTCGGCACAGCCGAAAATCAAAATCCCGTCTTTTCCGTAAAGACCGGTGAATGTGTTACCGCAAAGATCAACGCTTTTTTTGGTATGAGCTCCGTCAATAATCAACACGGGATTTTCCGAGAGGCGTTCAAAGCGTCCCGTCATGCTTATTTCCGCAAGGCCTTTGATAATCGATTCGCCGCCGATAGAAGGAAAAGCCTTTTTCACAGTGAGATAAGCAAGCGCGGCATTTTCAGCCTGAACAATACCCGGAATGGGGACGCGTATCTTCATTGATGCGCCGCTTGTTTTATCAGTTAGAAAAAAATTCGTGGAATTGAAATCGATGGTAATATCTTTTATATCGATTAATTCCGGCAGATAAAAAAGCGGCGCGTCTTTTGATGCGGCAGCTTTCACAAAAACGTCAAAGGCTTCATCATCCTGAGCCGCAAGAATGAGAGGGCGCTTCTTTTTGATGATTCCGGCTTTTTCTCCGGCAATTTCTCTAATCGTATTTCCTAAATATTCCTGATGCTCGAGTTCTATAACTGTGATCACCGATACCAGCGGATCGGAAATGTTCGTGGCGTCAAGCCTTCCTCCCATGCCGGTTTCAAGGATCATCACATCGGCTTTCGCGATTCTGGCGCAAAGGAAAAAATACAGCGTTAAAAGTTCAAAGAATGTCGGTTCTTCCCCGTTCAGGGAGGGATTGAAATTATCATATTCAGACTGGGCATTCATGAGCTTCTCGGTAATTTCCGCAAGTTCATAGGCCGCGTTGATATATACCGTTTCATCAAAAAAATTACCGTTCATGGTTATCCGTTCGCGGTAATCCATAACATGAGGAGACATATATTTCGCGGCGTTCATTCCCGCGGCCCGAAAAATCGACGCGATCATCGTACATACGGAACCTTTACCCTTGGAACCCGCGACATGAATTACCGGAGCCGCCTTTTCGGGATGTCCGGCAAGACGGGCCATGATGTGCATTCTTTCCAACTGAAAACTTTTATGCGTCTGCCCGCGTTCAAGGTTGATAAACTGTTCAAGCCAGAGAAAAACATCCGCTGAGCTTTTGAAAATTGGTTTCATATTCATACCGTGATGATATTCTACATAAAAATCTTTGTCTTATTCTACAGTTTTCACTATTTGTTTTATGAACTTGATTTTTTTTATAATATTTATTTTAATAGGAGAGGAAATTGCAAAACTTCAGTTTTTGCAATTTCAACCTCTTAAAAATACGTATTTTGCCGAACTTTAGTTCGCGCCTTTAGGCGCGAAATCGCATGAGCTTGTGCAAAAACTAACCGAGTTTTGCAACAAAGCTCAGGAATCAGCTGTAAAGCTCCGGTTTTTGCGGCAAGTTCATTAAGATAGAAATTAATCTTCACATGGAAGATTAAAAAGTTTTTCAGGAGAATCTGTATGTCAAATCGAATAAAAATGAAAACGCCCTTAGTGGAAATGGACGGAGATGAAATGACCCGGGTTCTTTGGACCTTGATAAAGGAAAAGCTTATTGTTCCTTTTGTCAATTTAAAAACGGAATATTATGACTTGAGTCTTGAAAACCGGGATGCCACCGATGACCAGGTGACTATTGATTCCGCTATGGCGGCAAAAAGGCTCGGCGTAGCGGTGAAATGTGCTACCATTACGTCAAATGCGGCCCGGAAGGTTGAATATAACTTGAAACATCTTCATCCGAGTCCGAACGCCACAATCAGGGCAATCCTCGACGGAACTGTTTTCAGAAAACCGATTATCATTGCTTGTATAAAACCGACAATATCCTCATGGAAATTTCCTATCGTCATAGGGAGACACGCCTACGGAGATATTTATAAAAATGCTGAAATGAAGATTGATGCTCCCGGCAAAGTTGAGCTGGTGTATACATCGGATGACGGTCAAGAGAAGCGGGTTCTTGTTGCCGACATGAAGGGCCCCGGGATTGTTCAGGGCGTTCACAATATAGATGAATCGATCCGTAATTTTGCCAGAGCCTGTTTTGTATATGCCCTGAACGAAAAGATCGATGTGTGGTTCGGAGCCAAAGACACGATTTCTAAAACGTATGATGGCCGTTTCAAGGAACTGTTCCAACAGGTTTATGAATCGGAATTTAAAGAGAAATGTGAAAAGGCCGGCATTAAATATTTTTATACTTTGATAGATGATGCTGTAGCGCGCATGATAAAAAGCGAAGGCGGTTTCCTCTGGGCCTGCAAGAATTATGACGGAGATGTTATGAGCGATATGATTGCCAGCGCCTCCGGAAGCCTTGCCATGATGACGAGCGTCCTTGTTTCCCCTGACGGCGTATATGAATACGAAGCGGCTCACGGAACGGTTCAGCAGCATTACTACCGCTGGAAAAAGGGCGAAAAGACCAGCACCAATCCTGCCGCCCTTATTTTTACCTGGACCGGGGCGCTTAGAAAAAGAGCGGAAATAGATAATTTACCGGATTTGAAAGATTTTGCCGAACGGCTTGAAAAGGCGACTTTGAAAACCATCGGCAACGGAGAAATGACCGGCGATTTGGTAAAACTTTCGGTTCCAAGTCCCAAAAAATCTCTCAATTCCTGGGAGTTTATCGACGCTATTGCAGGCAGAATGTATTAGGCCGTACTTTTTTCGCAGATAATAGGGACATTCATGCATATACGAATTGATCCTGTATTAAAAGAAGCCGCGTCCGTATTTAACCGTCACGGAAAGGAAGTGTGCCTTGTCGGGGGCGCCGTTCGTGATATATTGCTTGGAAAAAAAGCGTCCGATTGGGATTTAGCTTCTGATGCCTCACCGGAAGAAGTGATGCGCTTTTTTAAGCGCGTAATTCCTACAGGGATTAAACACGGAACGGTTACCGTTTTGTATAAGGGCCATTCGATAGAAGTTACCACCTACAGAACAGAAGCAGACTACAGCGACGGGAGGCATCCGGATCAGGTTCAGTATGCCGCGACAATAGAAGAAGATCTTTCGCGGCGTGATTTTACCATGAATGCTATAGCGGTAAAACTTCCCGGCGGCGATGTAATCGATCCTTTTCATGGACAGGATGATATTAAAAAGCGGATTATCCGCTGTGTGGGAAATTCCGGTGAACGTTTTGGCGAAGACGGACTCAGGCCGCTCCGGGCTGTCCGTTTCGCGTCTCAGCTTCAATTTGATCTGGATGGCGAAACATGTAACGCAATCCCCGGAGCCCTGGAAAAAACCGCAATGGTCGCGCCGGAACGTATCCGGCAGGAACTGGACAAAATTCTTATGACAGAAAGGCCATCAATCGCTTTTGGATTGATGGAACAAACAGGGCTCCTGAAATTGATTCTCCCGGAATTATCTTCATGCCGCGGAATTGATCAAAAAGGATACCACAAGTTTGATGTGCTGGATCATTCTCTTTTAGCATGTGACGCGGCGGCGGCGGAAGGTGTTTCGCTTACGGTCAGGCTGGCGGCGCTTTTTCATGATATTGGGAAGCCTGTAACGCGCCGTATGGGAGATGACGGCGTGTGGACTTTTTATAATCATGAAAAAGAATCGTCCAGGTTAACAAGAACCATTCTTTGCCGCATTCGTTATCCAAACAACATGATAGATGATGTCTGCCATCTTATCGAACAGCACATGTTTCATTACGATGAAGTCTGGTCCGACGCGGCGGTCCGCCGTTTCATTATCCGTGTTGGCGAAGATACCATTGATGATTTATTTGCGTTGCGGCGCGCCGATGCTTTTGGAACCGAAGGCAGGCCCATGGATCCTCGGTCTTTACTGCCGTTCCGTGACCGCTTGGAAAAAGTTATGTCCGAGGCAAAGGTTCAGTCATTAAAAGATTTAGCGATATCGGGAAGGGATTTAATCGGTATGGGAATCCCTCCCGGAAAGCAGATTGGAATTATTTTGCATGAATTACTCGAAGCGGTTATCGATGACCCGGAACTTAACCACAGAGACAAACTCCTTGAAATTGCGGGAAAGACAGCGGAAAGATATAATCAGAAGTGAATCTTTAACATATCAGCGGGGAAGCTTCCTCTGTGTACATAAGCGTTAATGTGTGCATCGCTCTTGTGCAGGCAATGTAGAGCAGGTTTCTGTCATGTTCCGAGCTATAGGTTTTTTTGTTTGCGTTTGGGATGATAACCTCATCAAATTCAAGGCCTTTTGACATTTGCACAGAGGTGACCGATATGCCGTTTACAAAACGGGCAGTCTTTGGCGAAATCAAATGAACCTTATAATCCTTTGAAAGCGCATTGAAGAAAAATTCTGCGAGGCTGTTTGTTTTCAGAATGACGGCAAGAGATGTATAACCGCTTCTTAAAAAAGTATCGAGTTTTGATTTCATCTTGATTATTTCATCCTGTTCATCATCACATTGTATTACCGCAGGTGCTTCTCCGTGCCGTTCTATCGGTTCCAGTTTATTCACGCTCCGTATTCCTTTCGCAAAAGTGATAATTTCGTAAGTGGAACGATAGCTTTTTGTTAATTCAAACAACGCCGCGTTGTGATACACCTGTTGAATATCCGTAAGCGTATGTAAGTGGTTCGGATTGATACGCTGACCAAAGTCCCCAAGAATGGTCATGGGACACCGAAACAGCCGTTTTATGACGGCGTATTGTATGGGCGTATAATCCTGCATTTCATCAATGACGAGGTGTTTTATATTACTGCCTTCATAAGTGCTTTTACGCAGCCCCTCAAACGCCGCGTGGAGATACAGAAACGGGTACACATCCGACCATTCCAAAGTCTTTTTTGCGGGAAATGATAACACAGAGGACATCTTCACCTCTGTGTAAAAATCTGCATATAAGGAAAACGTATTCTTTGCTTTGAGCATGTTGTTCAGGTTTTTCAAAATTGCCGGCGGCCGCGGCACAGGATTTCCGGCAATTCTGTTTGCGTCAAAACGTTCGTGTATATCTTCCGCAATCTTTCGGAGCCGCTGTTTAACAGGATCATCTCTATAGGCATTGTAACGCCTGCATATCCATTCGGCAGAAACTGCATACTTGCCGTGGGTATAAGCCGCCGGTTCAAAAACCGATGCAATCATTTTTTCGATATAATCATCCATCAATTTGAGAAAATACAATGTTGATTTGAAGCGTACCCTTTCGGTCCATTTTGCGTCATTGGTTTCCAGCGGATCTTTGTCGGCTTCAAAATTAATAATACCATCCAACTGCATACTCGCAATATCGGCAAAGCTCAATTGGTTGATTCGTTCTTCTCCAAGCTCCGGCAGTACATTGGAGATATAATCTCCAAACACTTTATTGGGGGAAATAATGGTTATATCCTTTGCCTTCAATGTATTTTTAAAACGGTAGAGCAAAAACGCAACCCGGTGCAGCGCGATGGATGTTTTTCCGGAACCGCCTACTCCCTGAATAATCAGTGTTTCCGCCTGTTCATTTCTGATAATCTGGTTTTGTTCTTTCTGAATAGTCGCGATAATGGACTTCATTTTATCATCAGAAGTCTGGCTTAATTCCCGCTGTAAAATATCATCCTGAATATTCAGGGAACTTTCCAGAATATACATCATTTTTCTGTTTGTAATTTTGAATTGACGTTTGCGGGAAAGTTCGCCTTCAATTCTTTTTTGAGGCGCGTCATAAGCGGCGGGGCCTAATTCATAATCGTAGAACATGCCTGCGAAAGGAGAACGCCAGTCGATTATCAGCAATTCATTTTCGTACATAAATGAAGAAGCGCCGATATAGCGCGTAATTGCAACGGGATTGTTTTTTTCCAGAAAATCGATACGGGCAAAGTACGGCGATTTTATCAGCTTGGCAGTCAGGTTGTGCATCTTTACAAAAAACGCCCCGGAACGGTCAACCTGCTTCAACAACAATTCATTCTGAAACGCTTCATGGGGATCAATATTGTGTTCCAGCGTATAGCGTTTGAAGTCCATGTAGTCCTCATCAATCTGTTTCATTCTGATGCCGGATTTTTCTAAAGTGTCATCAATCTTGCTATTGATTTCCTCAAGCCAGGCAATTTCATCCGGGAACTGAATGAGCGTATCGTTATTCATGAGTGTCTCCATAAAAATATTTTGGACATTTATGGTAACACAGAGGAGAAACGTTGTTTTAATGAATCTTGCTGTTTTTGGGGGAGAATTATCTACCCGAAGGGACGGGCGAAAATGCTTTCGATTTTTATTGAGTTTTCTGACGAGTTGTGTTAAAGTTATTGCGCCTTTGAAAGATAAAGCGCAATAAAGATATTTATGTAATAATGGATGTGGCAGATGTTATTTATATTAGCAGAGGTGCAGTATGGGGTTTAATGTGTTAGCATTTTTATGCACGATTGGCTGTTGTCTGATATCAATTATCATTGCCGGTCAATCCCAGAACAAGGATTATAAGGAATGGTTTGGCAGCCTGAAGCATCCGGATAATGCTTTTCTTTCGAGAATAATGCTTTTTCTCGGTATCATTGTCTATCTGATGTTTGGCTTTGTTTTATACAATGTTATTGCAGACAACGATGTCGTTTCCATAGCCCTAACGGTTGTCGTTATCTTACTTTTGGGCTTATCCCCTTTATTGCTCCAAAAAACAAAAAAGCTGAAATTGTTTTTCTATGTCATGCTCATCTTCCCTGTTATCCTGCTGGTATTGGCGTTCTTTTTATTACAAACAAACCTTGTATTAGCAATACTGGTCACAGCGTATTTTTTATGGATGTTGTACGAGATGTCGTATTTTTATCGTCTTATGAAGTTAAACAAGTAGTGTTTTAGAATGAACAGTATAAGCATACTCTTTTGTAGTTCAATTCATAAAATGTATTTTTTCTTTGAGAAAGGGAGATAACCAATGATTTATTACGATGAAATAAAAAATATGCTGATGGAATCGGAATACCGCTATCAAATTCAAGATAAAGAAAACCCGAACCTCTACCGTGAGCTGTTCCCCTATGACGAGGTACCGAAACTCACTTTCAATAATCGTACTACTCCTATCGATCCGCCAGATGAAATATGGATTACCGACACCACTTTCCGTGATGGTCAGCAAAGCCGCGCACCCTATACACCAGATCAGATTGTGCATCTCTACAAACTCCTCCATAAACTGGGCGGACCCAAAGGAAAAATCCGGCAAACTGAGTTTTTTCTCTACAGTGACCGCGATAAGGAAGCCATACGCCGCTGTCAGGATTTAGGCTATACGTTTCCCGAAGTTACGGGCTGGATTCGGGCGCATAAAAACGATTTTGAATTGGCCAAAGGCATGGGACTCAACGAGTGCGGCATATTGGTGAGCTGTTCAGACTATCATATTTACAAAAAAATGAAAAAGACCCGTAAACAGATCATGGACGACTATCTCGGCATTGTAAAGAACGCCCTTGAAATCGGCATCTGCCCGCGCTGCCACTTTGAAGATATTACCCGTGCTGATTTTTACGGCTTTGTAGTACCCTTTGCCACCGAGCTGGCGGATCTTTCCAAAAAAAGCGGAATTCCGATTAAAATACGTGCCTGCGATACCCTTGGCTACGGTGTACCGTTTACTGGTGCATCAATGCCCCGTTCCATTGCCGGTATCATCTACGGCTTAAAAGTATATGCCGGGTTTGATTCTGCGCAGCTTGAATGGCACGGTCACAATGATTTTTACAAGGCTGTGGTCAATTCCACTACTGCATGGCTTTATGGCGCTTCAGGGGTGAACTGTTCGTTACTGGGTATCGGCGAGCGCACAGGCAATACACCGCTGGAGGCTATGGTTATCGAGTACGCCCAACTTCGCGGTACTCTGGACGGCATGGATACAACTGTAATACGCGATATCGCCGATTACTACGAAAAGGAACTTGATTATACTCTGCCGCCAAGAACGCCCTTTGTAGGCAGAGATTTTAACATGACTCAAGCCGGCATCCACGCAGATGGCCTGTTAAAGGATGAAGAAATTTACAATATTTTTGATACAGCCAAGCTGCTTAAATCCCCGCCAGGTGTCGCGATTACAGCCACTTCTGGTGCAGCAGGAATTGCTATGTGGCTTTCCACACATGTCTTCTCCACCGAAAAGCTGGACAAAGGTGACCCAAGAGTGATCAAACTAAAAAACTGGGTTGATAAGCAGTATACGGACGGGCGGGTAACCACGATCAGCTTTCAGGAAATGTGGGCCGCGGTGCACTTATTGAATATTGTGTAGCTGCCGTTTTCTATCAAGAAGAACCGCACGGTAACTCTGCTGTGCGGTTCTATGCCTCTCATAATCAACATACATATTCGATTCATAATACTCATGCATTATTTGACGAATTGAGATTATTTTGTGCTTTATACTTTTCCAGTAATTTACCGTATTTTTTTCTTTCAATGTTAAGTTTTACTATTGTCAGTCCAATACTAATGGAAAAACATATAACAGTTGAGAGAAAGAAAACAAGCAATATTAACGGTTCGTTTATATTAAACCAGTTGCATATAACTGAAAATACATAAAAGACAACTAACGTTGCAATAAATAAAATAGATATTCTCCATAAAAACCGCAGTTTATCAACAAAATATTCTGAAAACAAAACGGCGGAAACAGCCGCCATAACAATGGAAAAACAAGCTAATTGCATAATAGTGTTATACGTCAATCCTGCCGGCGCGAAAGCAAACATCGATGACATTTCCTGCATATTGGGAGCAAAATGCGCGGCTGTCATTCCGGCAGCGGAAATAGCAAAAACAGACAGGGAAAAAATCGTTATAATATTTCTTGTAAATCTTGTAAAAAATGATACTTTGCCTAATTCTCTATCCATAGATACGCTCCTCAGACTGCCAGCTTATTTTTTACGGCTGCCGCGTATTGCCGTGAAACCACAATCTTTATATCTTTCCTCATTGTAATAATTAACCTGCGGTCAAAATCGGGTTCGATTATTTGTATATGGTTCATGTTGAAAATACAATTTTTACTTGCTCTGAGGAAATTCTTATCAACGAGTTTTGTTTCCAGTTCGTAAAGCCTGAAAGGACTTTCATACACATCTGCCGGTGTGTATATAAATGTTTTTTTGTCTGTACTTTCGATATACATAATATCCGCGGCCTCAATAAGGTATTGCCTGCCGTCCTTTCGGCCGGTCAGTTTCGCGTCTAAAAGGCGTATAGAGGCAAGTAATTTTTCTATATCATCACTCATTCGATTACACTTGACTAACACTTCAGTTTCGGTGCAATGGTCTTCGGTACTAATAGTGATCTTCATATTTGAATTATATATTTCATTAAAGGCTTTTTTCTACCGCGTTACCGCATTATTACTAAACTGCCGGAATTCATGCCCAAGCTGCCGTTTTTACCGCCTGAGTTTCATTGGCAGCCTGAGAATATTCGGTTATTTTTTTGTTATCAAATCTTTTGGAGGATTAACATCATGGAAAAGAAATCAGGTTTAATCAGGTATTTTTGGCAAATTACGTATGCACATACAATCGCGTATTTTATCGCCGGATTGTTTGCAATTGTCATAATGAAATACAAGGATTTATTCGCGACGGAAATCATTTCTTCCTACATGCATCCCGTTGACGCGCCGATTGTTGCCTTAGGTCCATTCTTGCAAATAATCCGCGGAATAATTATTGCTCTGTGTTTACTGCCTTTACGGAAAACCTTTTTTGAAGAAAAAAACGGCTTATTGAAATTAGGTCTCATAATTATTGGGCTGTCGATAATATCAACATTCGGCGCGGCAAGCGGTTCTTTTGAAGGATTTATTTATACTAAAATACCGTTCATGTATCAACTCGCCGGCTGGCCGGAAGCTCTGATATGGGTAACATTGTTCATTGGAATACTGTATGTTTCAAAAAAATATGAGCATAAAAAAATCATTACCATATTATCAATAGTAATAATAGTATTGATAAGTTTTCTTAGCATAATGGGTTTTTTGACAGCCAAAGGTTGGTTTAGTGTATAACAGAGGCGATTACAAAATTGAATTTTTGCAATTGCTTCACGATTCCGGCTTGGTAACGTTGCAGCGTCAGACATCATTTTTTTTACATTTTTTTATAACATGACATATTGTTGTCATATTATAAATGATACACTCTGAATACAACGATCAAACCAAAACAAGGGGGTATGAAAATGGAAGAACGGTATTGTCAAAGCTGCGGTATGCCGATGGGCGAAACTGACGAGATGTTCGGAACGAACAAGGACGGGAGTAAGAACGAGGATTACTGCAAGTACTGTTTTGAAAACGGCGCATTCACGCAGGATTGTACCATGGACGAGATAATAGAAGTCTGCGTTCCTCACATGGCGTCCGAGAATTCCGGCATGAGCGAAGATGAAGCCAGAAAAATGATGAAAGAGTTTTTCCCAACGCTCAAACGCTGGAAACAGATTTAAGAGCGGTGCGGGCATGGGGCAGCCGCTTCATGCCCGCACTTGCCTGCCGCATGGTCTGCAAATTTTTTTCACATTATTAATGCAAGAAGGCACTTCCGCGCCTTATATAGTGCGGAGGTTTTTATGGTATTTATTTCTTGCTGTACAAAACAAAATGAAATATAATGTGAATGTACCTTTGCCAGGTGTTGAATGGGATGAAGAGAAAAACGCTTTAAACAAGATGGAACATAATTTAAGTTTTGAAGCCGCTCAATATGTTTTTCTCGATTCTGAAAGGATTGAACGTTTGGACAGAAGTGAAAAAAACGTCTTCGGGGAAGAACGATGGCAGACTTTGGGTATGGTTAACAAAGTTCTTTTTGTAGTTTATACTGAGCGTGGAAGAAACAAAAGGATTATTTCAGCCCGGCTCGCTGAAAAACATGAGAGGAGAAGTTACAATGGCTATTACCAGATCGATGGTAAAGGGTGGAGCAAAAATACCTAAAGAGATTATACGGGAAATTAAACAGGCGGCAAAATATCCCATAACTTATACAGAAGACTGTCCAAAATCCACGCCGGAAGCCTTGAAAGAATTTGCTCATTTGGCGGCTGAACGAGATCGGCGCAAAAAAAAGCAATCTGTTTCTGTCCGCGTTCCGTCTAGCCCTTTGGAGTAAGCACAAAACGCTGTACAGGATACCCATATTCCTCAAGCAATTCTTTTTCCGCAAAGCCGAGCCTGACATACTCTTCACGATAACCCGTATCGGCTTTGTCGTCCGCGCGGTATGTCGAGAGGATTATCTCTTTTCCAGAAAGCAGCTCATCCGTGAGCTTGTCCAGAAAAATCTTCGCAATGCCGAGATTCCGGTACTGCGGATGAACGGCAAAAAAATCTATGCTGCCCGCCTCGGCTGAAAAACCCATAACGCCGACCGCCATGCCTTCATCCCGCAAAATCAAGGCTTTCTTATCGGCAATGTAACGATTCAGATTTTCAAGATATTCGCTTTTGTTTAGACGAGGGTATCCGTCAATCGTAAAACTCACCAGTTCCATCCAATCGTCAATATCAGCAGGCACCGCAAATTGTATATCATCCTTTGTAAAATCCATGTTCAGCGGCTCCTCTTTCAGGTGAATCTCAAGCTGCAGCGGATAAAATTGTTCCGCCGCCCGAAACTCGGCAGGGGGAGTTTTATACATCGCCTTAAAAACCGCCGTAAAAGCCTGCTGACTTTCATAGCCGCTTAAAAGAGCAATATCGATAATCGGTTTTTTAGAAAACACCAAGAGCTTTGCCGCTTCCGTGAGCTGCCGCCTCACCGCATATTCGTGTATGGTCAAGCCGACCGTTTTAGTGAACATTCTGTGCAGATGAAATTTAGAATAGCACAAAGCAGATGCAGTCATATCCAATTCCAGCTTATCATTAAGATGATCTTCGATATAGCGGATCGCCTGTGAAACGATGCGCGCCGTCTGTCCCTGCATCGGGCTTCCTCCTTTCCTACAAAATATCGACCGATCAAGTTATAATTAATTTTCGATTATCTTAAACTATCGCACAAGCATTCACAAGCCGCAGCCTCTATGGTATATGCTTAAAAAGTTATACAATTTCATACAAGTTAAAGTATTTTCTCAACAAAGAAGAATTGATGACAGCAAATATCATTTCATAAATTTGCAAAGCCTTTGTTTTGTCCCTTATAATTAAAGTATGTCAATAAGAAATACCCGCATAATCTGCACTATGGGACCGACCACGGAATCTGTTGAAATTGTCCGTTCGTTAATTCGTAAAGGCATGAATATTGCCCGGTTTAATTTTTCCCATGGTTCAAGGGATTATCACAAAAAAGCGTTTGAACGGGTTCGGGAAGCGTCACGTTTGGAAGGGATTCCGGTCGCACTGCTTCTGGACACGCAAGGTCCTGAAATCCGGACAGGATTTGTCAAGGACGACGGTTCTATCACCGTAATTCCCGGTGATAGAATTAATGTTATCGCGGAAAATGACAGCCGAAAACTCTACGGAGAAGACGGCGCCTACGCTCAAAACAACCGCATCACAGTAACCTACAACGAAATTGCGGATGATGTTATTCCGGGCGCAAAAATGTATATTGCCGACGGTCTTGTGGAACTGAATGTTATTTCATTGGAAGACAGGATTGTTCATTGCGAGGTTAAGAGCGGCGGCGTTTTGGACAGCCGTAAAAATGTGAACATTGTCGGCGTGTATACGCGGCTTCCGGCTCTAAGCGAAAAAGACAAGGGAGACATTCTTTTCGGGCACAAGGAAGGAATCGATTATGTCGCCGCCTCTTTCATCAGGAAAGCGTCCGATGTAACAACCATTCAAAAGTACATCAAGGAAATCGGGGCGGATATTCCGGTCATCGCGAAAATTGAAGACGGAGAAGGCCTGGAAAATATCAATGAAATTATCCGCGCATCCGCGGGGGTAATGGTTGCCCGCGGGGACCTCGGCGTGCAAATCCCGGTGGAGCAGGTTCCCATCGAGCAGAAGCGCATCATCAGCCTTTGTAACAAGGAAGGGAAACCGGTAATCACCGCGACTCAAATGCTCGATTCCATGATACGCAACCCCCGTCCCACAAGGGCCGAAGCCGGAGATATAGCAAACGCCATTCTTGACGGAACCGACTGCGTTATGCTTTCAGGCGAAACCGCCAACGGAAAATATCCGGAAGCCGCGGTAGAGTGCATGGACAACATCGCGAGAGCCGTGGAAGCGTCGGAAACATACGCCGTCAATCTTGTAGAAAAGCGCAGAGTAGTGCAGCGGGAAACCGATATTTCCCATGTTATTGCGGATTCCGCGTCGCTCACCGCGGACAAGATAGCGGCTGCCTGCCTCATCATCCCGACACTTTCGGGACATACGGCTCAGCTTGTAAGTAAACATCGCCCGCGGCGTAGAATCATCGCGGTAACTCCGAGCGAAGTTGTAGAGCGGCGGCTGCTCCTGTATTGGGGAGTCATTCCGGTTCTCGTCCGCAAAAAAGATGATTCAGAGGCGATGGTCCAGGGAGCGATTTCCGCCGCCATCCAAAAAGGTCTCGCGCATTCCGGCGACAAGGCTGTTGTTGTTGCCGGACTTCCCGTTAATTCATCTCTTACGGCAAACAGTATCAGAGTACACGTTATCGGAAACGTTCTGGGGCAGGGCAGGACCGGTTTCGGCGGACGATGCACCGGCAAAATCATCAAAGCGGAAAATATGGAAGAAGCGGCCCAATTGCTGAAAAACCGCGGCGGAGAAATTCTTCTTATCCATACCCTTGACGAGTCTTTCATTCCGATCCTTCGTCTTGTTGACGGAATTATCCTTGAAGGGTCATCGGGATTAACCTATAAGATGATCAGGACGGTAAATCCAAACATCGTATATATTGCCCAGGTAAGGGACGCGATGAAGCGTCTTGAAGAACATATCATCGTAACCCTGGACGGTAAGGAAAAAATGATTTACGAAGGAACTCTGGAGTAAACACGCGGGCCTTTAAGCGGCTGCAATAGCAAAACTTTTGCAATTCTCCAGTTTTTCAAAATTATTCGCAAAAATTCTCCTTTTGAAGCATCCCCTATAGATTAAATTATTATTCTATTGTAATATACGCAAAGGCTGTGTTTGGGGGATATAATGGTCATTGCTATCGATGGGCCTGCCGGTTCCGGAAAAAGTACGATTGCGCAGAAGTTAGCGGACTCCTTAGGGTTTACTTACATCAATTCCGGAAAATTATACAGGGCAATCACTTATGGCTGCCTCAAAAACGGAATTGATCCCAAAGACGCGGAAAAGGTTCTTGCATACGCGAAAACAGCCGGCATCACCTATAAAAACACGAGAGTAATGCTTGACGGAGAAGATGTAACTGACAAGATCCATACCGATGAGATTGACCGGAACGCGTCTCCTTTGTCCGGCTCGGTGCCTGTCCGGCATCTTGTAAACGATATAATCCGCCGAATAGCAAAAGATACGAACATTATTGCGGAGGGCCGGGATATGACAAGTGTCGTGTTTCCCGATGCCGAATACCGTTTTTATCTTGACGCTTCCGTGGAAACACGCGCGGAAAGGCGCTTTCATCAGGGAATTTCTGCTCTCAGCCTTGAAGAAATTAAGAAAGCTATCCTGGAACGGGATGAAATTGATCGAAATAAGATCGAAGGGAGCCTAAAAATCGTTCCCGGCGTTGAATATTTGGACACATCGGACTTGACCATCGGTCAAGTTTATGAGAAATTGGTAGAGAAAATACGTTTAGAAGGATCAATTATGGATCAAATGGAAGTGGAAATGGATGAGTCGAAAAACTCCGGAGACAACATCCAAACACAATTACAGGAAGAGTATCTTAAATCCCTTGAGCAGCTAGAAGAAGGCCAGCTTGTTGACGGCCGCGTCATTCAGGTGACGCCGGATCAGGTCTTCATCGATGTGGGGTACAAATCGGAAGGAAAGATTCCTATTGCGGAGTTTGTCGAGATTCCCAAAATTGGGGATGTAGTTTCGGTTATTTTAATCGCCAAAGAAAATAAACACGGCGAAGTAATCGTATCGAAACAAAAAGCCGACATTAAAATGCTTTGGAAAAACCTCCGCCAGGCTTTTACGGATAAAATTCCTGTCGAAGGGATTATTCAAAAAACCATTAAAGGCGGATTTGAGGTTGATTTGGGTTCAGGAATAAAAGCGTTTCTCCCCATTAGTCAGTCAGATACCCAGAAAGTAGATAAACCCGAAAAACTTATCGGAACAAAAACCAAGTTTTATATAGAACGATTGTTTTCCGAAAGCAAGGCGAATGTTGTAGTCAACCGCCGCAAGTGGCTTGAGGAAGAAACCGAGCGTAAGCGCAATTATTTCTTTGAAAACAGTCAGATCGGCGATGAAGTAACCGGAATTGTAAAGAGCTTTACCTCTTTTGGATCATTTATTGATTTAGGCGGGTTTGACGGACTCCTTCACATTAATGATATGAGCTGGGGGCATGTAACACGTCCCAAGGACTTCGTAAAAAAAGGCCAGGAAATCCGTCTTAAAGTGATTAAGATTGATCCTGTTGAAAAGCGGATTAATCTTTCCATAAAGCACTTTACCGACGATCCTTGGGTGCATTTTGAAGATAAGTATCATGTAAATGATATTGTTAAAGGTCATGTAACAAAACTTACCGATTTCGGTGCTTTTATTGAGCTTGAAGAGGGAATTGAAGGGCTTGCCCATATTTCCGAATTCTCGTGGGTAAAAAAGATCAACAAACCCGGCGAAATGGTTAATATCGGCGATGAAGTTGAATGCATGATCCTGGGGTACGATCTTCAGGCGGGGAGGGTGTCTCTGGGGCTCAAACAGGTTACGGATAATCCCTGGACTAATATCACTGAAAAATATCCCGTGGGAACCCGCTTGACCCGGAAAGTGGTAAAAATCACGAACGCCGGAGCCTTTATCGAGCTTGAGGAAGGCATTGACGGCTTCCTTCACGCGGATGATTTGTCCTGGACCAAAAAGGTTAAGCATCCCGGAAGCGAATTGCAGGTCGGGGCAGAAATTGAAGTCATCGTTATTGCCGTGGAAAACGAAAACCGCAGTATCCGCCTTGGCGTAAAACAGCTTTCGGACGATCCCTGGAAGACCTTTGCGGAAGTGTACAAGCCGGGCAGTCAGGTAGAAGGCGAAGTTTCTTCCATCACCGATTTTGGAATCTTTGTAAAAGTTCCCGGCGGCATCGAAGGGCTTATCCATAAATCCAACCTGTCAAACAACCGTGAGGATAATCCGGATGAGCTTGTTAAAAAATATACCGTTGGAGATAAGATCAAGGCCGTGGTTATCGAAATCCAGGCTGATAAACAGAAAGCGGCGTTTTCTGTTAGGGATTACACCAAGAAAGCCGAGCGGGATGAGATGTCCCGTTATTTGGCCGCGGAAGAATCTGATGACAGCACCTTTACCCTTGGAGATTTCTTAAAGTCTAAAGGGTCAAACTAAAAGACGCCTTTATGTTGTCGGCCATTGACGTCAATAAATTTAATACGCTTATTGAGATTAACACTCTCATTAATTCGGATTATGTGAATATTGAGTCCCTGCTCACAAAGATACTGGAATCCGCGACCCGCCTTACCGAGGGGGAGGCTTCCAGTATTCTTTTGGTGAACAAAGAGAACAAAAAGCTCTATTTTGAAATTGCACTTGGTTCCAAAGGTCCGGATGTTAAGAAATTTACGGTTAACATGGGGGAGGGGATCGCCGGCTGGGTGGCTCTTCATAATACTTCCATTATCGTAAATGATGTAGAAAACGATAAACGCCACCGCATCGATATTTCAAAGCAGATAGGATACGCGTCCAAAACCATGCTTGCGGTTCCCATGAGGCTGAAAGACGAATGTGTCGGCGTTATCGAAATTATTAATAAAAAAAACGGTAAAAATTTTACGCAGGATGATCTTGAATGGCTTGAGATATTCGCGAATCAAGCTGCCCTTGCGCTTCACAGTGCCCAGACTTTTGAAAAAGCTATCGGCGAGATACAGCTATTGCAGGACAAGATCAATACTGATCAGGGGTATCACACCTTAATCGCGAAAAGTCCGGCTGTTTTGGAGAAATTGGAAATCGTCAGCAGGGTTGCCAAAACCGATTCGTCGGTGCTTATTCTTGGTGAAAGCGGTGTAGGCAAGGAACTTTTTGCCGAACAGATTCATCTGCAAAGCGCGAGGAGCAAACAGCCTTTTGTGCGCGTTAACTGTGCCGCTTTGCCGGAAGGCCTTTTGGAAAGCGAACTGTTCGGACACGTTAAGGGCGCTTTCACGAATGCCATACAAACCCGTAAAGGACGGTTTGAATTGGCCGACGGAGGGACCATTTTCCTTGATGAAATCGGCGATCTTCCGCTCCAGCTCCAAGCGAAATTGCTCCGGGTTATTCAGCAGAAAACGTTTGAAAAAGTCGGTTCCGATATTTCCGTTACCGTGAACGTCAGGATTTTAGCGGCAACCAACAAGGATATTGAAAGTTTGGTAGAGAAGGGCGAGTTCCGAAGCGATTTGTATTACCGTCTGAATGTGCTTCCCTTATACATTCCGCCTTTAAGGCAGCGGCCGGAAGATATTCCGGAGCTTGCTCAGTTTTTCTTAAAGAAGTTTAACAGAGAAACAAAAAAACAATTTACCGGATTTTCCGACGGCGCGATGGAAACGATGTTATCTTATTCCTGGCCGGGCAACATCCGGGAACTGGAAAATTGCATTGAGCGGGCTTGTGTTATCGGAAAAGATTCGCAGATTCAAAGCGAAGATTTACTTTTGAAACACGCGGGTCCGGTTATTCATGAAAGCAACAGCGACAGGAATTTAAAAACCGCGTTAAATCTTTTTAAATCGCGTTATATAAAAAAGATTCTTGAAGAGAACGATTGGAATCAAACAGAGACAGCAAAGGCTCTTGATATACAAAGAACTTATTTATCAAGATTGATAAAAGAGTTCAGTATTCTTAACCCTAAGGAGAAATAGAACATGGCAAAGAAAACGCGTCAGAATGAAAAAGAAACCGCTAAGGCCGACGGAGCTTCCGGGTTTATAACGGTTGAAAAAATACTCAATTTTATACAAAAGAACCGGAAAGGTTTATTGATCTTTCTTGGCTGTGTAGTCGTTGGAATTATTGTTCTGGCGGTAGTGTATTCGGTCAATGAAAGCACGGTGAAAAAGAATATTGAGCAGTTGACCGATTATTCGGAACGATTAACCGGTCTTGACGCGGAAAGTCCCGAAGCCGCGGAATTGGTTGCCGAATTGGAACAATTTGCCGAAAGCAAAAGCGGATACGCGGGAGCGCAGGCTTATAACATCGCGGCTTCTTTTCATGCCGACAAAGAAGAGTGGGCGGCGGCGGAAGCGGCATGGCTCAAAACAGCGGCCAAAGCCCCGAAGGACTTTCTGGCTCCGTCGGCTTTGTTTAACGCGGCTGTCGCGGCGGAAGAGCAGGGAGACAATGCCAAAGCTATCGATTACTATACACAAGCCGCTGAATTTAGCGGAATGTTCGGCGGCGTAGTCCGTGCTTATTTTGCCATCGGAAGATTATATGAATCTGAAAACAACGCAACGGCGGCTCTTGAAATATACGAAAAGATAGTAATGGATTATCCGAATGATGAATTGGCGAAACTTGCCCAATCCAGAATTATCGTTTTGTCAAATTAAACCGGAGACGGAGGCGACTCCATGCCGAATGAATGAATGCGGCAAAAAAGTATTGGGAATTGTTGTTTTTTCTCTGATTTTTCTTTCCTGCGGTATAGAGGAATATATATATCTAGCTCCTGTACCGGGAGAGTTCAATTCGCAGTCGGGGGATAATGTGACAATTCCTTCTTTGCCGAATTCATCTTCGCAATCATCTTATTTTACCAATTATTCGATTTATTATAGGATTTATTTAAGTAATGAATATTTTCCGGCTGAGATTCCTAAAGAGGAAAACACATACACATCAATAAATCCCAGCTTGTATTCAGATTTTCGTTACATAGAACCTTACACGATCACCGACGACGATACCACCATGTCTCCTTCTAATGTATATTCTACATTCAGAAACAGGAATTACAATACCATTGCGGTAGAAGGGATAAATATTGAAACATTGTTAAATAATACTGCCGATGGCAAAGAACTGATCCTAGATTTTCGGGAAAATTCTGAAAATCCTCCGGTTTTAATTTTGGACGGTGTTTCTTATACATTAAGAAGATCTTTGAATGAAGGAGGGCCTTTTACTCCTAAACCTGATTACACTTTTAGGAACAGCGAAGAAATTCGAAACGATGATTACGATAACGACAAGAGTGAGTTTGCTTTTAATAAGGATGTGCAGGCAAATATACAGGGAAATACAGTCATAGAAACTTCTTATTGTTATGTTTCCCTATACATTGTTAAAGAAGGGGTAGAAACTGCCGGTTTTACCAGAATATTCAGTTTTCCTACGTTTTTGGGAGTTTTCAGATTACCATCATAATTTCTTGAAGAAAGAAGAAGACGTTGTTTTATATGATCGCTACTGTTTATAATGTATATTCTGTCTACTAATTTTTTCCAATCGGCCTGCGGCCGGCCGCTGAGGTTCTTCCGAAGCGCGGTTGCTGAGGCACTCGAAGCATCCGGTGGTTTCGAGTACCTCCAATCATCAGTATTCTATGCTAAAATAATCCAAATACGCTTTATAAACATCCTGTGCCGACAAACACGTATCCCGTAAAAAGCCTTTTTCGCCGGCGTATTCTTTTAAGCCTCGATAGTAAAACAATTTGTGATCATCCTCTATAATGAACGGCACAATATTATTCCGCAAACATTCCCTGAATAATATAAGCCGTCCGGCTCTTCCGTTTCCGTCCTGAAAAGGATGGATTGATTCAAAATTATAATGAAAATCTATCACTTCATTAAAACTGTGATCTTCATGTTTAAGATAATGTTCAATAAGTTTTTTCATTTCAGCCGGAACATTTTCAACTAATGTTGTTTCTTTATTTCCGACCATATTTTCACGTTTTTTATATTCCCCTACGGCAAACCATTCTTTCTGCGAATCCGATGTTCCGGTTTTTAACAATTTATGAAAATTTTTTATGATATTCTCATTAAGCTTTTTATCAATGCTCTGCAACAAATATCTAAAACACGCGAAATGATTTACCGTTTCGATAATATCATCTACATTTACGATTTTTTCTTTTTCCATAGCAACCGTATTTGTTTCATATATGTACCGCGTTTGATCTTCCGTCAGCCTGCTCCCCTCAATCCGATTCGAGTTATAACATAATTTTATTTGCGTTACATGATAAATACCGCCCTTCAATCCGGAATGCATTTCTTCTTTCAGTCTATGTAATAACATATTATCATTCATCATGCTTTCCCCCGCTTTTCGATTGTTTTTAGCGCAGCAATAATAGTCAGAATTCTCCGTAAAGATTTTTATACACCGAGAAATAGGACTCCTTTTCATTTTCGGCATTTTTTGCCAAAACATCATGCCTGCGTAAATCGCATAAGGTTCCGCCGGAATTAAGACGGGTCTGACGGAACACTTTTTCTTCTTTCATTGGAATATAGATCATTGCGTTATTGCCGCCGGCCGCCTCGGTTTCAGGATAGTAAGCAAATCCCCACAACAGCGAAGACGCCGAATGTTTTTTGACGCCCCTGGGAACCGTAAAGGAATATGCATTGATTATTTTGATTCCGTCAGGCAAAACAGGATTCAGTTTTTGTACAAAAAGTTCCGCGTCATAAAGGAGCTCTGTGTCCACTGTGGCGGTTTCGTTATCCGCGCTTATTCCCATAGCCAAGGGGGCCGCGAAATCGATTCTGGGAACAGGGTTGAACCCTTGGGTAAATCCTACGGGGATGCCGGCTCTGATAAAAGCCATAGAAAACATTTCGATAACGGCTAGGTGCGGCAGAAAAACCGCGCGGCCTTGTTTAGAAAAAGAAAACAGCATTCGATACGTATATTCTGGATTGGCTCCGGGTTTTATATAAAAAGATTCAATCTCTTGCGTATGATTATTTATACAAGTTAAAGTATTTTGTGAAGTATCTGATTCCGCATGACAAGAATCGCTGTCTTGTTTTGCCGGCTCTTCTTTTTGTTGAATAAGCATTGCGTTCTCATCACAGGCTCCGCAATAATGCGTGCATTTTTCCATACATCTTGAAGTAAATTGTGAGGTGTTTGATCTTTGCAATTCTTCTTTGAGGAAATCTACGTCTGTTCCTGAATCAATGCAGTGCCAGGGAAGTTCTTTGTCCATATCGCGCGCCCGCAATATTTCTTTTACGGCATCGTTGTTATCTTCCAGAATCTTCCGCCAAATATCCGGTTTGAAATATTCATCCCACGCGTCAAGGCGGCATCCTTCATGAAAAGCTCTTTCAAGCCAGTCCCCTACCCGCCCGTCTCCGCGGGAAATAACGCTTTCGATAATCGAAATAAGAGGACTGTGGGTATTTACTTTAAATCCGCGCGGTTTTAATTCGTTTTTTATGTACATCATTTTTTCGAGGGCTTCATCCTCGCTGATTTGAGGAACCCATTGGTAGGGTGTATGAGGCTTCGGGATAAACACGCCGACGTTTATGTTCATGGACATTTTTGTTTTTTGAAATATGTCCAAAATAAAATCAACAATTTCTTTTTCTTCATGATTTTTGCTATAGCCGTTTACATAATCGCCTACCGGAAGCCCGACCATGAAGTAAAATTTCGCGCTTCTGAATCCCTGTTTTTTTGCTTCGCCGATTATTTCAATAACGTTTTCGCGGCAGACATCTTTGTTGATTGACAACTGCCAGGCGTCAACCGGCGTTTCCACGGCAAAGGTTAATCCGCTTTTCCGTACTTCGGATACGCTTTTAATGAGCGGCAGCGAAAATGTGGAAACTTTTAAAGACGGCAGTTGGAACGAAACATGCTTTGGGGCAAAATCTCTGTTCAGCGAATTGACAAGGGCTCCGATGTTTGCGTAATCGCCCGTTGATAGCGATGAAAGGCTGATCTCACGGTAACCGCCCTTGCTGACAAATGATTCAACTTCCGCGTGAATTGCCGCGGGCGTCTTTTGGCGCATGGGTCTGTACCAGATGCCGGCGTGACAAAAGCGGCATCCGTTGGGGCAGCCCCGCATAATTTCCACCGCGCCGTGATGCTGAATTACCTTCATGCTTGGTACGGGGAACACCGAGGCGCGCGGCGGCCGCTTGGCAAAATTTCCGTCCTTTGCCCTTACGGCGGATTTTTTGCTTTTGGTCCAAACATGCGGACTGGAAATAATAACGGAAAACAATTCGTCCCGTGACGCGCCGTTTTTCTTTAGGGCTCCAAGCTGCTCCATCAATGTAAAAAAAGCGTCTTCGGCCTCGCCGATCCAGAACGCGTCAATATGATGAGAAAAAGGCAGCGGATTTGACACGCAGGGGCCGCCCATCATGATGATGGGATCATTTTGAGTTCTATCAGCGTTTTTCAAGGGAATGCCGCCGCTTTGCAGGATGCTTAAGGCTCCCGAAAAACCCAGTTCGTAGCCGAAAGAAAAGCCCAAAATATCCGCGTCCTTGAGGGCGATTCCCGTATCTAACGCGTATAAAGGAATCGACTTTTC
Source organism: Treponema sp. UBA937 (assembly GCA_002293455.1). Classification (GTDB taxonomy): domain Bacteria; phylum Spirochaetota; class Spirochaetia; order Treponematales; family Breznakiellaceae; genus UBA937. The sequence continues at coordinate 28,013 of DBDH01000009.1, forward strand.
TTTGAGAAGCTGTTCAAAATCGGGAGCCGGGGCAAAAACCCTGTCGCAGGATACGTTATCAAGCCGATTGATGTTGTTATACAGAATCTTGACGGCCTGATTCGACATGCCGATCTCATACAGATCGGGAAAGGCAATCACCATTTGAAGCGCCGCTTCTTTTTTTGCGAGGAGTCCGTATTCGCCGCCCGTATAGCGGGCAGGTTTTTCAACAGACAGCAAAAGACCGCCTAATGTTTCAAGGGGATTGATATAGTGTTTTGTTGATGACATTAATGATCAAACCTTCTGATGTAAATACTTTGGCATAAACCGATGGCAATCATGATAGAAACAAGGGAAGAGCCCCCGTAAGACATAAAAAGCAGCGGAATTCCGGTAATCGGCATAATGCCCATCGTCATGCCTACGTTAATCATAAAGTGAAAAAGGATCATCCCTGAGATTCCGGCAACAATGTAGGAGCCGAATAAATCGGAAGTGGATTTAATAATTTTTATCAGCCTTAAAAGAATACCCAGGAAAAGCGCGAACACAAATATTCCTCCGATAAATCCCAATTCTTCGGAGAGAATCGAAAAAATAAAATCGGTGCTTTGCTGGGGGAGATAGCGGTAATGACTTTGCGTTCCTTCAAGGAATCCTTTGCCGAACATTCCGCCGGAACCAATGGCCGTAATCGATTGAATAATCTGCCAGCCCGAACCGCGGGGATCGACATTCGGATCGAGGAAGACAATCAATCTCATCATCTGATAATCCCTGAGGACTTTGTTCGCGAGAAAAGACGCGGCAAAAGAAAAAATCAAAATCGCCGATACGTATGTTACCCAGAAAAAATATTTTCTTTTAAAACGGAAAAATCCGTATACGGAAACAAGGGAAATCAAAATTAAAGAAGCCGTCAAAATAAGAATAAAACGGATATTGGAAAAAATCATAAGGAAGGGATATTCGCCCCGCAAAATAAATTGCTGCCAAAGAGGTACAACCATTAGAAAACCGGTGAGTCCTATCCAAATCCCCAGAAACGAGATGTACTTCGCGGGAATTCCGGCAACGGAGGTCATCACAAGAAGGATGGGAATAAACACGAGAGCCGTTCCAAAATCCGGTTGAAGAAGAATAATTCCCATAGGAACAAAAACGATCATGCAGGAAACAAAAAATCGCTTGAATTCATTCCGGCTGTGTTTTGACGCGTCGAGGTATCTGGCTAAAAAAAGGATTGTTGCCACTTTCGCAAACTCAGAGGGCTGAATGCCGAATGAACCAATACCGATCCAGGCTCTCGCGCCGTTCACCAGCCGTCCAAAAAAAACGGTATACAATATGAGAGCCAGAGCCCCAAAATAGATGTACATTGACAGATCGTATGTTCTCCGGTAATCAATAAGAGAAACAGCTATAAGGATAATTATTCCCGCGGAAGCCCATAGAATCTGTTTTATATATTCGTTTGAAAGCTGACGTCCGGAAGATACTCCGGAAGAATAGATAAAGAAAATTCCAATAGTTATCAGTACTATGACAAACAGGAGCAGCAGAAAATCAATTTCAAGAACATTTTTTACTTTCATGATTCTCCCTCCTATTCTCTCCGGCCCTGGACCGGCATAAGGTATTGCAGTCCAAGCGTTCTTACCGCTTCTTCGTAGGTTTCATCGGCAAAGATGCCCTGGAAAATGATTGCCGACGCGTAAGGAGCCCACCATTCCCAGGTATTTCCCGCTTCAACAATAACCGACACAATTACCTGTTCTTCAGGATTAACCGAATCGTATGGGGCGTATGCGGCAAACCATGAATGCCAGCGGTCTTCAAACCCGACCTCGCCTGTCCCGGTTTTTCCGGCAATTTGTACGGCATCGATATTCAACGGAAAACGCGCGGTTCCCTCGCTGATTACCGAACGCATATTCTTGCGGACTTCCTGAAACACATCCGCCCCAATATCAGTATTTCTATGGAGTACCGCGGGGCGTGTTGTTCTGATAACGGCTCCGTTTACGGGATCCCTCACTTCTTTCAGGAGATGCGGCTTGTAGATGGTTCCATCATTTATTACCATGCCGATCATGTTTGCCATTTGCAGGGGAGTAACAAGGGTGGCCCCCTGCCCTATCGCGACATTCATGGTATCCCCGTCGAGCCATTTTACGTGCTCCCGCCGTTCTTTCCATTGAGGCGTGGGAATAAAACCCGCGATCTCTCCCGGAATATCTATGCCGGAAATTTCCCCGAATCCGAACTCTCTTGCGTAAGACACAATTCTTTCAATGCCGAGATGATCCCTTGCGACTTCCCAAAAATAAATATCGCAGGACTCGGCCAAGGCCTGCTGAAGATTCACCGGTCCGTGTCCTGGTCTGCGGATATGGCAGCGCCAGAGCCGTCCCCCGAAAAAGACCTCTCCGAGACAATCGATTGTTTGTTCAGGCGGAAAGGTGCCTTCCGCAAGTATGGCTGTCGTCATCATGACTTTGTAAGTCGATGCCGGCGGATAACTCGACTGAATGCTGCGGTTAAGAAAAGGTTTTTGCGGATCATTCAGCTGAGCCTGGTATGCCGCCCCCAGTTCGTTTCTGTTGAACATGTTGGGGTCATACCAGGGATACGATACCATAGCGAGGATTTCCCCGTTCGGCCGCATCACGACCACAGAGCCCATCCGTTTCCCCAGAGCTTTTTCCGCCAATATCTGAATTGATCTATCAATCGTAAGAACAAGATTGTTTCCCATTACCGCGGGAGTTCTTGAAACATTTTCACTTCCGGCAATACGCCTTCCCCTTACATCAACTGTTCTGACTTCACGTCCTTCTTTTCCTCTGAGGAGTTCATCATATTGGCGTTCTATGCCGGTTTTTCCGATAATGTCGCCCTGTTTATAACCTGTATTATATAACATGGTTAATTCGTCTTGGGTGATATTGCCGACGTATCCTATAATATGAGAAAGGCTTCCGGTATCCACAAAATTTCTCACGGGCTTTGACTGCCAGGAAACACCGGGAAATGAATCAATCCTTTCAGCCAAAACAGCGATTGTTTCAAACGGAACATTGCCGGCTATTTCTATCTGCTGATACAGCCTATACATTTGAGGCGGAACTTTTTGTTCAATACTTTCCCGGGAAACTGATAAAAGTTCCGACAAACGGCTTATAACAGACGGTATTTCGCCGGTAACAATTTCTCCGGGAGTAATGTTGATGGCAAAGGAATCGGTATTAAGCGTCATCGGCCGGTTAAAATTTCTGTCATATATTTCGCCGCGCTGAGACGGAATAATAACGGTTCTCTGGGAAATTCTCTGCGCCTGAAAACGATACAATTCACCGCTGATAACCTGCATCATGAATAATTTTATGACATACACAGCCACAATAACGATAAATATCACTTGAAGAATTTTTATCCTGATATCAGGCTTAACATCTATTTTAGAAAACTGGTCTGCTGAAATCATCGGCGTTCTCTCCGGTCAATCAGAATTGAGCTGAACAATCTCAGAAAGGCAAACATCAAAGGAGCCAAAAGCGTGTTCATAATCAATTCAACCCAAAACACCGGAATGTCCAGTCTGTATGCGGGGACGGCTTCGGTAAAAAGAAGATGCAGAAAAAAAGTAAAGACGGCCTTCATTACGGTGGATGAGGCTCCCAGCGCCATCGGTAAAAAGAAATAATCCAGGAAAAAAGTTCCCTTAAATAAACCGATGATTGCGCCGGTAAGCGTTCTTATCAACGCGTTTAATCCTAGGGGAGCCGCGGAAATAAAATCCAGAAAAAGCCCCCCGATAAATCCGGTCAATTGTCCTTTCATCATGCCATTCACATAAGAAATGTATACAAGGATCAAGAGCGCTAAATCGGGGACCGCGTGATAAAGCGCTATTTTCGCGAGAAGCGTCGATTGAAGGACCGCGGCGGCAATGATAAAAACAGACGCGAAAAAAATATTTTTAACCATCGTTTTGTCCCTGATATTCCGCGCGGTATTCCGCGGTTTCCGTAATGATCACAAACACATATTCCAGCTTTGAAAAATCGATAGACGGTTTAAGCTCAACATCGATAGTGTTTTCAGATTCCTGGACCAGCACTTTTGCCACGCGCCCGATATTTATATCGGGAGGATACAATCTCCCCATGCCGCTGGAAACAACCATATCGCCAAATTGTATTTCTTCTCCGGCCTGTCTCCGGATAAAACGCATAAGCAAGGCGTCTTCAAAGCGTCCCTGTCCTTCAACAATTCCTTCATAACGGGATTCCGAAAAACGGGCGGAAACATAGGAGCTTGTATCATATAAGGGCATGATAAGACTTTCGACAAATCCCGCCTGTACCACTTTGCCGACAAGAGCCTGCATTCCGTCCTGGAACGCGATAACCGGCATGTCGGCATTGAGTCCTTCCCTGCGGCCTTTATTTATTACAAAGGCCGAATACAGACTATCAGGATCGCGGGCGATAATTTTTGCGGGAATATGCCGATAAATGATGGTTTCGGAAAATCCAAGCTGTTCTTTCAGGCGGATATTTTCCTGCCTGATTTCGGCGGAACTCCGTTCCAGCTGCTCATACCTGCTGATTCTATCGCTTAGTTCGTTGTATTCTTCGCGAAGCGTCGCCAGTTCTTTTACGGAAAGAACTGTCCTAGACACAAAAGAACCTACCGCGTCAACAGTGCCGCGTACACCGGAAAAAACAGAAAGCCCTGTGTCTTTAAAATTGACAATAAAACTTCCGGAAGAAAGCACCAGCAATGTGAACGAAAGCGCCGTCAAAAAAATAAACACATAAGCATTCCATGTTAAACGCTTTTTTAAAGGCCTTCTCCCTTTCGTAACATTCATGTCCTATCCGTTCAGACTGTCATAAATACTGCGGCTGTTGTCAAATCCTCTGGCATTTTCAAAATACATACCCGCTCCAAGAGCGACACAATCCATGGCGTTTTCCGCAACTATTACGGGAACACCGGTTTCCTTGGATATAAGTTTCGGCAGCCCTTTTAACAGCGAACCGCCGCCGGTCATAACAATTCCATGTTCCACGATATCGGCAGCCAATTCAGGAGGAGTTTGTCCAAGGGTAACTTTAATTTCATCAATAATTTGGGTGATAGGATCTTTTAAGGCTTCCCGGACTTCAACGGAATCGATTTCGAGGCGGCGGGGAAGCCCGGTAATGGCGTCGGTTCCTTTAATTTCCATCTTTTCGATGGTTTTATCCGGCGAAGCGTTTCCAATTTCAATCTTTAAACGTTCGGCAGTCTGCTCCCCAATAATAAGATTATGAACGCTGCGGACATGCTTTATGATAGCCTCATCGAATTCATCGCCCCCAAGACGGATGGCGTTTGTAACAACCATATCGCCCATAGAGATGACAGATATTTCGGTGGTGCCTCCGCCGATATCGCAGATCATGTGCCCCACGGGTTCAAAAATAGGGATTTTCGCCCCAATCGCGGCGGCAAGGCTTTCCTCAATAGTATCAACGTCCCTCGCTCCGGCTTTAAGAGCGCTTTCCTGAACGGCTCTTTTTTCAACTTCCGTAATGCAGGAAGGGATCCCAATCATCATTCTAGGCTTTACAAAACGGTAACGGGGAATGACCTTGGAAATAAAATAACGGATCATTTTTTCGGTTGATTCCAAATCCGCGATAACCCCGTCTCTCATGGGACGGATAGCGATAATATTCCCGGGAGTTTTCCAGAGCATCCGTTTCGCGTCGGCGCCGACCGCCACAATTTTTTTGGTTCCCCGTTCAACAGCAACCACCGACGGTTCATTAATGACAACACCTTTTCCACGTATATAAATAAGAGTGTTGCACGTTCCAAGATCAATACCTATATCTGATGCGTTTTTGTTGAACATAACCCCTCCATCATCATCGTTAATTAAGCCTTGCCCTTGACGGGACATGCGAAGGATTTACCCCCACGGCTTTTCTCCATTCCGCTCTGGCTCTGACAGCATCTCCTGACGCGGCGTAAATTTCTCCAAGCTGATAATAAGCATCGGCATTTCCGCCGCTTATTTCGTTTACCATATTAAACTGTGATACAGCTCCGTCCGTATCTCCTAAAGCAAGATACGTCGAACCCAAAAGAAGCCGGGCTTTTAAAGCCACATCTTCATCTCTGGAATTTTCAATACATTGTATGAGGTAAGCCCTCGCTAATGCATGTTCTCCTAATCCCAAATAGGATTGGGCTATGGTTAAAAGCCGTAAATCGGAAACGGCAGTATCAGCCGCGGAAGCGGCCGCATCCAAAGACAAACTCAATGCCGCCACACTATTCCGGTAATCCTGGATTGCCGCATAGGCTAATCCAAGGTACTCCGGAATATCCGAAGCCTCATAATGCATCCTTTGAGCTTCTTCAAGATATTTCACCGCAAGGTCGGCATAATAAGGACCTTTGAAATAATAAGCCTTCCCAAGCACATACCAGATTCTGGCGTCTTTAGCTCCATTACGAGTCAGCAATGCTTTCCGTAAAACCCGGATACAAGCGTCAATATGCGTTTGAGTATCATGATTATTGATTTGAGCAAGCGCCAACTGGTAGGAAGAAAAACCATAGGCAGTCAGCAAAAAGAAGTCCATCGGTTTTTTTTCCAGTTCCAGGGCCGCCAAACGGCACGTCTCATCATACATACCGTTTTCCCAAAATTGAACAATCTCTCTCGTATTCGTTCCCAATCTGCTTTGACGGATTACAAAAAAAACTGATAAAGAAAGCGCCCCGGCAGCTAAAATCACAATAATGACTGCCTTAAGCAATGATTGCTGCTTGTAAGAAGACTTGCTAAAACCCATTCCTGACCGTTTTTTGAACATAATGCCTGATTCATTTAATACTTTTTATGCCAAAAAGTCAATGTAGCGTTTTGTAAATGGTTCAAACCAGGTTTGGTTGGGAGAAAAGAAAAAGCGATGAATTATAAGCCGGGTTCTGTAATGTCATGGAATATCCATGACACGGATACCATCTATCTGGCAGTTTTGTTGCCAAAACTGTCTAGCAGTCTACCCGCGGTAAAGAAAGGGCTCATACACCGCTGCTTGACTTTGCTCCTGGCGAGGCTTGCCGTGCCGTTTTCATTGCTGAAAACGCGGTGGTCTCTTACACCGCCCTTTCACCCTTACCGACTATGTTTCTTCCTTTGGGAAGAAACATAGTTTGGCGGTTTGCTTTCTGCTGCGCTTTCTGTCAGGGGTTTCCCCTGCCCGGGAGTTACCCGGCGCCATGCCCTTAGGAGCCCGGACTTTCCTCAGCGGAGAACCCTCCGCCGCGATATCCCATTCATCGCTTAATAACTAATTGTTTTAGAGGAGAATACACTATTCTCCAAGGTAAGCCGCTTTGCGCTTACCCCTAGTCGTCATAATCCATGCTGACGCGGTCATCATCTTCATCTTCTTCGTCTTCTTCATCTTCATCCATATCATCCAAATCGGCAAGACTTCCCGCGTCATCATCATCAAAGTAATCATGAGCTTCCTGGTCCGATTCTTCATAAAACAGGATTCGGGAACAATAAGGACAGAAGACGATTTCTTCACCTTCCCGGACATTGTTCGCAAACTGCGCGGGCAGAATCATACGGCAGCCCATGCAGACACCGCCTTTAATGGCCACAATGCCGCGGCCCATTTTATTGCGGATAATCCGTTCAAATTTAAACAGCACTTCCTGATCAAGACCGGGGATGATTTTTTGTTCTTTTTCCGCTAAAACAGCGGCCTGTTTGTTTTTCTCGGCAATTTCAGCTTCAATTCCTTTCTGCCGTTCCGCTAAATCCAGTTCCTGCTGTTCGATAAGCGAAGCGCTTTGTTTCATCTGTTCATCAAGCTCGCCGAGGAGTTTTTCTTCCCGGTGCAAATCTTTGCGGAACTGCGCCTCTCTTTCGGAAGCATCCCGGATCTCCTTGTCCAGCGCTTCATATTCCCGCTGAGTACTGATGGCATCCATATTTTTTTCAGCTCGTTCCCTCGCGGCCTCCGCTTCGGCAAGAAGGTTCTTATACTCCGCCTGTGACTGTTTGGTCTTTTCATATTCCTGATTTTTCTCAATGAACGTTTTTTTCAGGCGCGTAAGCAGTTCTTCCTGGGTTGTCAAAATCCTCGGAATTTCCTGTATTTCCTGTTCCAGACGAATCTTTTCGGAAAGAATATCCTGGAGAGTTCTTAACTTTTCAAACGTATCTTCAATTGCCATTATCGATTCCCCTTCAAGGTCAATTATGTAAAGTGCTTCATCCACCGATCATATACGATAAATGATTAATGATCCAGATAATCTTTGAGCTTTCTGCTCCGTTTTGGATGCCTTAAGCGGCGGAGCGCTTTAGCCTCAATCTGGCGGATGCGTTCCCTTGTAACATTAAAATAAAGCCCCACTTCTTCCAATGTAAGAGAATATCCGTCATTCAAGCCAAAACGCATTTCCAGTACTTCCTGCTCCCTCGCCGGAAGCGTGGACAAAACCCCCGACAACTGCTCTTGAAGCAGCGTGAACGCCGTTTGGTTGGCGGGATTCTCCACATCTTTATCTTCGATAAAATCGCTTAAGAGAGAATCTTCCTCTTCCCCGATGGGAGTTTCAAGGGAAATAGGCTCTCTTGCCACATTTTTCACGGATTTTACCCGCTGAGAAGTCCAGCCAAGTTTTTCCGCGATTTCATCATCAGAAGGTTCCCTGCCCAAAACCTGCATAAGCTGCCGTGATTCCCGGACAACTTTGTTGATCTGTTCGATCATGTGTACCGGTACGCGGATAGTCCTCGCCTGATCGGATATGGACCTGGTAATCGCCTGCCTGATCCACCAGGTAGCATAGGTCGAAAACTTGTAGCCTTTCCGGTACTCAAATTTTTCGACAGCCTTGATAAGACCGATATTTCCTTCCTGAACAAGGTCAAAAAAATGAAGTCCGCGGTTTGTATATTTTTTCGCGATTGAAACCACCAAGCGGAGATTTGCCTTTATCAGCCTGTCTTTCGCGCTTTTCATCATTAAACGGCCGCGGTTAATTTCCTTAGCCATAGCGTTGATGTTCTCGATAGTTTCCTCGAACTCGGCTTCCATCTGGCGGAGTTTCTTTTCGGTAACCTGGATTTGCCGGATAAATTCCTTTATTTCATCAGAATTAATGCCTAATTCCGCTTCAAAACGCTGCCTTTCTTCTTTTATGGTCAAACCCCGGCCCAAAACGCGGAGTTCTTTCAAGCTGTTAACGCGGAGCCGTTTTTCAATCCGCTCTTGCTCCCTTTTGTAGCGTTTGATTTTTTTCGCGGCCTGGGTAAATTTATCGGAAAAACCGGTTATTTCCTCCGGGTGAATTTCGGCGTCTTTAATGATGCTGAGAATCCGGCTTCGGATAGTACACAATTCTTTGTCTTCAAAAATATCGGTTCCGCGGGCAATAAGCCGCCGTTTTAATTCAATGTAGCCCTTAAGGTCCTGTCCTATCACACGGAGCGTTTCTTTGTAATACTGATTGAGCCTTCTTCTTTCCGTCAGGAATTCGGTCATTTCTTTTTTGGAAAGACCTAATTCCCGAATATCTTTCTTAGAAAAAATTCTCTGGGCGATAGAATAATATTCGGGAATAATCATCCCCGATTTTTTAATTACCCCTTTGATGATGTTTTCGCCGTCTTCCATCTGCTTGGATAATTCAACTTCCTGTTCGGCGGTTAAAAGGTTTTCTTTGCCGATTTCCCGAAGGTACAAACGGATAGGATCGTCTACAGACGATTCTTTGTCGCTGTAAACTAATCGTTTTTTTTCGGGTTCGTCCTTTTTTCCCTGTTCCGATTCAGATTGATCTTCTTCCAAAGTATCTTCTTCAATAAGCTGGACGTTATTTGCTTCCAACAAAGCTAGAACTTGTTCAATTTTATCAGTGTTGGCAATATGTTCGGGCAAAAAATCAGAAAGCTCCTCGTAGGAGAGAGTTTTCTTTTCTTTCGCGTATTCAATCAGCTTTACAACGGCAGGGTCAAGCTGCAAATCTGTCATTCATTCATTTCCTTCAGGCGAAGTAATTCGTCATTAATATGTATCTTTTCTGTCATGAGGCCGTTTTCAACATCATTTCCGGACACATCATTTTTTGCGGAACGCAGCAATATATCGATTTCTTTGCTTCTGCGTTCCAATCTTCTCACTTTCATTCTTTTAATTCCGTCAGAAATAATCTGAGCCGGATTTACCGAAAACACTCCGGAGGCGCTTTTCTCCAGGATGAAACGTTTTAGTTCTTCATTCTCAATACGCGCCAATAAATCATCAAATCCCATGGAATCGTTACGATACCATTCTTCCAGAGCGATAAATATTTCCTTTGCTCTTGGATCCTCAACCTCCTCTATTGAAAGAGTTGAACGAAACTTTTTATAAAAATCATTATGTATAAATACCGCAATGAGTAAATACAATTCCTCATTGATACGGATTGGACCGGAACTATTGGACGCTGTTTCTTTTGCAGATGTCCGTTTGGGCATATTCCGATTGCCAAAATCATATTTTACAGCGGATCGTTCAATTAAAAATCTATCGGCAATAGTTTCTATAGCCGCATCTCTTGCTATCTCCGAATCGATGGTCTCCAAAAACGGAAACAAGAAAGCCGCCGCTTCCGCTTTCCCGTCAGAACTGGCAAGATCAAAAAGAGACCGGCTTCGGTTCAACAGATACTCAAAATCAGTTGTAATATATTTTACGCTTTTTTGCAATGCTTCCGGGCCATCTTGTTTCAAAATATCAGCGGGATCCTTAGCTTTGGATGCCGCGGCGGCGGATTCACTCAAATTTTCCGGATTTCCGCGTAAATTTACCACAAAACAGGACAACGCGTTATTTCGGCAGGTAAGAATGGCCTTGACCGCGGCGTTAAGGCCTGCTTCATCATTATCAAAAATCAAATATACTTTTTCCGCCCAGCGCCGAAGCAGTCTGGCTTGTTCATCGGTAAAGGCTGTTCCAAGCGGAGCCGCGGCATTGGTAATTCCCGCCTGATGAAGGGCGATAACATCAAGATACCCTTCCGCGATATACACTTCTTTGGTTTTCCGGATTTCGGGAATTGCCAGGTGAATGGCAAAAAGCGTTTCCCGCTTTTTATATATATCCGATTCGGCGGAATTGATATATTTTGGACCGTCTCCGTCTAAAAGACGCCCGCCGAAGGCTACGGTTTTTCCTTCTTTGTTTGCGATGGGGAACATCAATCTATCGGTATAAAAACTGATTCGAGGATTATTTTTGGAAAACAAGCCGCTCGTTTTAAGAAAATCTTCGGAATAGCCCTTTTTTGTGAGAAAATGAAACAGCCAGTTTCTGTCCCTGGGAGCATAGCCCAAGTTGAATTTTTCAATCATCTCTTTTTCTATTCCCCTGGATACTATATAACGCAACGCTTTCTGTCCTTCAGGGCTTTCCATCAAAATATGATGAAAACTTCCGGCTGTCCGGCGGTACAATTCTTCCAAATCCTCCTGATTTCTTTTCCGCGCGTCGTCTCTGGGAGCGTTTTGGTTTTCGTAAATAATTTCGATCCCGCTTCGCTTTGCGATGCTTTCGACAGCTTCCGGATACGATATTTTTTCCATCTCCATAATAAAATTGACCGCGCCGCCGCCCTGGTGGCAGCCGAAGCAGTAATACATGTTTTTCTCAGGATTCACGCTGAATGAAGGCGTTTTTTCATTGTGAAAGGGGCATAATCCCCAATAATTGCCTCCCCGTTTTTCAAGGCGGACGTATTCCCCCACAATATTCAGAATATCAGCTTTAGCGGTGACTTCCTTGATTGTGCTTTCGGATATAAAGCCCATCTGATTAAGAGCTCCGCTTTACGTACAGAACGCCTGCCCGAATATGATCATCCAAGGTTCTGGAAAAGTAATGCCGGCCGGCACCAGGATCGATAAGGCGGAAATAAAGATAATTGCTTTCGGCAGGTTCAAAAACTGCCCGTAACGCAACCTCTCCCGGGCAGGAAATGGGACCGGGCGGAAGGCCGGGCCGGATATAGGTATTGTAAGGATCGCGGATTTCAATGTCTCTGTTATATAATACTTCCGGATGCGGCCTGCCCTGGATCTCAGTAATAACATACTCAACTGTAGCACATGACTGTAACGCCATGCCGATATCTAACCGGTTATAAAAAACACCAGCCATGAGCGGCGCTTCATCCGCAACCCTGTATTCGCGTTCCACTATTGACGCGAGAATAACCCGTTCGTTCAATTCTTCGGGACTCATAGAAAGGGAAACAGGCGCAATATCCTCAAGTTTTTCAAAAAAAGTATCGGCCATTTTTTCGACAACTTTGGCCGCGGGAAATGAACGCGGGAATAAATAGGTATCGGGATACAGGTAGCCTTCCATCGTTTTATTAGGCATTTTGCCCGGAATCCGGTAATGGTTTAATAGAGATTCATCGCGGGCCGCGGCAAGAAAATCTTCGGCGGAACAAATTAATGCATCTTCCAAAATCCGCGCCGTTTTTTTAAGAGTCCCGCCTTCGGGAATGGTTACGGTAAACAGCATTTGTTTTCCGGATACTAAGAGCGAGCGGATGTCTATTTGCGTCGCGGGAAGCTCTAACGAATACACCCCGGCTTTTACAGGTTCTTTATCGATTCGCGAAAGAGCTGCCCACAAATACTGCGTTCTGATTATTCCGGCCTCTTCAAGTCTTTTTCCCACCGACATGCCGCTTTCTCCGCTTTTAACTTCCAAAATAAGAATGCCGTTTTCAAGACTCATATTCTGCATGTCTTCATCAACAATCGAAGGGAGAGAATCCGGCGGCCTGTTAAAATACATGAATAAAGTAACACCTGTAACAAAGAATATGAGAATCAAAAGGATCGATGCCGCCAATGTACGTAATAGTATTCGCAGCGGTTTAGTCATGTGCACTCCGCTTCATTCCCCTCAAAACAAGATAATAACTCAAATTCCCGAATAGATAAATAATTGTATAATACTTTTTCTATCTTGTTCAGCATCGTTTTCGCATCACCTGCCAAATCTTCTTCGTGAGTTTTTAAACCTGAAAAGAGAATTTTTAATTCATCGAGATTGAAAAAAATTCCCGGCTCCTCTGGATGCCCCGGTTCCCGTAAATCATTCATGCTATAAAGCAATCTCCGTTCCTTCCATGGCGAGAGAAATCTCAACGCCTTTGATCCCTATTCTATCCTTGTACCATCTGGCGGACTGAAGATTATTGAATAATTTTCTGTCATCGTAAGTCGGATCATGATGAAACAATACAAGATGTTTGATTCCCCAATTTGCCGCAAAATCCACGGCAAGACTGAACGCGCTGTGTCCCCAATTATATTTTTCGATAGCTTCACCCAATGTGTATTGGGAATCCAGAATGATGACATCAAGATTTTGAAAAAACGCGGTATTCTCCTCTGTTTTTTCAAAATCGGCGGAAGATAATTCCGTATCAGTGGCATACAATAATCGATGTACCCCATCATATATCAAATACGAATATGAATCACCGGGATGGTTCATTTTTTTGAAGGAAATGTGCATATCATCAATGGTAATATCGTTGTCTTTTTGCAAAAGGATAAAATGTTTTTCCGCATTCATGGAATCAAGGCTTATGGGGAAATAAGGCGGAACCATCTGCCCACGGAGCGTTTCTTCAAGAAAATCCTTTGGTGAATAAAAATCAATCTTAACCGATGGATTATAAGACGGCCCAAAGAACGGCAGCCCCATGAGATGATCCCAATGAAAATGGGAGAAAAAAATATGATAATGATTCGGTTTTATCCGTTCTTTTTCGGCGGAGATGCCCAATTCACGGATGCCGGAACCGGCATCCATAATGATAACATTTTCGCTGTTATAATCCGTCCGGATTTCAAGGCAAGATGTATTACCGCCCACGGTGCCAAAAAGCCATTCCGGCAGATTCGCTAAAAAACGTTCTCTGCTTTGAGCGTTTTCCAGATCATCGGGAGTTACACGTTCAACGACTGCGGAGATCTTACTTTTTATCTGGCTGGGCAGCTGCGGCGAAGGCAAAGAACCTCGGACTCCCCAAAAACGGACACGCATCTACTTCCTCACAACTTTGGCATTAATCCTATCTTATCATTCTTTCAATGATAGGTTCCGATTCACGCTCCGCAAGCCGGACCTGTATCTCATCCCTGGAATGATAGTCACCCTTCCCCATTCCGGGACAACTTTCTTTTGTTCCGTTCCACGCGGCTTCCGAATGAAGAATCGACTGCCAAAACGGAAACGTTCTGCATTGCAGCGGACGGCTGGGATAAACGGTACATCCTCCGTTTTTCCAAAAGATACAGTCGTAATTGCTGAGTTCCCTTAGAGATAACTTTTCTAATCCATCTCCAACCGGAATCCATCTGCAATAGGATTCAATAAAATCATTATACGTCATTTTAAGGGCATCTGCCAGAATATCTGCATCTTTTTTGGAAAGAAATACAAAACCGGGATCATATCGGCAGCATGATGAACATTGTTGACATGAAAAATGAAGCCCTTCTTCATAAAAAAGCCTTTCCATTCGTTTTTCTCCGTCCGCAAACATTAATATCTCAAAAAAAACCTTCCTATAAAGGAAGGCTGATGGGGAGAGAAGGATCCAAACCTTCGAAGGCTGAGCCAACAGATTTACAAGGCAAGCGTTTCCCACATATTTCGCATTATCTAGATTAATACTGGCATAAATTTCATGAAAAGTCAATAAATTTTCGATACACAAGTCAATTGTACTACACTACTTTTTTATAAGCATTATGTTCGTAAATATTATTGTTGTAACCAACATAAAGAATGCCATTTCTTTAAACTTTTCCTTGACAATAATCAATTTTAGATATTACAATTATTGCATGTTAAGGATGAATCTTGTAGATAAGACACAAGTGTTTTCCGCACTTTTCAATCAAGTTAAAAAAAACACATCTTACATTACATCTGAAACAATCATTATATTTTTCTCTGTATCTGTTGTTTTCCTTGTGTATTCAAGAAAACACGCGATACTCTTTATGTAAAAATACACATTTTTATAAAAGCAATTTTCAATCCCGTAAACGAGTGATTTTTTCAATGCTGCGCAAGTGGTATGGGTTTTTTAGTGCAAGACTAAAAAATATGGTACACAATAATCCTGCATTAAGACAGGCAAGAAGGAGAAATACATGAAAATAAAATTCAAGCTGAGTTTAATAGTGATCGTGCTGATTGCGATTGTAGTGGCGGGGATTGCGTCATTATCTTTGTATCAGGCTTCAAATATAAGCATGGATCTGAGCCTCAGAAGCGCCAGATATCTGGCTCAAGCGCAGGCTGAGTACTGGAAAGGCCGTGAAGACAGCTACATACGAATAGCGCGTACACTGGCGGAGATAATGGCCGATTATGAAGAGGTGCCGGTGGAAACCCGGCGGGATCGGTTTGACAGTATGCTTCATGGTACCATAGAAGCGGAGCCCATGCTGGTTAATCTGTATACCGTATGGAAGCCAAATGCGGTAGACGGCATGGACGCCGATTATACAGACCGGGTCGGGTCAACCCCGGCAGGTCAGTACGCCATAACCTACACCAGGGAAACCGGAGTGATAACAGCCCGTACCACTACGGACGTAGCAAATTCTATGGCCTATTTAAATGGGCCTAATTCAAAACGGGACCGGGTAGAACAGCCTTTTTTCAGAAATGTAAACGGAGAGGACAGTTATCTAACCAGAATGATGGTTCCGATCGTCAATCCCCGAACCAATGAAACCGTAGGAGGGGTCGGGCTCTTGCTGGATATCAGCGCCATACAGATCGGGGTTCAAGAGGTAATAAAAAACTACAATGATATTGCGGCACTCACGGTTTTTTCCAGTAACGGTTTTATTCTGGGGCATTTGCGGCCCGACCGGGTAGGCAAAATGCTGACCGAGGTAGAAACGATTTTCGGCGAATATATTGACGAAGCCAGCGCGGCTGTGGCGGAAGGTATAGAATTCGAACGCAGTACCTATTCACCAGTTCTTGGAACAAATGTAGAAGTCATCATGTATCCTTTCATAATAGGCAACTCAGATATGAGCTGGACAATCATGATTACCCTTGCGGAATCGACTATTATGGCTCCGGTAAAGGAATTGACCACCTTTACGTTAATTATGGCTTTGGTGTCTTTGGCAGCGGCGGCAGCTATCACTTACGCGGCCCTGCATTATACGACCAAACCAATCGTTACCGTAACGGATAATCTCAAAGAGATTGCCCAGGGCGAAGGGGATCTGACCCGTACCATCACCGTAAAAGCAAAAGATGAAACCGGTGATCTTGCCCTCTATTTTAATCAAACCCTGCACAAGATTAAAAATCTTGTGATAGTCATTAAAAAGCAGTCCATGTCTCTCTTTGATATTGCCACGGAGCTTGCCGGCAACACGACTGAAACCGCGGCGACAATTAATCAGATCACCGCAACTGTCCAGAGCATCAAAGGCCGTGTCATCAATCAGAGCGCCAGCGTTACCGAAACCAACGCAACTATGGAGCAGATAACGGAAAATATCGGCAAGCTCAACAATCATGTGGAAAAACAAACTGAGAATGTAACCCAGTCTTCCTCGGCTATCGAAGAGATGTTGGCGAATATAAAGTCTGTAACCCAGACGCTGGTGAAAAATGCGGATAACGTACAGGATTTGTCTACGGCTTCTGAGATAGGACGAAACGGCCTGCAAAAAGTGGCGGTGGACATACAGGAAATCGCGAAAGAATCGGAAGGACTTTTGGAAATAAACGCGGTTATGGAAAACATTGCAAGCCAGACGAATCTGCTTTCGATGAATGCCGCCATAGAAGCGGCTCACGCAGGGGAAGCGGGAAAGGGATTCGCGGTAGTTGCCGATGAAATCAGAAAACTGGCGGAAAGCTCCGGAGGGCAGTCCAAGACAATCAGTGCGGTACTCAAGAAGATAAAGAGTTCTATCGATAAAATCACCGACTCGACGAATAATGTACTTGCGAGATTTGAAGCGATAGACGGCGGAGTGAAGACAGTTGCGGATCAGGAAGAGAATATCCGTAATGCGATGGAAGAGCAGGGACAAGGGAGCCAGCTGATTCTTGAATCAGTCGGAGAATTAAATGAAACGACCCAGCTCGTAAAGGGCGGATCAATGGAGATGTTGGAAGGCTCGAAAGAGGTAATTCGGGAGAGCAAAAACCTGGAAAAGATGACTCAGGAGATAGCCGACGGTATGAACGAGATGTCTGCTGGTGCGGATCAGATCAATGTAGCGGTACAGCGTGTCAATGAATTGTCCGGGAAGAATCGTGAAAACATCGATATGCTGATGCGGGAGGTTGCGAAGTTTAAGGTTGAATAGTTATTGCAAGAGGCTCATGATATCAATTAAATTATCCGTATCTTTAAAAAGAAGCAGAAATGTGTTATGTTGTATAGCAGACTGAACAAGATTCTGCAAAAAATAATCGTTTAGAATTAAGCGGAATCGCATTTAATGTATTATAATAAAGGGAGTTCGGGGAAGCACGGAACAGGTTTCAATGATGAGCAAGTATTCGACTCTGCTTATCCAGTACTTCCAGGGATTTCCCGTTTTTAAGGAGCGTAGGTAGATGCAAATTAAACAGATTTCGGTTTTTCTTGAAAATAACGCGGGACGCTTGGGCGAAGTAACGAAGGTTTTGGCAGAGGCAAATATTAATATCCGCGCCATTTCCATCGCGGATACTGCCGATTTTGGAATTCTCCGCATCATCGCGGATAAAAACCTGGAAGCTTTGAAAGCCTTAAACGATGAAGGCTTTACCACACGGATTACCGATGTTGTTGCCGTTGAAATTGAAGACAAACCGGGAAGCCTTGCGCACGTCATGGAAATTTTCCAGAAAGAAAGCGTAAACATCGAATATCTCTATGCGTCCCTCGAAGGGAAAGAAGGAAAAGCCGTGGTCATCTTTAAATTGGAAGATGCCGACAAGGGACTAAAAATCGTAGACGCGAACGGACTTTCCATGGTAGAAAAGTTTTAATAAAGGAATGCAATCAGCGGGAATAATGAGCAGCCATTCATTGAGTAACGGATGACTGCTCGTTTTTTGCTTCAAGTGTGTCAGCGCTCTTCCCTGATAAGTATCTCCGCGAAACCTGCTTTTGCAATAATGTCCACCGTTGACTGTATGTTTTCGGATTGTATTTGAGCAAGCACAACCCGGTAAAAATCGTTGTAACGTTCATAGGCCGGAGTGAGGCCGGCGTTTTGTAACGTAGAAAAAACATCGGACGCGTGTTTTTCGATTTTATAGGCACCTACCTGAATGCGATAAGACTTTCCGTCTCCCGCAGGCGGCATTCCGGGATAGACACTTATAGGCGGCGAATTTTCGTTTTCTTGAGGCTGTTCAGGATTTTCGTTCTCCGAAATCTGTTCAGGATTTTCTTCCGGAACAGCCTCAGCAACCGCAATCGCTGGAACCGTTTCGGCATTTTTATTCGGCACAGCATTACTCTGCGGCGGCGAATTTACCGTTTCAACAATGACAGGAGCCGTACCGGTGAAGATCATATCCAATTGTCTCGCGGCATGTTCCGACAAATCGATAATCCGGGCCGCCACAAAAGGTCCCCGGTCATTTATCCTGACGATAACCTGTTTTCCGTTGTGAGTGTTTGTTACTTTTACCATAGTACCAAAAGGAAGAGTCGGATGAGCCGCGGTCAGAGCCTCCGGATTAAATAGTTCTCCGGACGCGGTGGGTTTTCCGGCAAACGCTTCTCCATACCACGAAGCAATTCCTTCTTGACGGAAAGAAGAACCACCTTGACTGAAAACCGGGAGCATGAGGAAAAAACACATCATGCTTAAAAATATAAGTTTCATACTATCTATTATAGGTTAAAAACTTCTTTCAATTCAATCATTATCGCGTATTTTATCTGTTTTTGATCTTTGGCTTTTATCCCCTAGTTCAAAACCTGAACAGGCGCAACTTCCGCGGCTTTCACTTCTTCCCTCGCCATTTCCCGGTTAAGCATGGTCAAAATAAGCGTTGATCCCACAGGTAAATGGTAAGGGATTGTAATTTCGCCGCCAAGATGATCTACAGCCGCAATCCTTCGCCGCTCGCCATTGGGGAGGACGGCTTCCAGGCGGACCGCAAGAGCATAGGGATTTGCAGGCAGTGTGTACGTAAAGAGACCGAATGCTTCATTTTCGGGAAGAGCCGGAGGCGCGCTTACCACAATGGCGACCGGCTGATCCGCTCCGATAATGGTACCCCCAGCTGGACGCTGGAATACCACGGTTTCGGGAACATCCCTTTCAGAGGCGATCCGCACGGAAAAACTGAAAGCCGCGCTGGATCTGGCGATTTCTTCCAGGGCATCGGGAATGGGAAGACCGACAAGATCGGGAACTTTGATCATAGCATCTTCCGGACCTTTGCTGATCACAAAATCAATTTCGGTGGGACCTGATATCGCAAAACCTGATTCAGGATTTTGCTGGAGAATGGTTCCCACTTCCTCGGTGGAAAATTCATACATAAAAGGTTCTTTCAAAGACAGAAACTGCCGGCCGGCCGCCGCGGCTATTGTTTGAATTTCCATCCTCACATCATCGATATTTCTGCCGATGTAATCGGAAAGGGTATCAACAATCACGCCTTGACTGACCACAAGCCTTATTCTCCGGCCGGCTTTTACAATAGTACCAGGCATGGGATCCTGCTCCAGAATCGTGCCTTTCTCAAAAGCCGACTGGGAATAGCGAAGCTGAATTCTTGGATACAATTCCTTTACCTGGAGTTCCAGTAACGCCTGGGATAATTCTTTCCCTTGAACATCGGGAATCATTGTCTGCTCGCTGCCTCGTATCGCGATAAAAAAAACCGCGAGAGCAACAACTCCGGCAAAAACAAGCGTCCCTATGACCAGCGAAATAAACAATTTTATATGATCAGAAACATAAGATTCGATGCCGTCAAAATTAAAACCCATGTACTATTCCTTAATATCGATGTTCTGCCCTAAAACAGAACCGATAAAGTTCCGTGCGCCGTTTAAAAAAGAACGCCAATCCAAAGCCTTTTTCCCTGCATATTGCAGCTGCGTTAAAGCCAATATCCCGTCTTTTGTTTTTATCAGGATACCCGCCCCTTTGTCTATGCCTAGAACGGTCCCTTCTTTTACAGAAGCGCTGTCTGTTTCAGGATAATTCAAATGAGGCTTTGCTTCAAGAATATAAAGGTCTTTGTCATCATGCATGGTTCTGGCAAGAGGCCAGGGATTATAAGCCCGAATCCGCGCGTCAATTTCCAGGGCGCTTTCATTCCAGGAAATAAGCCCGTCATCCCTCTCAATTAATTTGCAATACACGGCTTTTGTATGATCCTGCGGGGTACTGTGCGGGGTACCGTTAAGGGAAGAACCTGTCGATAAAAAGCCTTTCAGAACAGATTCCAAAAGACCGGCGCTTTTTAAAGAAACATCTTCACTCAGCGAAAATGTTGTTTCATCCCCATGTAGAGGGATTTTTTCCTGCAAAAGAATATCGCCCGCGTCCATCTCCTTCGCAAGTTTTTGGATAGTAATACCTGTTTCGGCTTCCCGGTTAAGGATTGCGGATGGAATAGGAGAAGGGCCCCGGTATTTGGGAAGCAACGAAGGATGAATATTGATGCCCCCAAGGGGAAAAATTTCGAGCAGTTTGGGACCAAAAATCTTACCATAAGCAAAAGATACGAGCAAATCCGGTTTTAACGCGGATACCGCTTCCCGAAACGCCGCGTCAAGTTTTTCAGGCTTGAACACAAGGGGAAGATCAAGGCCTTTTTCTTTCAACAGCGCGGAATATTCTTCCGCGGCAAGGCTTACTTCCGTCGGTTCCGGAAGTCCCCGGCGGCCTTTGGGAGCGTCCATATTGGTAAGGATTCCTGCCAGCTCGATTTTTCCGGCGGAATACATCGCGTATAAACGCTTTAGGGATGGAAGGGCAATAGCGGGACTTCCGGCAAAGATAATCCGCATTATGCCCGCTTCAGTTTTTCATATTTCGCGAGAAGTCTGGAACGCTTTACTTCGGGAAGCCGGTCCACAAACAAAACCCCTTCCAGATGATCATATTCATGCTGAATTACCCGCGCCATAATTCCCTTGGCTTCAACCCTGAAAGGTTTGCCCTTTTCGTTCCAGGCCTGAACCTGAATAACCGAAGGCCTCTTTACATCAGCCCAAACGCCGGGAATAGAAAGGCAGCCTTCTTCATAGATAATTTCATCTTCCGAAGTGTTTATGATAGAAGGATTGATAAAAACCCGCGGTTCATCGCCTTCGATATGCACGATAAAAATCCGTTTCATAACGCCGATTTGCGGCCCCGCAAGACCGATTCCTTCTTTAGGATCAAGGCGCACAATCATATCATTTGCTAACTGCACAATTTCATCATTTATTTCTTCAATCGGATCGGCTTTCTGCCGCAAAATTTCATTTCCTAAAGTAACAATATCCATGTCTATATATTACAAAAAATGTAAATCATCGGCAAGATGATAATCATCGGCAAACACGTTCGTTTCATAAAAATGAAATTGCGGCTTGGTGCGACGGGTATACACTTCGGTGGTTGAGGCACTCGAACCACCGACGCTTCGAGTGCCTCAGCGACCACGCTTCGAGCGCCCTTCGACAGGCTAATTTATAATTGATCTTTGCCCATCCTTAATTTATACTGAACGTTATGATATGCAATGATTGTATTATTATGGCGGGAGGATCCGGGACCCGGCTTTGGCCGGCAAGCAGTTCTAAAAAACCAAAACAATTTTTATCTATCCCCGGAGATGTTTCCTTTTTCGACGCGGCTTTGGAAAGGGCTTTCGCGGTCATCGACATGAAAGGTGACGGAAAAGCCGTCATTATCGCGGGAGTCACCCATATTCCGCACGTGATTGAATCCTGCAAGCGTTTAGACAAAGATCAATTGCGGCATCTTGTTATTATTCCCGAACCTTCCGCAAAAAACACCGCCCCTGCCCTCGCCTGCGGCGCTTATTATCTTGAAAAAACTTTTCATCAAGATAGACTCGTCATGGTATTGACAAGCGATCATATCATCAAACCTTTACGGAATTTTGTGGAGGATGTGAAAAAAGCCGCGGAGGCAGCGGCGAAAGGCAGCCTTGTTGTGTTTGGCATTGTGCCGAAAAGCGCGGAAACAGGATACGGATACATCGAAGCGTCAAATCCTATCGCGGAGGGCACCTTTGCGGTTTCCGGATTCCGGGAAAAACCCGACAAAGCAAGCGCCGAATCGTATGTAAAAGCCGGAAACTTTTTTTGGAACTCCGGAATGTTCGCATATTCAAACCGGTTCATGCTGGACGAAATCACCAAACATACTCCGTCGGCTTCGATGCCTTTTTCTTTGCTGAAAAGCCCGGATGAAAAAGCCTACACAATGCAGGATGGAATTGCACTGCTTTCTTCATGGGAAGGACTGGAAAAAGCCTACGGGGATGTTGAATCGATTTCTTTTGATTATGCCCTTGCCGAAAAATGCGGTCATGTTTCTATGGTCAAAGCTTCTTTTGAATGGTATGATGTAGGAAGCTGGGACGAATACGCAAAGTTAACAAAAGACGCAAACCCGGATGCCTTTCTTGTTGACGCGGAAAATAATTATATCAATGCCGATATTCCGGTTGCCGTCTGCGGAGTGAATGATCTCATCGTTGTTGTCCGTTCGGGAAAAGACGGAACTCCGGCGTCGGTATTAATTTCACAAAAAGGAAAAACCCAGAAAATTAAAGAAATTGTAGAACAAATCAAAGAACAGGGAAGAAAGGAATTGTTATAGGGAAGGATTCGTGCAAAATGTTCGTGTGTAAAATGTTTATCAAGAGAGGAAATTGCAAAACTTCAGTTTTTGCAATTTCAACTGCTTAAAAATGCATTTTTGCAGCCTTTAGGCGAGAAAATGCAAGAACTTGTTGCAAAACTAACCGAGTTTTGCAACAAGCTCGAGAAACCATAAGTCTCTTCATTTTTTTAGGATTTTCTGTATACTGGGCTCCGGGGAAGATGGAAATTCTTTGACAAATGGTATAATAATGAGTAAGGGAGTTGAGGAAGTGAAAATAAAAATTGTCTGCATATCGATTGTGTTATTCATCTGTATCCTGTCATCCTGTTCTATCAATAAAATGGCCATTAACGCGGTATCTAATGCGTTAACATCTCAGGGAAGCGGCAGCGTTTTTACCGGTGACAACGATCCGGAACTCGTGGGCGACGCGATTCCTTTCGCGATCAAAATGTATGAAGTCCTTCTTTCCCAAAATCCGGATCATGAAGGTCTTATAACGATGACCGGTTCTCTCTTTGTCATGTACGCAAATGCTTTTGTGCAGGGGCCCGCGGATCAGCTTCCCCAAAACGCCTACGCGGAAAAAGAGATTGAACGGTTAAGGGCGAAAAATCTGTACCTTCGCGGAGCAAAAATCCTTGAAGACGGCTTTGAAAAAAAATATCCCGGAATCTCTGCCGCCGACATGGAACAGCTTAAAACCTATCTTCCTAAGTTAAAAAAAGAAGATGTTGCTTCCCTTTACTGGTATGTGGCCGCAAATTTATCGGCTTACTCTATCACTCCTTTTGATCTGGCCTTGGGGCAGAGGCTTCCTCAATTAAAGGCCTTAATTGACCGCGCTTATGAGCTCGATCCCGATTTCAATTCCGGCGCTCTGGATGATTTTTATGTACTGTTCTATTCATCGGTTCCGGAGGCGATGGGAGGCAATAAAGCCCTGGCGGAAGAACATTTCCTTAAAGCAGTAGAAAAGTCAAACGGATTGAGCGCCGGTCCCTATGTTTCCGTTGCTGCATCAATCTGTGTGTCCGCGCAAGATTATCCGAGATTCAAGGAATATTTGAACAAGGCCCTGGCTGTCGATGTTGACGTAAATCCCGACATCAGACTGATGAATATTCTTTCCCAAAGGAAGGCCCGGTATCTTCTGAGTACGGCGCCGCAGTTGTTTATCGATTTGGGAGAAGATGAATATTTATATGACTTTTAAGACAAATTGAAAAGATTGTGCCACCGCTTTGCGGTGACTTCGATTCACGTCGCCGCTCGCGCGGCGTAAGCAGGAGATTGTGCCACCGCTTCGCGGTGACTTCGATTCACGTCGCCGCTCGCGCGGCGTAAGCAGGAGATTATTATGAAGTTAAGAAGTATATTACTTTTTACTGTTTTGAGTATTGTGTTTTGTATCAGTGTTTCGCCGGTTTTTGCACAGAGAAGGCAAGTTATTAAAATCGCGTCGGTAGCTCCGGAAAGTACCCCTTACGGAGCGGCGCTTAACAAAATGGCTGCGGATTGGGCGGCCGCTACAAATGGCGAAGTGGAAGTGAGAATTTACCATAACGGCGTAGCGGGAAACGAAGAGGATATTATCCGCAAAATCAAATTGGGACAGCTCCAGGGAGGAGTGCTGACGGCATTCGGGCTAAATCAAATCACTCCTGAAATGCTGACCCTCAGTACTCCCTTTACCATCAGAAACGAAGGGGAACTCGACGCGGTAATCGGAGGATTAAGGGCTACACTGGAACGCAACATCGAAGATAAAGGCTTTGTTTCCATCGCATGGTCAAAAGCGGGATGGATCAAAGTTTTTTCCAGACGCCCCGTATTTCTTCCGGCTGATCTAAAATCCCAAAAATTGAGTACAAATCCTTTAGAAGCGGAACTTACCCAGGCATTCAAAGTTATGGGATTTAATGTCGTACCCGTCAATATGAATGAGACATTGATGGCCCTGAACAGCGGCATGGTGGACGCTATTTATTCAAGTCCCCTCATGGTAGGAGGATTGCAGGCTTTCGCTATTGCCAAAAACATGGCAAGCATCAATATTTGTCCCTTTGTTGGGGGGATGGTGTTAAGCCGCAATGCATGGCGGATGATTCCGGAAAGGTACCGAGCGGCGCTTATGGAAATAAACAGAAGAATGGAAAGCGAATTGAACGCTTCTATCTCAAATCTTGAAGAAGAATCCATTCGAGCTATGGCCGGTCTTGGGCTTACTATTAATACCATCACGCCTGCTCAACAGGAAACATGGTACAGAGAAACGCAGGCGGGAATCCAATCCTTAATCGGCACAACTTTTGACAGAGCCATCTACGATCAAATGATGCGCATCTTGAATGAATACCGGGCAAAGTAGAAGTTCTATGAAACAGACGGAAAAAGAAAAGTACAGCGTTTTGTGGAAGATTGAGGATGTTTTCTGCTGGGTATCTTTACTGTTTTTAGCGGTTATACCAGTTATTGATATTGCCGCGAGGTTATTCGGTACAGGAGTTCTGAATTCCGCGGGAATTCAGGCCCATTTGCTTTTAGTGCTGGGAATTGTTTCCGGCATGATATGTACCCGGAAAAAAGAACATCTTTCTATCGCGATAGTTCAGTACATAAAAAATGAAAAGGCGAAGTATGTCATTTCTTTGACATCAAACCTTTTGTCCGCGTTTATTTGTACTATGACAGCATGGTGTTCCGCGTCATTTATTTATATCGGGTTAAGTCCCTGGCAAATGATCGGATTCATTCCGGATCAAATCATCGCGCTTGTCATGCCTTTGGGTTACCTTGTAATGGCGGTACGTTTTGCGCGGTCAATTACCGGAAAAATTCCGGTTAAGATTCTTGCCTGGGCCGCCATTGTACTGGGAACCCTTTTATCATTCCCTGTTATTTCAAAAATCATTTGGGGTTTTGATTCCCCTGATTGGGCATGGAACATCAATGACACCCTGGTGATTATTGCTAATTACATTAAAATTCCGGCAGTTATCATTATCATTGCGTCAGCCTTCCTGGGCGCGCCCCTTTTTGTCGTGATGGGGGCTTTATCTTTTCTGCTCATTCAAAGTTCCTATGGGGAAATCGATGTTGTATCAAATCAGATTTACACAGCTTTAACCCAATCAAACATCATTCCGATAGCGCTGTTTACGCTTGTAGGATTTTTCCTTTCCGAAAGCAAAGCAGGTGAACGGCTGGTGTTAACTTTCAAGAGTCTTTTCAGCTGGATTCCCGGCGGCATGATTATTGCTACAGTAATTATATGCGCGTTCTTTACTTCATTTACCGGGGCATCGGGGGTAACCATTCTGGCTCTGGGCGGGCTTCTTTACACTATTCTGACGGAAAAATCAAAATACCCCGAAAAATTTACGGTTGGCCTTCTGACTTCCGTAGGAGGCATTGGCCTTCTGTTTCCGCCGAGCCTTCCCTTAATTCTCGTTGGGGCCGCTACGATGACGAATACCATCCACCTCTTTGCGGGCGGAATCATTCCGGGAATAATCCTCGTTCTTGCCATGATTTTTTTCGGCATCGCGGCTTCTGTTAATAATAAAATTCCCGTTGAAAAATTTGAAATAAGAAAAGCTCTTTCTTCGTTAAAAGTATCGATGTGGGAAATCCTGCTGCCGGTTCTCCTTGTAGCGGGATTCTTTACCGGCATTTTATCGACGCTCGAAATAGGAGCCGCCGCCGTTGTATATATTTTTATTATTGAAGTATGCGTCAACCGCGACATACCGTTTAAAGATCTGCCGAAAGTTTTCTCCAAAGCGATACCTATTATCGGCGGAGTACTGTCGATTTTGGCCTTGTCTCAAGCCTTATCGTATTACATTATCGATACGCAGGTCCCTCAGCAATTGGCTGCATGGATGGCTTCCACAATTCAATCAAAATATGTATTCCTGCTTCTTCTAAACCTGGCACTTTTGGTTGTAGGCTGTTTGATGGATATTTTCTCCGCTATCGTGGTGGTGCTTCCTCTTATCGTTCCTTTGGGACAAGCTTACGGAATCGATCCGGTACATTTGGGAATTATTTTTGTTATCAACCTGGAAGTGGGGTTTTTAACGCCGCCCGTGGGGATGAATCTCTTTCTCGCAACATACCGGTTCAAAAAACCGTTTCTTGAAATATGTAAATATGTCGTTCCGTTTCTGCTGGTTCAATTGGCAATTGTACTGCTCGTTACCTATATTCCGGCTCTTTCAACCTGGATACCGAGTCTCCTGCGGTAGTAGAACCATCATTTAATTTGAAACAAAAAAGCCCCAAAGACTGCTTCGGGGCTTTTTTTACCGGTAATAACTATAATGAATGAATCAGTATTTTCTCAGGGATTATCGTTCAGTTCATTGAGTTCCTTTATGTTTCTGAGTTTGAAGGTTGCCCGTTCCTGGATTTGCCGCACTCTTTCGCGGGTAATTCCTAACAGTTTTCCCGTTTCTTCCAGGGTAAGCGGGCCTTCACCGGCCAAACCGAAACGGAGCTGTATGATTTTCACTTCCCGCTCGGACAAATGAGACAGAATTTCTTCCATCGTTTCCTGGAGCGTTACCGAGAAAACTCTTTCAAAAGGTTCGCCCATGGATTCATCTTTTATAAGATCCGCCAATCTTGTTAAATTTCCGTCCGCAACGATGGTATCCAAACTGGTGGTTTCCTGGGAAAGTTTAACAATTTCTTTTACTTTTGACAGAGGCATTCCCAAATATTCGGCAAGTTCTTCTTCTCTTGGGTCCCGCCCTAAATCCTGGGTAAGCTGTTTGGCAACAAAATAACATTTTTTAATCGTATTAAGCATGTGGATAGGAATCCGGATAACCCGGCCTTTGTCCGCGATACTTTTAATGATAGCCTGCCGTATCCACCACGTTCCATACGTCGAGAACCTGCATCCTCTTGTATAATCAAAACGCTCTACGGCTTCTATAAGGCCGATATTTCCTTCATCAATTAAATCCAGAAGCGAAAGTCCACGGTGCTGATAATTTTTTGCAATGGAAACAACCAGCCGAAGATTAGCATTAATCATCATATTCTTGTGCTGTAAAAGAGAGTTCTCTAAAATGGCACGTTCTTTTCTGTAACTTTCATCATCTTTTTTCTTGGCAAATTTCTTGTCGAGTTCCGCAAGCCGGGTTCGGTCTTTAACAATTTTTTCGCCGATAGACTGCTCTTCCTGAACATTGAGCAGCGGGAATTTCGATATTTGCTTAAAATACAATGCTAAAGGATCGGTTTCCTTCACTTGTTTAGTTTTTTTAGCGCTCTTTGCGACAAGTTCTCCGGCACCAGTTTTTTTGGTTTTTCGGCTTTTCTTGTCGTCGGCATCATAATTTCCCATTGTATTTAACAACATCCCTTTTTCACGCCCAATCGAACTCTTTTTCGTTCCCTTAGTAACCGCTGATTTTGACATATGACCTCTTTTTTTATTACATAATTTTTTTTTCGTATCTAAATTATTGATATTTTTATTGATGTATCATACATAGCACATACATAAAAAATATGCAACACATTCCCATTCAAGGTTTTAGTTCGATTCATTTCTCGTCATAAAACTTGAAAAAAATTAATTTCTTGGCGCTTTTGCAGGATCCAGGGGAACATTATTTTGACGGACAAGAAGAAATAACTGCGGCTTTACTGATACAGGATCCACGCCTAATCTTCCCAGTTCTGTCCCGGGAGCTACTCTATCACCTTGTTTTACACTTAAACTTTCGCAACCTCCATACACATAAAGATACCCTCCTGTCCGCTGAACGATAACGACCTTGCCGAAACCCCGGTACGGTCCCGCGGAAACAACGGTTCCTTGAGTAAGGCATTTAACCGCTTCGGATTTTTCCCCTAACAGCATTACTCCGTCAAGTTTGCCCGTCATATAGGCTAGCTCTTTAACAGAAACAGGCCAGATGACTGAATCATCGATAGTTTCAGCAACTGCCGTTCTCGGTTCTATCATATCAGTAACAGAACCCTGTGTCAGGGGCAGTTCCGGTTGTACGGGACCGGTTCTTGCAAGTGCCGCATCCGAAGGTACTTTTAGGACATATCCCTCCTTCAAAAGAAAATTATTAGGCAAATTATTTGTTGACCTGAGAAGATCAAGACTTATTTCATAATGTCTGGCAATCCCATACAAGGTTTCGCCCCTCACAACCACATGTTCAGCAAAAGTTTGTGATTGAACAGTAGAAACCGCGTTATCTACAGCATTACTACCCGAAGGAATTCTAATTCTTTGTCCCACAGAAAGTCTTGCAGGATCGCTAATATCATTGAGTGTTAAAACAGCTTGTACACTGACATCGTATAATCGGGCAACAGAATAGATGGTCTCCCCCCTTTTTAACACATGAACCGTTTCTTCCGAAGAAACACGAGTTACCGCTGCATCAGCATCCGAAGGAATTCTGATTCTCTGCCCCACAGAAAGTCTTGAAGGGTCGCTGATACTATTCAGAGTTAAAACAGCTTGCACCTCAACCTTGTATAATCGAGCAATAGAATAGATGGTCTCCCCCCTTTNNACCGTTTCTTCCGAAGAAACACGGGTTACCACCAATATCAATAAGAAAATTAGAAAACGGAAACGAAGCTTCATAGATATTAATATCGGTAAATAACATTTTTTACATTAACTAACAACAAATAAACGCGGCGGCACAATATTTCAGGAAAATCCTTACGCTTTTTAATCCCCTCGCGTCATTTATAACCCAATTTGAAAAAAAACGCAAGTCTTTCTATATCTTTTTATCAGAAAATTTATCATAATTACAGCATAAACGTTGAATACAAAGGCGGGTACATTGCGGCTATGGAATTTGAAATAAAAGCTTGGGCGGACGATTGGGAAACGGTGAAAAATCATATTGATCATTTTGCCCAATTTTCGGGATTTTATGAAAAATCTGATTCTTACTGGATCGTTCCGGCGGAAATGAACCCTTTTTTTCCGGAATTGAAATCGGGAATAAGAATTAGGGAAGAATCATTTACCAATGCGGATGGGAAAAAGCATCGTATTACACGCGTCTGTTTTAAAAAGAAAGAAATCCTGACAAATATGGAAGTTAATGTTGAGAAAGAATTTGATATTTCCAATGTATCCACATTTGAAGAATTGCTTTCAAATTTCAGCCTTGTCAAAGGACTTTCAAAACAAAAAAAGGGCTGGTCCTGGAATTATAATGATATTACGGTCGAACTTTCCGAAATCAAAGGACTTGGATGGTTTTGCGAGCTGGAAATTATCGCGGAACAGAATGATGAGGAATTCATCGCTTTATCCAAAAAACGGCTTTTTGAAGTTCTGAAAAAAACCGGCATTGACGCGTCCAAAATTGAAACGAGATATTACATGGAAATGCTTGGCGAAAGGGAATAAAAAAATAACAATGAAGAACCGCGCAGCAGAGCGCGAACCTTCGATTCGATGGGCACATATAGTATGTTATCAATTTTTCCGAGCCACAATTACATTCCAATCATTTTATACTTGTTCATTGCTCTTTAATCTTTATTTTTTTATGGACTTATTAAACATCTTGATATATAATAAGTCTGGATTTATTTCAGAACTATTCACGTTTTGCAGGGAATCCGTCTATCCGGAAATTGGAATTCAGAATTCCAATTCGCCATTTTTTTATCAAAAGCAGGTTCCTATGAAGAAAATATATGGAATGATAATTTGTATTTCTCTTGTGATTCTCTCCTGCGCAACTGCCGATGTTCCGGTGGAGGAACCAGAAGTGTTAATTCCTTCTCTTCCTGTTGAAGAAGCAGCTCCGGTTCCGGAGGAAGAAGAACACGCAACAGAAGTAGCGGTAGAAACGTTTGATCCTTCTTCTATTACGCAGGAAATATTTGATGAAGCAAAAAATGATGTCCAGCTGCTTATAGAAAAACTTAATCGGATTATCAGAAACAGGGATTACGGTACATGGGTCACTTATTTAGGTCAGAACTATTTGGATGTTATAAGCGATCCAGGGTTCCTTAGCCGTTTGTCCGAATCGGCTCGGCTTAAAAACCAGAAAATTGTTCTTGGAAGCGCGGAAGATTATTTTATGTATGTGGTTGTTCCTTCCCGCGCTAATGACCGTGTTGACGATATTGAATTTATAGATACAAACCAGGTAAAAGCCTTTACGATCACGTCAAAAGGCCAACGCTTGATACTTTACAATCTGGAAAAAGAAGGAGGCAATTGGAAAATCGTTGGATAATATAATAGGGGGAAATAACAGAAGGAGAGGTGATTATGCCGTATTTGATTTGCCGTATAAATCAGCGCTGCCCTAGTGTATTTTTTTAATTATATGGTATAATAATAGGAGAGCTTCCGAAAAAAACACGGAGGAAACGGACCATAGCAGGTGCGTGTCTCGCACCATAATAGGTTGCATATGGTGCGTTAAACAATAAACGCAGCGCGGCAAGAGCCCCGACATATGCCGTTGTGTGCGAAGAAACTAAAGGGGCGATAGGAGGATACATGATAGTCACCGTAAAGCGTTTCATTGTTTTCGGGATAATTTTTGCCGTTGTGTTAACCGCGGCTTTTGGGCAAAGTTCAGGAAATTCCAGAGATGCCAACAGTAATGAGGAAATGTCTGTTGAAGAATCCTATCTTCAACAGTCAATTGAACTCATGATCATTCGGGAACAAAGCCGCGCGGACAGCAGGGATATGAAATTGGTGGCCTTGGAATATATAGATGAATCTATTGCGAGCGGAAATACCAGTGAGGAGATTCGGCAGGCTTTGGAATATTTAGCTCTCGAAGGAACCGTCAGACAAACCTGGGAAAACGGCCGTTTGGTAAATAATTATCCTGATGTCCGCGCAAAGGCGGCCGTGTATCTCGGAGAGCTGGGAACGGAGGAAGCCAAAGATACTTTGATAAAGGTCCTCTTGGCCGATCCTGAGCCTATGGTTCTTACGGAAGCGGTAAAATCGCTGGGCAAGATCGGCAATGATGAAGAAGATCAAATCATACAGACAATTTCCTGGGTGGTTACCCGTTTCGATGTTCTGAATCCCGACAATCTTTTGGCGCTGTCCGCTTTAGACGCTTTCGCGAAACTCGCCGAGGCAAACGACGGCATCAAGGACCCGGCGGTGGTTCGGACTATCATCCGTATTTCGGAAGGATCTTATATCAGGCCGGTTAAGAATAAGGCGAAGGAACTTCTGGGAACTTTGAGGAAATATTCCGCCAACAACAATTCTTCTTCGAATACCGGAAATTAGCTTTATTTTACATAAAAGCAGTTTCCCTGGGGGCTAAATTGCTTTTATGTGCGGAAAAGTTGATAAAAAAACAGGTAACCATGTTTCGCTTGAAACATCATTATAAAATAGGAGTATGTTATGAAAGGCAATGCAAACGTTATTGATGCGTTAAATGGATTGTTGGCGGGGGAACTGACCGCAATTAATCAGTACATCGTTCACGCGGAAATGTGCGAAGATTGGGGATATGCCAAACTTCACAGTCATTTTGAGAAAAGGGCAATCCAGGAAATGCGCCACGCGGAAAAATTGATTGGACGGATTCTTTTCCTTGAAGGTACTCCCAAAGTGAGCCAGCTTGAAAAAATCAATATTGGTCAGGATGTGCCCGGTCAGCTGGCTTTTGATCACGCAGCCGAAGAAGATACCATTAAACGGTACAATGCCGCCATTGCCCTTTGTATGGAGTCTCTGGACAATGCAACGAAGAGTTTTCTTCAGGAAATTCTCAATGATGAGGATGTCCACATAGACGGTATTGAAGAACTTCAAGATCAAGTTAAACAAATGGGATTGGAAATTTTCCTTTCAACTCAAATGGAAAAATAAAAAACCGAACGAACTACGCTTCGGAGCATGAACCCCCTGAGGAAACACTGATTGCGGTCAAAAGTCCAGAGTCAATGTAATCAGCGTTACCCTAGCCGTCCAATCATAATCCAAACCGTTTTTTTAGAAAGTCCGGTATAGTTTCCGTATTCATATTCATTGGTTCTTATTTTAGAGTCCCGGCGGGTATGAATACGATTTAAAAAGAGGTTTTATGGAACCAATCGTTTTGGCATCCGGTTCTCTAAGGAGACAGGAATATTTCCGTGTTTTAGATCTTCCTTTCAGTATTATACCTCCGCAGATTGAAGAATCCTTTGTTTCTGGCCTAAGCCCCGTTGAGCAGTCGGAAAAATTGGCGAGAGATAAAATCAACGCGGTTATTGATATGCTTAATGGGAAACTGCCGCTATGGATTGTTGGAGCGGATACGCTTATTTCTATTGACGGGGATGTTTTAGGAAAACCCAAAGATCGGGAAGACGCCAGGCAAATGCTTTTAAGATTCAACGACAGAACGCATGAAGTGATCACTTCTGTTGCATTGTATAACGGAAGAACGAAAACAGTATGTTCAAAAACAGTAAAAACCATCGTCACATTTGCCGCCGTTACGAAAGATGATCTTGAATGGTATTTGGACACTGGAGAATGGCAGGGAGCGGCCGGCGCTTACAAAATCCAGGGGCTTGCGGCCTGCTTTATCTCGGAAATCAAAGGATCTTTCAGCAACGCGGTGGGCTTGCCAATTCACGAATTTTATGTCATGTTAAAGGAGAACGGTTATCCTTACGGGGTTTTGGAAAAGCAATGATGTACGTCGCGTTCATCGAAGGTTTTCTCATCGTTCAGAGTTTCGGCAAAACTTCGGTTTTTTGAGAAACTCATTTTCCGCCGTCAGAATGACGAGTCGTTTTGATGGTGAGATATAGGGAAGGCGCCTCAAATTTCAAGACATTTTGCCGAAGGTAACATGTCCGGATACGAGCGCGGGAGGAAATTTTGGCTGTAGTAACAATGAAAAGCCTATTGGAATCGGGGGTACATTTCGGCCACCAGGTAAAACGCTGGGACCCAAGGATGAAGAAGTACATCTTTGCGGAACGGAACGGTATCCATATTATTGACCTGCAAAAAACCATCCAGGCAATTAAGGATGCGTACAACGCGGTTCGGGAAACAGTCGCGTCCGGAAAAACGGTGCTGTTTGTGGGAACAAAGAAACAGGCTCAGCAGGCGGTGGCGAAAGAGGCCGAACGCTGCGGAATGTATTTTATCAACAACCGCTGGCTCGGCGGTATGCTTACCAACTTTGTAACCATCAAGAAATCGCTTCTTCGTCTCAAGAAACTCGAAAAGATGGAAGTTGACGGAACTTTCGATAACCTTACAAAAAAAGAAATCGCTTCGCTGGGAAAAGAGCGTTCCAAGCTCCAGAAAAACCTTGGCGGTATAAAGGAAATGAAGGATATTCCCGGCATCCTTTTTGTTATTGATACACGAAAAGAAGCGATTGCGGTAGCCGAAGCTCAGAGAATGGGCATTCCTATTATCGCGGTGGTTGATACAAACTGCAACCCTGACGGCATCACCTACCCTATTCCCGGCAACGATGACGCGATCAGGGCCATCACCCTTTTCACCCAGATTATCGCCAATGCCGTTATTGAAGCCGATAACGAAGCCGGTCTCAAGATTATTGAGACACTAGGCGAAGAAGATGAAGACATGGAAGGTCTCATGTCCGATATGTCCATGAAAGAGGAAGACAAAGAAATCGATATTGCTTCCTATTCGCAGAGCGATACCGCAAAGCAGGAAGACAAGCCGGACGATGAAGACGATCTTCCCGTGGATGTAGATAAAGTTTACGACGAGGATTAACTTTTTCGGCCTTAGTCAGGTTTAAAAAGTCAGTATGGAGAACTTTTTATTTCTCAAACTGCAATGAAATCAAAAGTTCTCCGCAATATTGTAAGATTAAAATGGAGTGTACCATGGAAATAAAAGCGTCAGATGTAAAAGCCCTGCGGGAAAAAACCGGTGCGGGCATGATGGAATGTAAGAATGCCCTTGTAGAATGCGATGGAGATTTTGCCAAGGCTGAAAAAAAATTAAAGGAAAAGGGACTCGCCGCCGTTGAGAAGCGTTCCGACCGGGCAACGAATGAGGGAAAAGTCTTCATCAAAATTAAAGATAACACCGCCGTTCTCGTGGAAATCGCTTCCGAAACGGACTTTGTCGCCCGGAACCCGGATTTTATCGCCTTGGGCGCTGAGATTGCGGATATCGCTCTCGCGAAAGGATACGAAGGCGTTAACGATGAGCTGAGCGGCATGGTAACAGACCTTGCGACAAAAATCCGCGAAAACATGAGCCTGAAAAGGCTGATGGTTAAGAAAGCAAACGCGAACCAGATGCTTACCCAGTATATCCACGGCGACGGTGCCATCGGTGTTGTGGTAACCATGGGGGCGGATAAACCGGAAGTTCTCGCAAATGATGAATTTAAGGCTTTCGCGTTTACTATTGCCCTGCATATTGCGGCCTTCAATCCTCTCGCGCTGGACCGTTCAAAAGTGGACCCCGCCGCCGTGAAGGAACAGGAAGAGATTTTCCGCAAGCAGATGGAAAACGATGAAAAACTGAAAGATAAGCCCGCCAATGTGATGGAAAATATCCTTCGGGGAAAAATCAACAAGTATCTTTCCGACATCTGCCTTATGGACCAGGGTTATGTCAAGGATGAAACAAAGTCCGTGGCAAAAGCCATTGCCGATCTTGGGAAGCAGCTGGGCGCAAGCATCACTATAGATGATTACGTATACTTTAAGGTAGGTCAGTAACACAGGCAGCCGGAAATGGAGTATCTGTTTCCGGCTTTGTTTAATTCAAACTATTTTGAAGGAGTTTAATCTATGCATAGTGTAATATCATCATCTGAAGACAGAATGAAAAAAACGATTGCGAGTTTGAAAGAAGGTTTTGCCGCTTTACGGACTGGCAGAGCTTCGGCTTCCCTTTTTGATAAAATCAAGGTTGATTATTACGGGGATAAATCCCCGCTCAACCAGGTGGCGAACATTTCGGTGCCGGAAGCCAGACTTATTGTTATTCAGCCCTGGGATAAAAATATGATCACCGAAATTGAAAAGGCTGTCCGCAGTTCAGAGCTTTCGTTGAATCCTTCAAATGACGGAAAAGTTATCCGCATTTCCATTCCGCCCCTTACCGAAGAGCGCCGCAAAGAACTGGTAAAGACCGCGAAGAATCAGGCCGAACAAAGCAGGGTTGCCATCCGCAATATCCGCAGAGACGGAAACGATGAGCTCAAAAAACTCCAGAAAGCCGGCGAACTTACGGAAGATCAGGAAGCTAAAATTACCGAGGAACTCCAGAAAGTAACTGATAGTTGTATTGGTCAGATTAATCAGATTCTGGAAGAAAAAGAAAAAGAAATAATGGAAGTGTGATGGCTTCTTCAAAAACGCCGCAGGAAACGCAGATTCCAACTCATATCGGCATTATCATGGATGGAAACGGACGCTGGGCACAAAAGCGCGGTCAACTGCGGACACAGGGTCATCTGGAAGGTCTGAAAACGGCGAGAGAAATTGTCAGGGCCGCCAGTGATCTTGGCATAAAATATCTTACGCTGTATGCTTTTTCTACGGAGAACTGGAAGCGCGCGGCTGAAGAAGTTAATTTTATTTTGGGTTTGGTAAAACAATATCTCATTGCTGAATTTGATTTTTTTAAGCAATACAAAATTAAGTTAAGGCATACCGGGGATGAAGAAACATTGCCGGAGGACATTCTGAGCGAAATTAAAACGGTTATCGCGGAAACGAGCAATTTTGAGGGATTGTCCGTTATTCTTGCGTTAAATTACGGCGGCAGGGATGAGATTACGAGGGCGGTAAAACGGATACTTCGCGAAGGGAAGACGGAATCCGAAATTGATGAAAAGCTTCTTCACTCTTTTCTTGATAATCCTGATGTTCCCGATCCTGACTTAATTATCCGTACCGCGGGAGAATTTAGGACCAGCAATTTCCTCATTTGGGAAGCCGCTTACGCGGAATATGTTATTTCAAATACCTTATGGCCCGATTGGACAGGGAAAGATTTAAAAGACGCGATCCTGGAATATCAGCAAAGAGACCGCCGTTTTGGGGGAATAAAATCATGAACAAAACCGTTCAGCGTATTTTGATGTTTGCTATCGGGCTTCCTTTAGCGCTTTGTTTGATTCTCCTTCTTCCCCACAAGAATCATTTAGCCGCAAATTGTGTGATCATCGTATTGAGTGCCCTGGGAGCTTTGGAATTCAATAAAATGATCGGCAGAGGAACATCCGCTCTGTCAGTGATTGAAGTTTTATTATTGGGAACACTGCCTGTTATCGGCGCGGTTTTGCATGTCAGTTTTGGGCTTGAAGGAAAGCTGGAAACAGTCTGTTTCCTTATCGGCGCGGTTTGGCTTTTAATTTCCCGTGTGTTATCAAAAGAAGAAAAATTCGGGAATGCTGTTGAAAGGATTTCATCAGGATTTTCCATTATGATATATCCCGGACTTTTTATGATTTGGATTATCAGAATGTCGCTGCTGCCGGAATCAAGCATCATTATTCTTGTATTTCTTCTGATAGTCGTTGCCAGCGACTCGCTTGCCTGGTTTTTTGGAATGCTTTTGGGAAACGGAAACCGCGGATTTATTCGGGCAAGCCCGAATAAAAGTATCGCCGGATTTATCGGAGGAATCGCGGGTTCTGTTTTGGTGGGAATCGCGTCTGTGAAATTCTGGCCGGGGATTTTTGAGTCAACGAGGATTAAGAGTGCCTTGTTAGGGGGAATCATTCTGGGATTTGTAACCTCTCTGGCGGCAATTTTTGGAGACCTCGCGGAATCGGTTATGAAAAGATCTTCCAACATGAAGGATTCAGGGAATGTTATTCTCGGCAGGGGAGGAATTCTGGATTCAATCGATTCCGTCGCTTTTGCGGCTCCCGTGTTTTATACCCTTTATTGGTTTTTGTTCAGATAACCAGCACAAAAGAGTGATGAAAAAACGAATAGCGGTCCTTGGGGCAACAGGTTCTATCGGAAGAAATACCATCGATGTTATCAAAGCCAATCGGGATTATTTTGATGTTGTTCTGTTAAGCTCCCATTCCAAAACCAGCGAACTTCTGGAATTGAAAAAAGATTTTCCCGGCGCTTTGCTTGCCCTTTCCGGAAAAAAACAGTCTGATACCTGCATCGATTTTTTTGAATCGTCGGGGCTGATACAGGCGGTAAAAGAATGCGGCGCGGATATTGCCGTAAACGGAATCGCGGGTGCCGCGGGACTGGAACCTTCGCTCGCCGTCCTTGAAAGCGGCGCCCTTCTCGCGCTTGCTAACAAGGAAACGATTGTGATGGCCGCCGATCTCGCGTTTAAAACAGCGGAAAAGCACAATACAAAGATTATTCCCGTGGATTCCGAACATTCCGCGGTTTTCAGTTTGATTGAGGCTCATGGAGCGGATAAAATCGATGAAATCATTCTTACCGCTTCGGGAGGTCCGTTCAGAAATTACCGGAAAGAAGATTTGGATGCCATCACGCCGGAAGACGCGCTCAAGCATCCGACCTGGAAGATGGGGCCGAAAATTACGATAGATTCGGCGACGCTGGGAAACAAAGGCCTGGAAGTTATCGAAGCGGTGAAGCTCTTCAATGTCAGCGGCGAAAAAGTAAGGGTAACGATCCATCCGCAAAGCGTGGTTCATTCAATGGTCCGGTTAAAAGACGGCGCGGTGTATGCCCAGCTGTCAAAGCCCGATATGCGCCTGCCGATTCACAATGCCTTGTTCTGGCCCGAATGCCGTCCTTGCGCTTTTGCGTCTATCGGCTTTGACGATCTTCACCTGGATTTTGAAAAACCCGATCCTCTGCGTTTTCCGCTGCTTTCGCTTGCCTATCAGGCGGCCGCAAAGGGAGCTTTGTATCCCGCTGCTTACAACGCGGCAAATGAAACGGCGGTGTCGGCTTTTATCGGCCGAAAAATAGGCTTCACGCAAATTCCGCAAATTACCGAATATGTTCTTCAATGTGATTGGCAAGAAGCCGCCGATTCATTACATTCAATACTAGAGGCCGATAAAAAAGCCCGCGAAGCAGCCGTATCGTTCATAAGGAGTTTATAGATAATGACAATCATCAAAATAATTCTGGGTTTACTGGGATTAGGAATTGTAGTTTTTTTTCACGAACTGGGGCATTTTATCGCGGCCCGCTGCACAGGGATTGAGGTAGAAGCGTTTTCAATAGGCTGGGGAAAACCGATTTTAAGAAAAAAGATAGGTGCTGTCGAATACCGGCTGGGACTTTTCCCTGTCGGCGGCTACTGCAAGATGAAGGGCGATAATGAATATCAGGAAGCCTTGAACAATAAAACAAGCATAAAACCAACGCCGGGAACTTTTTACGGAGCAACGCCGTGGCGAAGAATTGTTGTTTCATTTGCCGGACCTTTCGCAAATATCGTTTTTGCCGCTTTGGTTTTTGTCATTATGTGGGGGATCGGTTTTGATGTAAACACTTTAGGAAACAAGATTATCCTTGTGTCCGACATTGAAAAAGGGACGTCTCACCCTGCCGATGAGGCGGGGCTTAAAACCGGCGATACGATTATCGAAATTGATGGAAAACCTGTTCAATATTCCATCGACATACAGACGATTATCACGCCCAACGCGGAAAAAGAATTGAGCATGAAAGTTGAGCGCGGCGGACAGCTTGTGGATCTTACGGTTGTGCCCGCTTTGGATAAAACGACAGGAGCGGGGAAAGTAGGATTTTATTTCTGGATTGATCCTGTTGTCAGCGCGGTGCAAGCCGGAAGCGCCGCCGAAAAAGCGGGAATGCTTCCAGGCGGCAGAATTATTTCCGTCAACGGAACTCCCATTCCTCATACGATGGCAATTTCCCAAATCCTTGAATCGAAGCCAAATAATTTATCTATCGAGTATGAACAGATTGACGGAAATGTCAACAATGCGGAAATCCCGCTGACTTACGGAGAAGACGGTCTTACGGCGAATCTTGGATTGGAATTTCAAACGATTCACTACCGAACGCCAAGGTTAAACCCTGTTCAAGCGATAGCGAAAGGCTGTTCGGAAACCTGGGAAACTTTTTTCCTGTCGGTGAAAAGTCTCGCTCTTCTTTTTAGGGGGGTTGATTTAACTCAGGCGGTTTCCGGTCCTGTAAGAATCACGCTTATGCTGGGGGACGCAGCAGCCGAAGGATTCGGACACAGTTTCGGGCTTGGGATTCGGACTATGGCAAATTTCCTCGCGCTGATTTCCATCGCCCTGTGCATCATGAACCTGCTTCCCATTCCCATAGTTGACGGCGGAATGATCGTGTTGTTTATTATCGAGTGGATACGGAGAAAGCCCTTAAATTCAAAAGCAATTTATGTTTTTCAAACCGTCGGGGTTGTTATCATTTTTAGTTTAATGGTGTTTGCGCTTTTTGGAGATATTCTTTTCTTGGCGGGGAATCATTAAAACTCGATGATGGAGGTTCCGAAATGAAACAGAATATACATTGTCCCTGCGGCAATATTTTTTCCGTCAATTATGATGAAGAAATTAACCTGGATTCCAATCCCGATATTGTCGCAGAGATAATGGACGGAGTTTTTATGAATTATAAATGTTCAAAATGCGGAAAAAATCATAAACCGGAATTTCCCATTTCGATTATTTGGGATGCAAAAAAAACAAAAATGGAAGTGCTTCCTGAATTGGAACGGGGAGCTTTTTACCGCCGGAAAAAAGATATTCCCGGATATGTTACGGTTATCGGATATCCGGAAATGGCCGAACGCTGCGCTGTTCTTAGGGATGACCTCGAAAGCGCGGCGGTGGAAGCGCTTAAATATTTTCTTTTCATGAAAGCGCTTGAAACGTATCCTGAAAATGATATAAGCGTTTGGTATCAGCATAAAACCAAAGACGCGCTGGAATTCCACATTCACGGCATTCGGGAAGATGAAGTCGCGGTAACACGCATTCCAAGGGAAACGTATGAAAAAATGGCGGCGGATTATAAGAAAAAACCCAAGTCGGAGCCGTTTTCATTACTGCGGCATAGGTCTTATTTATCGCTTCGGAATATACTATGGCCCAAAGAGTTAAAAAAATGAACAGAAAATCTTTTACAATATTATTTGCATCAGTTCTTGTTTTTTTTACGGCTGCCGCTCTCGCGGAAGCCCAGTCTTCCGTGAATATTCCGGCTGTTCCGCACACGGGACCCATTACACGGTTAATTCAGGATGGAAACGGAAATATCATAAGCACCGGAGAAGACGGTTTTATCAATCTTTGGAATATTCAAGAGAATGCCGCGAAAAGCCGTTTTCAATTAAGCCCCTACCCCATTATTTCTATGGCACTCAGGCCTGACCATCCTCACATTACTGTTGTTGAAAGCGACAACATGGGATTGTACCGGGTTTCCGCCTGGGATTATACGCAAAATAAAAGATTATTTATGCTCCGGTTTAAAGACCCGGTGTCTTACATTACCTATTCCGCGGGCGGCAGCTTTCTTATTGCCGCAAGGAACGGAAGGACCGGCATAGTGTTCATTGATCCCGAAAGCGGCGAACTGCTTCAATCTCCGTCAGCATTGAACGGAACGGTAAGTTTTGCCGCCACAGGGAAATCGGAACGCACGATGATAACATATTTGTCAAGCGGCGTATTAAGCTACTGGAATCTTGAAACGGGCGATCTTATACAGCAAGCGGCAGTTCCGCAGAACATAAAATCTCCGATTCTTTTCAATAACAATTTATTAATGGCGGGAATCGATAAAGACGGGCTTGTGATTATTGACGCTTTGTCAGGAAATGAGCTGAGCCGGAATAATTCTATAACAAATGGTCAGCTTCTTGTTATTTCAGAAGAAAGCCGGGAGTTCGTTTGCATTCAAAACCAGGATGGAAATAACAGATACACCCTTTTGAGAATGGACAATATCGGCCGGCTCAGAATAATTAATCAAAGGAACATTCCCGGAAATAATCTCGGAATTACCTATTCCGTACTTTTGGAAAACCAAATTGCTATGGGAACGGAAGACGGGAAGATCAGTCTGTATCAGCAGCGGTACAACAGCATCAGGGAAATGCGGACCGGCGATCAGCTTGTGATTCATGAAACAGCGGCTGCCGGTGATTCTCTTACGTTGCTGCATAATGACAAAGGAATAGCTTTCATTCCCGCTGATTTTAACGCGTTCTCTGCCGATACTGTCATGCGTTTTGAAGATGCCGGCGGATATGACAGAATTATTGCCGCCGATATTCCATCCAAAGACAATGATTTTTTTGTACTTTGGAAATCCGGCAATTACGAGCCTGTCATACGAAACAGTTCAGGAATCATTGACACGGTGAAAGGACTTTCAGAAAGGTACCCTCTCCGCGGATGTTCTGTTTTACATAACCGTATCCTTTTTTTAGATACGGCCGGAAACATTTCTGTTTATAACATAGATACAAAGAATATTCAATTTCAGTACCGCGCAATAGGATCATTGCACGCATCATTTGTAAATGAAAATAATATCATTGCCGCAAGGAATGCCAATGCCGGAAATACGCCGTTTCTTATGATCGATATTTCCTCTGGGGAAACTGTTCCCTTAGCCTATCCTGCCGACATCGGCACCGGAATATATCAAGGCGGAAGCGGAAGAATTTATGCCGCCGCTGTAAACAGGAATGACAGCGATTTCATAACAACAATTGTCAACATCGATACGTCGAACCCGGCCGATTCCCGAAGCTTCGTGGAATATCAGGGGGAAGATACGGCTTTCAGTATCGCCGAATGTGAAGGAAACCTGGCAACAACCTTGGGAGGAGACGGAGCGGTTTTGTTTATCCGGCAGGATTCCAAACCTTTTGAACGGAGCTCCGGTCTGCCGGTAAAACTATTAGTTACAGACAACTATTTTGTTGCTTTAGACAGCTCCGGAAGCATCGTATGGCATGATCCTTCTTCGGGTGAAATCGAGGCGGTTTTCCGCGTTTTTGACGGCAAATGGCATTTACAGAAAAAGAACGGCGATACTTTGGAAGGGACGGTTCAATAAAACCGCACTCACTCAATCATGCGACGGATTTTTTCCGACTTTTTCGATGGCTTTCGCTACAGCGTTCCGGACGCTTTCGGCATAACTTTCTTCATCCATTGCGTGGGACGCGTAGATGGAACCCAAGAGAGAAACGCGGTAAAGAGGTTTTACGCTGTTCAGAGCCATGGCGGCCATGTCAAGAAGACAATCGTGACACATACAAATTGCGCCTTCATGGGCTTCCAACTGTCTGTCGAGTTCGTTTAAAACCAGCGTTTCCGCTTCATTTATCAATAACTCAAAAGCATTGCGGTTTAAAAATGCCATCATAATCTCCTTGGTTTATCATATTGAGCTTCTTGCAAAACCCGGTTAGTTTTACAATTTCTTCTATGTGAATTAAAAATACACCTATATTCAAAATATATTACGTTCCCGAATAATTATCAAATCTTGTAAAACGGGGATGAAAGGCAATATCCACGGTTCCAACCGGACCATTGCGCTGTTTCGCGATGATCAATTCCGTTTTTATTACCTGTTTGGACTGATCGTCTCCCGATTTTTTCTCGGACTCCCTTTCACGGTGAAGGAACATCACAAGGTCCGCATCCTGTTCGATAGAACCTGATTCCCGGATATCCGCGAGCGACGGTTTTTTGCCTTCGGCATCGCGCTTAACCTGCGATAGCGCCACAACCGGAATGTCGAGTTCGCGGGCAAGGCTTTTCAGCGAACGGGAAATCTCGGCAATCTGTTCATGACGGGGAATCTGATAATTTTCTGAGCTTATCAATGTTAAATAATCAATAAAAATGATTTCGATTTTCTGCTGAGCTTTCAAACGCCGGGCCTGTGCCCGCAAATCGAGCATTTTAAGATTCGGCATATCCAAAATATAAAGCGGCGCGTCATAAATCTTGCCGGCGGCATCAATTAAACTCGTAAAATCTTTTGGCTGGAGAAATCCTGTCCTGATTTTGTTTGAATCAACTCTGGCTTCGCTTGAAATAAGGCGCTGCATGATGGCCATATCCGACATTTCAAGCGAAAAGAAAGCGGCAGGTTTTTTCCCCTTTATCGTGATATGAGCGGCCATACTCATGGCGAGCGCGGTTTTTCCGACGGAAGGCCGGGCACCGATAATAATAAGCTCCGAATTTTGAAAACCGCTTGTCATAGAATCGAGGTCGTCAAATCCTGATGGAATGCCGGTAAACGCGTCTTTTGAATTATATAATTTCTGGATATTTTCGATGGCCTTTGGAACAATTTCCTTGGCGCTCTTAAAAGTGATTGTCTGCCGGCCCTCGGTAAGCTCAAACATCTGCTGCTGGGCTTTTTCCAGAGTAAGCCGGGAATCGGTAGTTTCATCATAAGAACCGGCCGTTACTTCACCTGAAATACGCAACATGGAACGGCGAAGGGAACAGTCCTGAATGATTTTTGCGTAATAATCAACATTGGCGCTGGTGGGAACAACCGATGTTAATGAAGCGATATAAGCCCGTCCCCCCGCAGCATCAAGTTCCCCTGATTGCTGCAGTTCATCCGAGATTGTAATTATATCGGCTTTCCGGCCATGATTAAA
Organism: Treponema sp. UBA937; assembly: GCA_002293455.1. Classification (GTDB taxonomy): domain Bacteria; phylum Spirochaetota; class Spirochaetia; order Treponematales; family Breznakiellaceae; genus UBA937. The sequence goes on from DBDH01000009.1 coordinate 72,580, forward strand.
AAGATTGAGGATTGCCTCATAAACCCGGCGGTTTGCGTTGGAATAAAAATCGCCTGTTTTAAGATATGATACCACAGACATAACCGCTTCCGTATCCAGAAGCATAGCCCCCAAGGCAGCCTGCTCGGCTTCATCATTATGAGGCGGTATTTTATCTTTTAATGCCAACGCAGCCATTTATGAATGTCATTCTCCGGAAGGAGTTTCTCCGGCTTCCGCTTCTGCATTCGCTTCTGCGACCGCCTCGGCAACCGCTTCAGACTGTTCAACCGCGGCTTCTTCGTAGCGGCGGCGTTCCTTCTTTTGAGGAGCGGCTTTAGGTTCTTCTTTTATTGCTTGGCCCTGAACCACAACGTTAACTTCCGCGGAAGCGTTTTCGTAGAGCTTCACAATAACTTTATATTTTCCAACACTCTTAATACTATTGCCGGGAACTTCAATGCGTTTTCTTTCAATTTCGTAGCCCTGTTTTCCCAATTCTTCGGCAATGGTCTGGTTTGTCACGGCGCCGTACAGTTTTCCGTTAGGACCCGCGGGCATCGTCAAATTCAATTCGAGGGCCGCGAGCTTATCTTTCAATCCGGCCGCGTTCTGGCGTTTTTGGGCTTTCCGCGCATCAATTTCCGCCTGACGGGATTCAAACAGCTTCACGGTACGTTCGGTATACGGAAGGGCAATTCCTTTGGGAAAAAGATAATTCCGGGCATAGCCCCGCGCTACTTCCTTAACATCTCCCTCTTCTCCCAGAGGCGCCAAGTCTTTGTTCAAAATGACTTTCATAATCAAGCTCCTTTGCGGATGATTCCGCTTAGCGGGATTTTCCCGCATTACAATTATATCAAACAAACAAAAAGCACGAACGAGCCGTACTCACACCCCCGGAGTAGAAGGCGGTTTATTTGTTTTAGGCGCCCTCAAGGGCACCCAATTTTCAAGAATACCAAGAACAGCCATAGCGGCAATAAAAAACAGAAACACGGTAAATCTGAAAATCATAAGGATGATAAACAAATTAAGCATAATTCTGAATCCCCTGGGGACACCGGGTCTGTTCAGAAAAAACGACACAATTCCCATGCCTTGGGCCGCGTATACCATAACACAAACAACAAAAACATTCCATGCCGCAATTTCAAGAATTTCAAATTTAAACTGCATAGAAAGCAATACCGCCAAAATTGACACAGAAAAAAGCCAAATAAACCACGCGTTGATCTTAAAAAAAGCCAATCCCGGCCCAGGCTTCACTCTGCGAAAAAGCCTTGCAATCATCATACTCACCTGTCTGCTGAACAAAAAGAACAGTAAAATTGAAACAAGACCGCCCCCGCGAAGAGCGAAAAAAATGATATTGTCAAGAATATTGGCCGGGGTAAGATATTTTCTTATGAGGGACTGTTCAACAACATCGCTCCCGATTTCCGCAAAAGGCATCAACGAAAGAACGCTCTCCACATCATCCAAAAATGATTGATAAAACCCATCCTGCCGAAAAAGAGAATACATTATAGGAATATAGATCAACAACAGGATGGATGAACCAAGAATCAAGCGGAAGGAAGTTCTCAGTCTTAAGAAAGCCGGTCCCTTTACAGGAGGCGCGATAATCCACGCAAAAAAGACAGGCAAGAGCGCAAAAATCCCTGCCTGAGATACAATGTCAAGCAGATCAAAAGAAACGCTGCTATAAAAAATCACCAGGCTGAAAGCATAGATGACAATTGAAAAAGCCACAGAAACCCAGCAGGTCAAAGCCGAAAACATCAAACCAGCTATCCCGATAGGCAAAAGAGAGAAAAAATAAAATGAACTGAAATGATTACAAAGGACGCAGATTGAAGCGCAAACCACAGCGGGGAACAAAACCCCCGCCGGGTTTTTAGAAGAATATTCTTTCACAAGAGAAGACGATTAATCCGCTACAAAAGGCAGTAAGGCAATAACACGGGCCCTTTTGATAGCCAAAGCCAAAGCCCTTTGATGTTTTGCGCAGGTTCCGGTAATACGGCGGGGAAGGATCTTTCCCCTTTCGGTAATAAAACGGCGAAGCGCGTCACCGTCCTTATAATCGATTTTCATCTTTTGAGTACAGAAACGGCAAACCTTCTTCTTAAAGAAAACTTTTCCGCCTTTTCCGCCGCTCCGCCCGTTTTTTTCTTCGCCGTCACGGCCGATCATCCCGCTGTCCATTTGGATATTATCTATTTCCATATCCTGAGCGGCATTTTCTTCGGTATATTTTTCATCTGACATAATTAACCCCTATAATACGCCGCACAAGCGGCGAAATAAATCGAAGGCACCGCAATGCGGTGACGCTCCTATAATGCGCCGCACTAAGCGGCGAAGTAAATCGAAGGCACCGCAATGCGGTGACGCTAACTTCTTAAATCCATCTGTATGCATCAAAAGGGAATATCATCGGAAAAATGATCGTCCGTTACTCCGCCGGTCCCGCTGTTTTGCGCCGGTCCCCGGTTTGCCTGCGTATCAGCGCCGGAGCTTCCCTGATAGGATCCTCCGCCCGCGCCGGAATTTCCATAACCGGAACCGCCCGAATTTCCGCCGAGAAGCTGAATATTATTCGCTACTATTTCCACTTTTGACCTGTTTTGGCCGTCCTGTTCCCAGCGGTCCTGCCGGAGTTCTCCTTCAACCGCAATCTGTTTCCCTTTCTGCAAATATTGATTCAAGGATTCAGCCTGCCGTCCCCAGAGAACAACATCAAAAAAGTTTGCCTCGTCAACCCATTGGTCGCCGCTTTTCTTTCTGCGGTTTACCGCCACAGAAAACTTACAAACAGCCTGTCCGTTGGTAATATACTTAAACTCGGCATCCCGGGTGAGTCTTCCGATAATAATTACATGGTTAAGGTCGACCATAGCACTTCCTATTCTTCGATATTCACAAAGAGATATTTAAGAAGATTGGCATTCAACTTGAAGGACCTGTCCAAAACAACGATTTTTTCCGGATCGGTCTTGATGGTAAACAAAACGTACTTGCCCCGTTTTCTTTTTTTGATTTCATAAGCCAAATCTCTATCGCCGATTTCATCGGTTTTTTCGATAGTGACTCCGTTCTCATTAAGGTCGTTCAACAACTGTTCACGGCCTGATTTGTGCTGGTCATCTTCCAATGGGAAAATGACCGTCAATTCGTACTGACGCATGTGCCCTCCTTACGGACATTGCTTGATGGTCCGTCTTAGAGACGGACAAAGAGGATTTATCAATTTTATTGGAAGTCGGAACTTTGGTCAAGCATATAAAAAAGTGTAATAAAAGCAATAAAATCGAAAAAATGTCGATTTTTCCTCAAAAAAACATTGAAAACTCAATCAAACTTTTTTAGACTCCCATAATATGGGTAGTAAATTTGCTAAGAATTGGTGTATTTACAAAGTAGAGTACCGATGCTATAGTCTAATAGCAGATAAAAATGAACTAAAAGGAGATTATTTTGATGCAAACTGATGCCATTCTGCTGCGCTCCTTTCGTGATGAAGATATCGTATTGATGAAGCGCTGGCTTGAGACGCCGCATGTCGCTTTATGGTACAAATATCCTCTCCATTGGCTGCGTGAAATTCAGGAACGGCACGGCAGTTTTTTCTTTCTCACACATTTTATCGCTGAATATAAGGGGGTTTCTATAGGTTTTTGTCAATATTATGACCGTTATTTTGCACAAGAGCATGAGATTTGGAATGACGGGTGCCGCAGCGCTGAAAATCAAGGCGAAGAATACAGCATCGATTATTTCATTGGAGAAGCGGAATATTTGCGCCGTGGATTCGGCAGGCAAATGATCAAACAAATAATAGAAAAAATATGGCAATTGGGAGTAAAAAAGATTATTGTCGAGCCGGAAAAAGAGAACGCCGCCGGGAACGGTGTTTTAGAATCATCCGGTTTTAAACGATCAGGAGACAATTATATCTTTGAAAATCCCAATATACCGGCAAAAGGAAGCGCGGAATTATGAATAAACGTATCAATTTTGAAGATAATACATTCATTCTTAACAATCGAATCAGAATGATCGAAAACACTATCATTTTGGATGCCGATCCTGATCTTTTTCTGGAAAAAACCATAGAAGATATGGATTTCATCGATATAAGTTTGGCTTTTTTATTGGAAAGCCTAACGAAAAACGAAAAATTGATAGAAAGGAGCGCTCAATTTTACAATTTGATGGAAACCGAGACAAAATTTATGGAGATATTGGAAAAAATCACCCAAAGCACAGGATCTATTTCCACAGCGGAATTTCCCATCATCGTTGAAAAAATTGAGAATTTCCGGCTGCGTTCAGCCGGCAGACAGAATATTATTCAGGATGCCGTCAATTCCTTGGATAATACCACCCAAGACCCCAACGTTGTATCGAGCGACGAATTAAATGCGCTTCTCAAGGATTTTTCATGAGAATTACAGGCGGAACATTATGCGGCAGGCAGGTTGAAGTACCGGACGGTGTTATTAGACCGGCAATGGACCGGATGAGAGAATCAATTTTTTCCATTTTGAAGGATTTGACCGGGTTTTCTTTTTTAGATATTTTTTCAGGATCGGGAATTATAGCGTTGGAAGCGGCTTCCAGAGGGGCAAATCCTATAGAAGCTGTAGAAATGGATCCTATAAAGCGGAAAACCATCTTAAAAAACACCGCAATGTCGCCTGTAAGAATTCAATGCCGTTTTATGTCCGCCGAATTGTATGTCAAAAGAGCAAAAAAGTCTTTCAGTTATATTTTTTGTGATCCGCCTTTTCCCTATAAATTTAAATGGGAATTGGTTGAAAATATATCAAAATCTCCTTTGATGATTCCCGGCAGCCTTTTGATGATACATAGGCCAAGGGAAGATTATATTAAAGGTTCCTTTGAAAACTTGGAACTGGTTGACAATAGAGAATACGGCCGCTCAAATGTGGATTTCTTTCTAAAAAAGTAATGTTTTAGGGGAATTTTAGGGTTTTCCCTATTCACAAAGATAACTCTTTTAGTTATATTCTAGGGAGTATTGGAAAATAACTATACTTTTAAGTAATCTTGCGGCATGACTTTTTGTACTCTGTTGTTTGTTTCCTTTATTTGCAAGTTTATAGATATGAGCGAAAAGAATGTATTTGACCGTTTTAACGGCCAGGAAGCATTTATAAAAACCACTCGGCGGCCGCATGTTGAAAGCGGTCAGAAAGCCGCGCTCAATCGCAAAGGGAATGTGTTATTTAATTCCGGAGACATCGAAGGAGCCCGCCGGATTTTCCTTACCACTGGATATACAGACGGTCTGGTGAGAGTGGGCGATTTTTATAAATCTCAAGGAAGAGATTTAGATGCTTTACGTATGTATTGGATTGCGCCGGATAAAAAAAAATGCGAGCCGATTTTTGAGAAATTATCGGTTTTGATTAGATCATTAATAAACAAAGAGGATCAATTTCATGAGTGATGGAGCGGTTAGAATCACTGATTCTTTGGAAGATGCGGCGTTGCTGTCATCTACAGAAAGGAATAATGAAGCTTCGGAAGTTTCGGAATTATCAAAAAAGGGGTATCAACTCCTAAAAGAAAATAAAACAAACGATGCTATCGAATGCTTTCATAAAATCCTGGACGCGGATGAGGATAATAATTATGCATTGGTTGGACTTGGCGATGCGTCCAGAAAGCGCGGCGCTTTTAAGGACGCGGTCGAATATTATAAAACTTGTTTGTCTCATCATCCCGGGAATAATTATGCCCTGTTCGGTCTCGCTGATTGTTACAAGGCCTTAAATCAATACCAAAAAGCTATCGAAATATGGGAACAATATCTGCTCCATGATGACAGAAATATCACCGTTTTAACGCGCGTTGCCGATGCTTACCGGAAAGTTCGGGAGTTTAAGAAATCAAAGGCTGTGTATTTGCGGGTCCTGGAAATGGAAGAAGATAATCCCTATGCTATTATTGGGCTTGGACATCTTCATTATGATTTTAAGGAATATCGTGATGCCCTGTACTATTGGGGAAAAATGCTCGATACGAATAAAAAGGGCATTATCGATATCCGTGTGCTGACGTCTATTGGAAATTGTCATCGAAAATTGAAGAGCTTTGACCAGGGCGTTCAGTATTTTGAAGACGCGCTGGTAATGGACCGCAGTAACTTTTATGCTCTCTTTGGATTGGCGGATTGTTACCGGGGAATGAATCAGCAATACCGGTCCTTGGAATTCTGGAACAAAATTCTTGAACAGGATCCCCGAAACAAGGTCATTTTAACCCGCGCGGGAGACGCTTATCGGAATCTTAATGAATATGACAAGGCTGTCGAATATTACCAGAGAGCTTTGAATATTGAATTTGATACTTATGCTGTTTTGGGGCTCGCTGTAGTCGCAAAATCACAGGGTAAATATAACGAAGCGGCGGAATCGCTCCGGCGGCTTATTCAGCAGGATCCGAAAAATTACCGGCTTTATATGGAACTGGCAGATTGTTACGTCAAAATGGGCGAAAAACAAAAAGCGATAGACATGTTGGGAGAATTCCAATCCTTGGGTGTCCGCAATAATTCTGTTTCGGAGTATTTGGACAAACTTAAAGATTCAAAATGATCTCTTTGTCGGGGCTTTGTCCGGAACAGATTGTAACAAGTTTTCCATTCCTTCCCGGTTTCCGTGCAAAGCAGATTTTTAAGTGGATTGCGAAAGGCGCTGTTTCTTTTGATGAAATGACGGATTTGTCTTTGGATTTACGCAAAGATTTAAAGAATCGATGTACTGTTTATTCCAGCGCCGTTTCTCAAAAACTTGAAGATGAAGACGGAACCATCAAACTTCAATTGCGATTAAAAGACGGATCGGAAATAGAAGCTGTTCTCCTTTCAGACGCTGAAAACCGGCGGACAGCTTGTCTTTCAACCCAGGCCGGATGCCCAATGGCCTGTGCTTTCTGCAAAACCGGAACACTGGGTTTTCACCGTAATCTTGACGCGTCAGAAATTGTTGAACAGTTTTTGTATCTAAAATCCTTGCATAAAGATATTTCAAATATCGTTATAATGGGCATGGGCGAACCGCTCTTAAACATGGAAGAACTTCATCAGGCTGTTTCCGTGATCTGTCATCCTCTTGGATTGGGACTTTCGCGGCGGAGAATCACGGTCTCTACAAGCGGAATTGTGGACGGCATCAGAAAAATGGCGGAGCATGGACCGGAAATCCGCCTGGCGGTTTCCATCACCACGGCCGATGAAGAACTGCGGTCTAAGCTGATGCCGGTCAATAAAAGCAATCCCCTCCCTTTGCTGAAAGAAGCACTCCTCTACTATCAGAAAAAACAAGAGAAAAGAATAACACTGGAAGCGGTTCTCCTGGGTGGGATTAATACTAGACAACAGGATGCCGATGCCCTCGTTTCATTTGCAAAAGGAATCGACTGTGTTATCAATCTTATTCCTTGGAATACCGTTGACGGCCTCTCTTTTGAAGGAAAGCGGTTGATTGAACCAAAAAACCTTGAAGTTGACAACTTTTTGACACAGCTCGAAAGACGCGGACTCAATGTAACTAAACGCTCCAGAAAAGGCAGACACATCTCCGGAGCCTGCGGTCAATTGGGAAGCATTAACACGGTATGACTACAATGTGGCGGAAAGATCCCTTAAACCTTTCTCGCTTTTAACGTCACCCTTCCTTGTATAAATATCGGCAATTTCCAAAAGGTATAATTTTATTTTTTCCTTTGTCACCGCATTGTCCAGGTTAGCTCTCAAATCGGGAATAACAAGCTTCATTCCCGGCAGAATAAAATCGGGATCGAGTACAACATGATTGGAAGCCAACATGATTACAGGGAAATAGAATCCGCTGTCCTTGGGGTATGATCTTCTTGTGATTGCGGAAAGGGTATCACCATACACCACAGTGTAACTTCTTGCCCCATCCAGAATCAAAAATGCATCTTCCTGGGTGATAGGTGTCGCGGGTGGTGATGGTGTCGCGGGCGGTGATGGTGTCGCGGGTGGTGATGGTGTCGCGGGCGGTGATGGTGTCGCGGGCGGTGATGGTGTCGCGGGTGGTGATGGTGTCGCGGGTGGTGGTGGTGTTGCGGGTGGTGATGGTGTTGCGGGCGGTGATGTTGCGGGTGGTGGCGGTGTTGCGCAGGATACAAATGAGAATACCAGCAAAGCTGAAAATAAAATAATGAGCACTTTTTTCATTTTTTTTCATAACCTCCATTAAATATTATATGATGATATGTGGAAAGAACAAGATTAACTTGTTTAAAAAAAAAGACGATGTGCCTGGACGTCGATATGCACACCGTCTCACAACATGAGGAACGACCCTCCCGTTATGCTATTTTATCGGTGTATCAGGATATAACCTTTAGTAAAAGACTTAATTATGTTTATTGGATATATTTCAAATTATACGATGCGGCTTCCGCCAGGGAACGGTAAAGCCTCCAGGAAAGTTCCAAATGCCTCTTGAATGAGTCGGTTTCAGGCGTTTGAAGGGTTTCCTCCAAATCTTTCAATAGGGGGAAAAGAAAACTGACAACATCTTTTACCTGACTATTTGAAACAGCCAGATTCACTTTGTCAAAATAACTGAGAATACGATCTTTTTCAGCATCTGAAAGCGTTGACGCATTTTTCCATGCCTTTAAGGCGGTTTCCGCGGCTGTTTCGGAACTTACGATTAATTCTTTAAGGCCTCCCGTCAGGGCGGCTTTTGCTTTCATATAGGCATTTTTCCGTTCTTTTACCGACGATTCATTACAATACGCGTCTTGCGTTTTTGCGAATACTTCGCCGAGGACATGATCTATTTCTTGTCTCCTTTCCGGAAGCCGCAGTATTTCTTCGGGATTTGCAATTTCCATATTCCGGATAAACAGTCCTTTTTTGGAAAAACTCCGGTTTTTTATCGAAGGATACTGCGAAAAACGATGATCAAACCATGATGCGTACAAAGACAGACGTTTGTCTGTCAGCGTTTTTTCTCCGCCGGCTCCGGCGGCAAAAAAGGGATGACCGCCGAAAAGCATCTGTATGCTTTTTGTTTCTACCGGAATGCAGCGGGTAGATTCGGATAAGGCCCGTTCTTCAAAAAGAGCGCCTTTAAAATGGGTTTTTAATTCCGGAAAAGCTAAATCGAGGCCGCTTATCCAAATATCTTTGGAACCGAGGATTCTCGCAAAATCCCAGGCGGTAGATGCCACGGAGCCGCCGGCTCCCAACATCCCTTTGGGATCAATTCTGTCTTCAATAAAGCGGCCGAGAGGGAACAGGGAACTGCACAGGAAGGTTCTTCTAAACTGATGGCGAAGCACTTCCGGATACACAGCCGATTCTGTAATCAGGCAGCTTTTGGGAGCCGGACACCGGTCCAAATGGCGGGCATTCCAATATTGCGGATCAACAACCACCACAAAATCCGGATTGATGCCGTGACGCAAAAGAAAACGAAGCGATGTATCCGCCGCGACGATAACGCAGCGCCGCGCGATATCTGTTAAATAAGGAATGGTTTCATCAAGGGAAGGTCCGGCGGCGGCGAGAAAAACAGGAAAATCACCGGCGGCACCTTCGAGGTATTTGATGCCGGGAATATCCCGAATCGCTTCAATATTTGTTCCTAAGTTGCGGACCCAGCGTTTTCCAAAACGGCGAAGCGTGGCGCTGTTGATATCATCTTTATTCGCGGAGGCAGCGGCCGCGGTTTCGATTTCCCCATACCAGGCAGGATCGATCTGCATTAAGGCGCGGTTCGGCACTATTTCAGGATGTTCCTGAAACATTTCCAGTACGCCGCGTATTCCTTCCGCTTCGCCGCCAATAAAAAAAAATATATTTTGCCGGGAAAGTATCTGTGAAAAATCCCGATTTTCCAAAGCTTTCCGGAAAAGGCTGAAATGTTTTTCCGCGACAATAATCGGTTTGTGAGGATACTTCTTGATAAGCGCTTCAAGCACATAGGCCAAACCAAGGCCTAACACAAGAACCGGTTTTGTATCGTCCAGGCCGGAAATTAACTTTTCCGCTTCTTTATCGGGAAAACGCGGCGAATGAATGTACATGTTGTTGATCAGCATCGTGGGATTTCCGGAAGGAGTTTCCCGAACGAGGACGCTTCCTTCAAAATCGGAAAGAGGGTTTTCAAGCCGATCCGCCAAAGAAGGATAATTGGATTTTAACACCAGATAATTCTTATCCCAAAAATTCATTCCAGTTCCAATAGAACGGCATCGCCCGGATGTAAGGGAGTTCCGGGGGCCGGGCTTTGTCTTATCACCCAGCCGTCGCCGCGGATATCAATCCGCAAATCATCCCTCATCAAAAGCGGAACGAGCTGCCGTTTTGAATATCCGGTAAAATCGGGCATAAGGTCTCCCATTTCCGCCGGAACATCCGAATCGATCATGACAGAACCCTGATGGCTGACCTGGGGATTTCTTCCCCTGGGAATTCCAAGATAATCGATTAAGGCTTCCGCCGCTTCCCGAATGGGAGGAGCCGCTATCCGCCCGCCAAGATACGACGCCCCCTTGGGCTTCACAATGACAATGTATAAAATGAGTGAAGGATTATCCGCCGGAAACATGGCAATACAGCTTGCGATAAAATCGGTATCGGAATACGCTCCTGTAGCAGGATCGATAAGTTCCGCGGTTCCGGTTTTGACGGCGAGAGAAATATCTTCCACGTTAGCGCGCCATCCGGTTCCGATGTCAAGCGTTACATCTTCCATATATTGACGAATGGCTCCGGCGGTTTCCGCGCTTATGACGCGTTCCGGGCTGCCGTTATCATAGTTTTTTATCAGTTTTCCGTCATTTGAAATAATCCTGGATACAATTTTGGGATGAACCAATATTCCGTTATTTGCGATAGCTGTGGCGGCCTGCATCATCTGATAAGCGGAAACGGAAATTTCCTGCCCAATAGCGATAGTCGGTTTTGAGCGGGCCGACCATCGTTCTGTAGAACGGAACACTCCTGTTGTTTCTCCGGGATTTCCGGCAAAGGTGCGGATGCCGAATCCAAAGTTCTCAAGCCTGTAATGAAACTGATCGGCACCGAGCCTGTCTGACGCATAAGCCGCTCCGGCATTACAGGAATACATGATGATTTCCCTTGCCGTAACCGGACCGTGGCTGCCCAGGCAGCGGATTATGATGTTTTCTCCGGCATTTGTGGTCCGTTCATATTTTCCGTCGCAGATAAAAACTGTATTTTTATTAATCGATCCTGAATCCATGAGGGCGGCAAGGGAAAAAATCTTGAAGACGGAACCCGGTTCGTAAGCCCAGACAGCGGGTCTGTCCATCCGGGACACTTCATTTGAACCGCGGATATTGTTTGGATCAAAATCAGGAAGTGACGCGGAACCAAGGATATCGCCGCTTTTGGGGTCCATTGCTATAAGCATAACCGCTTCGGCTTCATTTTCCGTGAGCGTTTTTTCGGCAATTCCTTCAAGAATATGCTGAACATTAGTATCGATGGTCAGGATTACCTGAGAACCGCCCTGACTCCTCCCCTCTCCGTTATTCCCGGGAGATAATTCATCTTCAAAAGCGTATTCAATTCCCGCCAGGCCCGTATCGCCGTCATCGCCTACAAAACCGATGATCTGACTTGCAAGTTTTTTTTCAGGATAAATTCTTCCCAGCACCGGTTCAATGCCGATCCCCCGGAGTTCTCCCGCGGCTTTCGCCGTTTCAACAGCCTCAATCACCGATTGATCAACCCTTTTTTGTATATAGAGAAAATCATGAGGAGATTGCGTGATCATTCTTTCCAATTCCGCAAAGGGAATACCCGTAACAGGTCCGAGTTCCCGGACAAGGATATCCAAATCCTCCATTTCCGGTTTCCAAAGGCTGATATTGCCCAGACGGGTTTGAATCGCCAGAATCCGTCCGTTTCTGTCCAAAATCGGGCCGCGTTCCAAAAAAGCATTACTTGAAACAGGCTGGGGCGGCGGCGAAGGATTCAGCATGGTCGATGCGTATTTTATCAAAATGTACAACGCCGCAATGCATAAAAGAGATATGCTTACAAGAAAGCGGATTTTACCGGAAACGAAAAGTTTTTTTTGCCGATTCGGTTCGTTATGTTCCATTTGTTTCTACCTATAATTACCTATAACTTGCCCCAAAATATTATCTATCGGGACCGGACCGTAAGCCCGGGAATCGAAAGAATCATTTTTATTATCTCCAAAAGCCATAAAAAATGTTTCATCAACAATATCACCGCATCGTTTTACCGCGGTGTGGCCCTGTGGTGTTATAAACACCACAATATCATCTTTTTGTGGCATTTTCCAAGAGACAAGATACTTTTCCATCCAGGGAAAACGAAACCCATAGGCAACCCGGTTTACAATCAGCACCATTCCCTGGCTAATTGCCGGAAGCATGGAATCCCCTTCAACAATGACAAACTCGAAACAGAGCATCTTTATTAAAAGAGCAAACAAAAAGGCAAACAAAATTGTTCTGACTGGTTTAAAATGAGCTTTAGCCGTTTTTTCCACATTAGTAGTATAATGATTCAAATTGATTATGTCGATAAACCAATATCATGCATAATTTTCTTGAAGGACAGCAGATTCACAAGCGGAGATATTCCGCAGCGTCTTCTTTACATTCTTCGCATAAAGCGCCTCAGGCGTCAAATTTGGGAAAAATCACGCAGCATACGATCAGCGGACGCGGACAAAGACTCCGTGAAATAACTCGTTCCGCGGCAGACAAAAATCCCAAAACCATGAACCTGCCGGAAACCCCGATTGCTTTTGCCGGAAGTGCTTCTCCGTCAAAGAACCGTGCTTCGCAGACCGCGAATAATCTTGAAAAAAAACAAAAAACGGCCAAAAGAAAACATACCGCGAGAATGCCTTTTACGCAGGCGGTAAAAATGCTTTCATATCCTTTGGGTTTTATCGCGCTGACATTAATTGTATCGTTTATCATGGTAAACCGCGATAAACTTTCGGCGAATGTAGTGAATCCTCTCAATGATAACGCGTATGAGGCGGCAATGGCTGAGTATGCGGGTATTTCGGTTCCGAAAGAAAATCTCAATCTTGATAGTAATCCGATTCCCCTCGACTTGATGGAAACGTTTTCCTGGGAAAATTATACGATTCAGCGGGGCGATTCTATTTCCCGGATTGCCGCTTCACGCTCCCTTTCCATGGACGCGCTGATCGCGTTGAACGGTATCAGCAACGCGAAACGCATTCGGGAAGGAACAGTCCTGAGAATCCCCAATATGGACGGAATTCCTTACACGGTACAAAGAGGCGACAGTCTTTCAAAGATTTCGGCCAAGTTTGAAGTTCCTTTGGAAGCAATCCTCGATGCCAATGATATTACCAGTGAAACCCTTGCCCTTGGCGCGAGCCTTTTTATCCCGGGAGCCAGAATGGCCCGGGACGATCTTAAAAAGGCTCTGGGGGAATTCTTCCTGTATCCAACGAGCGGAAGACTTACAAGTCCTTTCGGATGGAGGAATGATCCTTTCACCGGAGTGAGGCGTCATCACGCGGCAATCGATCTTGCCTCTCCCACAGGGACGCCGATAAAATCATCCGCGGACGGAACGGTTTCTATTGCCGGAACAAACGCTACTTACGGAAAATATGTGATTATCAGCCACAGCAGCGGTTACAATACGCTGTATGCTCACATGAACAGCATTTATGTAAATAAAGGAGCCAGAGTTCTCCAGGGATCGGTTATCGGTGAAGTTGGAAATACCGGATATTCCACGGGACCGCATCTCCATTTTGCGGTATTCAGAAATGGAAGGGCTATAAATCCTATGGATTATCTCAGCAGGTAGAAAGCTTTTTACGATCTATCTATCTTGAATTGATATAGAAAGATCATTATTCTATAATGAAATGTTGCGATGGAGGTTCCATGCATAAACTTGTTTTTATTCTTCTGGCATTTTTTGCTGTTGTCACTTTTATAAGGGCCTTTGATACTTCCTCGGATCTGAATACAGAATATTCACAGGCAATAATTACTATAAGTCCGTAGGAGTATATCATGAAGAGCAGAAGAGGCTTATTAAATATATTAATTTTTCTGCTGTTTTCGGGAGCTGCCCTCCGCGCGGATATTTGGTTCGATGGTTTAGATATTTCAGAATCCGGTCAGCTTTTGTTTTCCGCCCATTCGGACGGGGAAGGCGCTCCAGAGCAGGGGGCCTTGTTTTTATCCCAACTAAAAGATTTTTCTCTTAAGCAGTTAACCGCCTTTCCGGAAAATATCGACATTTTGGAAGGCGGCAGAACCATTCAAATCCGCAATAGCTTCGGCGTATTCAGGATTCCCGTCACGGGGGGCCTGCCTGAAACAATCCCCGGTTTTCCTTCTTTTGCTGACGGAGCTCCGGCCTTGGGCGGCCGCTCGGTTCCCATGGTTTCTTCCGCGGACGGCAGCTGGGTTCTCTTTATTGAAGAAGTGAGCGCGGCGTACGGAAACCTCATTCTGCTGAATACCGCAAACGGAACGAAAACTATTATTTCCCGTAACATTGAACGGCCCGGATATGATTTTCCCGCGCGCTGGAGCCCGGATTCCAAAATGTTTGTGTACAGCCGGGGCGGCAGGGTATTTTATTATTCCATCGGCAACGCAGAGATAGAAGAACGTTACCGGATGATCGGAGACGGAAACATCCATTCCGTGCAATGGGGGCCTTCGGGCGATTTTTTCTATATGAAAGGTTCTTCGGTGTACCGCGTAAGAAGCACCGAATTGTTTGCCCGCGCCTTATATACCAACTTTCTTGAAATCGGAACGGTTACCGGGACTATTCCGTTGGAGTTCGATCCTAATTTTGATGATTTCTGGATTTCTCCCGATTCACAAAGCCTCCTTCTCTCAAAGGAAAAAAGAAGCCTCTTTTATTTTCCCTTGGAAACCGATGTGTCCGCGAGAAATAACAGTTCATCTTTGCCGTATTTAATTCTTCCCCGTTCTTCATCCCGAATCACCATTCTTTGGTCGGACCAGGGCATCGTTACGGTCCTTGTAAGCATTCCCGGAAAAGACGCTTCCCAAACCGCGGCATACCGGGTAAATCTTTTAAGCGGAGACTTTGGGGACGACAGCCGGATATTCGCCAGGATTGAAGATCCCAGGGGCGAATCCGCGAGCCTTTCTCCAGACGGAAACAAGGCCCTTGTGTGGGGAAAAAACGGAGTTTTTCTTTATGACTATATCAATTGGAAAGTCCAAAGCGTTATAGGAGAACATCCAGGTTTTTCCGCGTTTTGGCTTGAAAATGATGAATATATCACAGGCGATATGTTCAAAATTGAAAGGGTACATACAGAAGGGCAGAGGCAGCTTATTTGTCTTTCGTCCTCAGACGAGTCCGGCTATGAAGAAAAGCGGGACCGGATTCTGGCAAAAAATGAGAACTCATACTATGTGACCGATGGAAAAAGTCCCTGGCAGCCCGTTCCGAATCCAGTACTGAAAACCGCGAGCCAGGTATCAAGCGCTTACCGGGTATATCTTGAAACCCAGGCGTCCGGCCCTTACAAAAATATTCCCATGGTAAGAAATATCGTCTCTGTGGGAACCGTATCTTTGTTTCCTGGAACGGCAAGACTGTACGATGAAATACCCGGTAACGAAGATGATTCCCTTATCGATGTTCCCGGAGGATTATTCACTCATGGTCTCAGGAACGGACTGCGGGAAATAGCCCTTTGTTTTGATCTTGTCGATGATGACAGAGGACTGCCTGAGACGCTGGATTCACTAAACCGCTTCGGTATTAAGGCTACTTTTTTCCTTAACGGAGAATTTATCCGCCGTCATCCCGGTGCCGCGAAAAATATTGTTGACGCGGGACACGAAGCGGCATCAATGTTTTTTGCCCCTATCGATTTATCTGACGCGCGCTTTAGAATTGATCGGGATTTTATCATGAAAGGATTAGCGCGGAACGAAGACGAATTTTTCAGTGCCTCGCAGTCGGAATTGTCTCTGCTTTGGCACGCGCCTTATTATTTTGCTTCAAGCGACATGATTGCCGCCGCCGCGTCCGCCGGTTATCGAACCATTGGCAGGGATGTGGATCCTATGGACTGGGTGTTAAGAAGAGATATCCGGGGCGCTGTTTTGTCCCAGCTTTCCGCCGCGGATATTGTGGACAGAATTATGAAGGAAAAAAGGCCCGGATCGATTATCCCCATACGTTTGGGACTGCTTCCCGGCGGCAGGGACGGGTATCTCTTTAATAGTCTGGATGTGCTTTTGGACGCCCTTGTGCGGAGCGGCTATTCAATGGTTCCTATATCAACTTTGATTGATCATTCCCGGTAAAAACCATCGAAGATATAATCCCGTTTTACCGTGAGAGTTATGAATTGAAAAGGCTGCCCAACCGGACAGCCTTTTTTCACGCATGGACCGCTTCGAGAACCTCAGCGGCCGAAACACGCGGTCCCTGAGGTTCCTATCTCTCGAAGGGCGGATTATTTCTTTGCGGATGCATTCCTGATAACGGCCTGCGCCCCGGCAAGTCTCGCGAGAGGTACTCTGAACGGAGAGCATGATACATAGCTCAACCCGGCGCGGTAACAGAAATCGATGGTCTGGGGATCACCGCCGTGTTCGCCGCAGATGCCGACCTTAAAATCGCCTTTCATGCCGCGGCCTTTCTTTACGGCAATATCAATAAGCATTCCGACGCCTTCTTCATCGATAGACTTAAAGGGATCAACCTCAAGGATGTTTTTTTCCAGATAGGAAGGCATAAACGAAGCCACGTCATCCCGGCTGAACGCAAAGGTCATCTGGGTAAGGTCATTCGTCCCGAAACTGAAGAAGTCCGCGTATTCAGCAATCTTGTCGGCAAGGAGCGCGGCGCGGGGAACTTCAATCATGGTTCCGATTCTGACGGGAATCTCAACCTTGGCTTTTGTCATAACATTTTTGATGATGGTTTCGGCATTGGGCCTTATCATCGCGAGTTCCCGTTCATCGCAAACAATGGGAATCATAATTTCCGGATGGACGGGAATCTTCTTTTTAAGGCAGTCCACGGCGGCAAGAGCGATGGCTTCAACCTGCATATCATAGATTTCAGGATAGGTAACGGCCAAACGGCATCCGCGGTGACCGAGCATGGGGTTGGATTCATGCAGGCGGTCGATTTTAGGCTGCAAATCTTTAACGCTTACATTGAGGTGCGCCGCTACTTCGGCAATTTCCGCTTTTGTGTGGGGAACAAACTCATGAAGGGGCGGGTCAAGCAGCCGGATGGTTACAGGCCTGCCGTTCATGGCCTTAAAGATGCCGAAGAAATCTTTTTTCTGTAAAGGCAGAATCTTTTTCAGCGCGGCTTTCCGTTCATCAATATTATCCGCAAGAATCATGGCGCGGAAATGTATCAATTTTTCTTTCTCAAAGAACATGTGTTCGGTCCGGCAGAGCCCGACGCCGTCTGCGCCGAAATCAAAAGCCCTCTTTACATCTTCGGGCTGATCGGCATTGGTTCTGACTTTGAAGCCTGTAATATCGCCGCGGACGGAAGCATCACGGACTTCATCGCACCACGAAAGGAAAAGGCTCATATCTTTGGAAATGCTCGGAACGATAAGGGAAAGTTTTTCGCCGTATACATTTCCGGTGGATCCGTCTATGGTGATCCAGTCGCCTTCTTTAAAGGAAGTTCCGCCGATGACAACTTTCTTTCCCTGAACGGAAACGCCTTTGGCGCCCGCTACACAGGGAGTTCCCATACCGCGGGCAACAACGGCCGCGTGGCTTGTCATTCCTCCGGTAGAGGTAAGAATTCCTTCGGACACGACCATCCCGCCGATATCTTCGGGGCTGGTATCCTTGCGGACAAGAACAACTTTTTCACCTTTAGCGTTCCATTCTTCGGCATCCTTCGCGGTAAACACAATCCGTCCGCAGGCGGCGCCGGGAGACGCGTTCAAGCCCTTTGTAAGGGCTTTCGCTGTTTTGAAGGCTTTTGGATCGATCATAGGATGCAGAAGCTGATCAAGATGATCCGGGCTAACGCGGAGAATCGCTTCTTCTTTGGTGATAAGTTTTTCGGCAACCATATCGACCGCGCATTTTACGGCCGCGGCGCCCGCGCGCTTTCCGCTTCTTGTTTGGAGAATAAAAAGTTCGCCCTGCTGAACGGTGAATTCCAAATCCTGCATATCTTTGAAATGATTTTCCAGCCGGTCTTTAATCGCGACAAGCTGGTCGTAGACTTTCTTGTTTTTCTTTTCCAGAGTAGCGATTTTTTCGGGAGTTCTGATTCCGGCTACAACATCTTCGCCCTGGGCATTCATAAGGTATTCGCCGTAGAATTTATTGATGCCGGTGGAAGGATCGCGGCTGAAACAAACGCCTGTGCCGGAATCATCACCGAAGTTGCCGAATACCATAGATTGAATATTAACGGCCGTTCCTTTCACATTTTTGATTTCATTAATCTGGCGGTATTTGATTGCCCTGTCATTCATCCATGAGCCAAAAACCGCGTTCGTGGCTCCCCACATCTGATCAACAGGATCCTGGGGAAAATCTTTTTTTGCGTGTTTTTTCACGATCTTTTTATATTCATCAACGAGATTCTTAAGATCGTCGGCGCTGAGGCCGGTATCAAGCTCAACTTTCTTTGCTTTTTTCATGGCGGCAAGCGCGTGCTCAAATTCATCATGCTCCACACCCATGACAACATCGCCGTACATCTGAATAAAACGGCGGTAAGCGTCCCA
>DBDH01000009.1:91407-100897 GCA_002293455.1 Treponema sp. UBA937
CATCATGCCGGGCATGGAAACCGCGGCGCCGGACCTGACGGAAACCAAAAGAGGATCATCGGGGTCGCCAAGTTTTTTTCCCATCGCCGTTTCAAGTTTTTTTAATGTCTCCAATACTTCATTTTCCAATCCGTCCGGATATTTTTGGTTGTTTTCATAATAAGCGGCACAAACGTCCGTAGAAATTGTAAATCCCGCGGGAACCGGAATGCCCAGATTGGTCATTTCAGCCAAATTGGCGCCTTTTCCGCCCAAAACATCTTTCATTTTTGCATCGCCTTCGGCTTTTCCTTTGCCGAAGAAATAAACATACTTTTGTTTATTAGCCATTTAATCCTCCATTACGTATGTGCTTTACATAATAGCACATTTTTAAGAAAAAGAAAGACCCCCGCGCCAAGACGCACGCATGTTTTTTTCACACTGCACAGAGAGGCACTGCTGTCCGGTCATACAGAGGAGCGTTATCAGGCTAAGGATACAAAAATGATTCAATCTGATTCAGTATTGTGTTAAACTCCGAAAAACTTTTTTTGGTTTCAGGCAGGGATTTCAAAAAAATCTCGCCGTATCTTTTATGGAGAATCCGTCCGTCAAGGATAACCACCGCCCCGTGGTCACTAGAACGGCGCATAAGCCGTCCAAAGCCTTGTTTGAATTTCATAACCGCTTCCGGAAGGGACAATTCCATAAAAGAGCTTCCTCCGCGCTCGTCTATCGCTTCGGAGCGGGCTTCAAAAACAGGATCGTCAGGGGGCCTGAAAGGAAGGCGGCAGAGAATAACAAGGCGGAGCGTATCTCCGGGAGCGTCAACGCCTTCCCAAAAAGAATCGGTAGCAAAAAGCACGCTCGATTCATCGGAAAGGAAGGTTTGAAGGAGGCGGCTTCTGTCATCATCACCTTGTTTTAGACAGCGTATTCCCTGTTCCTTTAAGATTGGAAAGGCTGCATTATAGGCGCTTTTAAGCGCTTCATAAGAGGTAAATAAGACAAGAGCCGAACCTCCGGATATTTCCGCCAATTTTGTTACCGAACGGTCAACGAAACCGCGGTACGTTCCCGATTCCGGAAGAGGCGCGTCTTCCGGAGACGCCAGCAGCACCGCTTTCGCGTAAGGAAAGGGAGAAGGAAAAATCCCCGAAAAAATTTCCCGATGTCCCGCAAGAGCAAGGCCGGAGCGCCGCTGCCAATACTGGAAGGAATTCGCTATCGTTAACGTTGCCGACACGCAGACCACGGTTTTATTCGGTTCAAAAAGGGCTTCTTTTAACGAGGGAGCCACATCCAGCGGCGTTATCGTAAATTTAACCCAGGAATCGCCCTGCGTTCCCCGTTTTTCAAGCCAGAAAATTTCTTGCGGCCGTTCCTTGTATTCCATAAAGGCTCCGGCCGCGCTCCCGATGGCTTCCAGCCTCCGCAAGAGAGCCTTTGTCTCCCAAACAGCCGGGTTATCTTCATCCGCCGGAGGGACTCCTTCCAAAACAGCCCTGACAATTCCCGCCAAGGATGATACTTCCTTGCGGACTTTGAGCATCATTGCCAGAAGCCTTGGCTGAACAAGCGCGTCTTTTGCGGGAACAAGCCGGAATACACTGTCGTCTTGAAGCAGTTCCAAAGCAGCCGTGTCAAGATCGTCGGCGGCGGAACGGAGCTTTTGTATCGATTCAACGGCATCGTCTACTTTGTCTTGTTCGGAACTGACGGCCGCAAGCCGCAGGATGAGTCCGCTCCGGTGGTTCCGCCGTTTCCGGTACAGCCTTCCTGTCTGCCGGAAAATCGCCAGGCGGCTGAATTCTTCGGAAAAGAAAGAGGTCGCCGAATGTTCTACCGTATGGGCTTCATCGATGACGACCCGTTTGTAAGGAGGCAGCACAACCGTCGCGTCATAGCCCGCCCCATCGTTCCGCGCGGAAAGATCGGCAAATAATAAATGATGATTTACCACAAGAATCCTAGCGTCGGAAGTTTCCCGGCGGAGAAGCAGAAAAAAGCACCGTTCCCGCTGTGGGCATCTCATTCCCAGGCACATATCAGGTTCGGAACAAACCCTTGACCAGATTCCTTCACTCGGCAAAAACGATAAATCCGAACGGCTTCCGGTTTGGGAAACTCCGGCCCAATCGGCAATTGATTGTAATTCATCGGTTTCCGTTTTATCGAGGCCCGGTTCCGCCAAAGCATCATCCAGCCGCCTGAGGCAGAGATAATTTCCCCTCCCCTTCACCAGGACCACTTTCAGTTTTTTGCCGAGGCCGGATAACACAAGGGGAATATCTTTTTCGTAAAGCTGTTGTTGAAGGGTAATTGTCGCGGTGGAAATGACAATGCGTTCATCGTTTAACAGGGCAAATTGAAGGGAAGGAAGGAGATACGCAAAACTTTTTCCGACGCCGGTTCCGGCTTCCGCACAGACAAGGGCATCTTCGTTGAAACCCCGGACGATAATTCTCATCAAGTTGAGCTGGGATTCACGGCTTTCATAGAAAGGCAGCCGCTGGGCAATGGCTCCTCCTTCTTCAAGGGCCTCGCAAATTTCATCGCCGTCAAGTTTGCGGACAAGCTGTTTTTTTACCGGCTCCGCAATCACATACACCCGTTCCACATTATTATCAACGATGAAAGAACCGACCCCGGCATCCGCGGCTTTGGAAGCGATCACAAGGTCATTATCGCTGGGGGTAAGAAATCCCGAAGGATGATTGTGAATAAGGACATCAGCGTCTTCAAGCCGGGAACGGAGAGCAAGCACCGAATCTTCATTGCCCCGCGCAGCAATTTCTACCTTGTCAACAATGCCTTTTTCATTCAAAAAGCCAAGAACAAAAACTTCGTTCCCTTCCGCGTCCTCAATTCCGCTTTGTATACGTTTTATCGCTTTCGGTGAAATTCGTTTTACAGCCTGCACATCATTTCCTGTTGAACCAGATTATAACGAATCAAGATATTTCCTAATCGCTGGAATTAATTTCCGGTCGGAGCCGGCAAAATCACATTGTTCAATTTCATCCAACGCCGTCCAGCGCCAGCTCGTATGTTCGCAAAGGACAAAATCATCACTTTGAAAGAACACTTCATACGCGTTTAAGCGCCGGGAAATATTTTTATGTTCAAATTCGGCGCTCCCGATAAACCTTCCCACATTGATGCCGATTCCAAACTCTTCCTGAAATTCCCGAATTAACGCTTCCTCGTCGGATTCACTTCCTTCAACCTTGCCGCCGGGAAACTCCCAGCATTCACTTAAAGAACCGCCCGGAACGCGCCGGGCAATAAAAATCTTTCCGTCCCGAACCGCGATTCCCGCCACTGACCTTTTAGGGTCCTTTAGAGAAGATTCATCAATGTGACTGCTTGATACCTCTGCCATCAGAGAAGCAGTACCGACGGAAAAAGAAAGTGAAGCACAGCGGAAGCCATCGTAACAACACCGATCCATTTACGGTTTGTTTCAAAAAAAGATTCCAGCTTCTCTGATTTTTCGGATGCAATATCTGAATGATGCTTATAATACGCGAATATCAATATAAACCCGGCCAATAAGCCCATCAAAGCGGGAATAAGATCGCCGATGACCATGATATCGCCTTGAACTACAGAAAGAATTTTCAGAACCGCTGTTAAACACGTTATAATCCCCAAACCCAATCTGAAAGATTCATTGTGTATAGAAAATTTAAAACCGGAATCTTCTGATACAGGATACTCTTCACTCCTAAAAATCAGAAAACCGGCGGTAAAATTACACAAAACGGAAAGGAAATAAAATTGTAACATAGCAAACTCCCTTTTCCAAAAGAATAATCGATTAAGAATGACTGGTCAACCATACTTATTATACATTGCCTTAGATCTTGTTTAGTGACTGACGTCTTTTGTTACCCCTGCGCGGCCTGAGAAATCAGTCTTTTAATTCATCCAATATTATTGTTTTTATTTCTTTTGCATATTCAATGATTTTTTCCACTTCTTCATTTGAGGGGATGCCATCCGGTAACAAGCCTAATTCTCCTGGATACCTTGATTCAATATAGACTTCATTTATCAGAATCAATTTGTTTTTGTCTATCCCCAAGTCTTTTATCTCTTTTATCATTCCATTGAGTTTTATTAAATCGTGTGTTTTTATTAACGGGATATTCTGTTCAATTAAATATGCTTTTAAATATTTTTCTATTGCCTGCTGACAATGAAACACCGCAATATTAGTCAATGAGTCCTCATCCTTGACTAGTATTTCAGAAACTTTTAAATCTTGATCGGCCAATAAAATCCAATCATGCACTTGCTTTTTCATATATGATCTTTCCCGTTTTTTCAATTTCTTCAACAAAAGAATTCCCATAATGTTTTATTTTTTCTAACTCTGCTTTTGAATACACTAATATATCGAGAGGCATTTTTTGGTTTATTTCAAACACCAAATTTCGTACAAAAATTTTTTTATTTAGACGTTCTGTGTATGTTTCCGCGACATTGTTATCATCCAAAATAACCAATAAATCGATATCACTATGTTCATTGGAATTTCCATTTGCATAAGAACCAAAAAGAATAATTTTGAATGGGTTCGACGGTTGAAGAGAGAAAATCAAATTATCCAACAAAGCATCAATATCCATGATTATACGATATTATAGATAAATTCCTTTGTCAATAAAACTTTTCTCCTCCTAACGATGCCTGACACTCTTACGCGGCCTGTTCTGGCACGCGGGCAGTTTTTTAATGTCAGGCACTGTTTGTGTTACAATATTACTTTTTCTTTATAAATGGTTTTATTTGACTAATCAGCGCAACAACCCATCCAATTACTATTACATAGGCGCCGGATTGTAATTCGATGCTGTTGTCATTTAAAGCTCCCAAATATACAGCAACCCCGCAGACAATACAGACAAGTAAGGCCAGCCAATCAATAATAACCGGCACATTCTTTTTCATCATTAACAACGCGCCGACCAAAAGCCCGACAAGTGCTGATATAAATATTCCGTATAAAAGTACCGCATTATGACTGCTGTCCATATCCGCCAATGCGTCTGCAAGTTCAAAACCGTTCATGTCACACGCTATGGGCATGAGAAAACCGATTATTACCAGCAAAAAACCTAATTTCCCAATCATTCTAAAATTCATCTTCATAAAAATCCTCCTTTTCTATTTTTTCCGGCAACGCCGGTTTTTTCCATGTTATAAGAACTATCAAAGATTGTCTTCTTTACCCCTACTCCGTCTTTACGGTAAGTTTCTGAATCTCTTTTTCACTTTGCATAAGAATGAGCAGTTCCCCGGCCTCAAAGGGAACCGCCATTTTAAAATTTTCTTCCGCTTCGGAAGTGAAAAAGAAGCGTTCAGTCTTTATGTCGATTTCTTCCTGGAGGGCTTTTTCTCCGCTGCCGCCGGGTGAAACGGCAAGATCAAGCACGCCGGTGTAAAAATCATCTTTGTTTTTTATTTTTTTATTGAGCGTAAGATAGGTTTTTCCTTCAAAGGTAAAAGCTGAAACAGCGATGGTATTCCCGCCGAAAACGATTTCATCTTTACTGCCGAAAAGAAAGGAAAGCATATACAGCAGCGCGGAAAGGACAACAATCGATATAAACAAAAATGCGAGCGGTTTTGTAGCGGTCAAGGGCCTGAATAAATTGAACGGCTGCTTTTTACTTTCTTCGTTTAATTTCTTTACGGTCTCTGAAGCATGTTCCAATCTTCTTTCCCGGGAATAACGAAAAATAATATCCTTTTCATCAATTTGTTTGTTGTCTTTATCCGGCATTTTTTCCTTCCGCTAAGGTATGATTTCCCCGATGAGGGTATCGCTCCGCCACCAGACAATTTTTGCCTGCCAATCATCCGCCAAAAGACCGGAGAGGATGCCGTCGGCGGAAACATCAAAAGCGTTAAAATACAGTTCACTGTTTTCAACCTGGATAAATCCGCGGCGCTGTACCGGGGAATTTTCCCGAACCACCAGGAGAGAATATCCGCCGTCCATCGGAATGGATAAAAAGACCCATCCCTTATTTACAACTCCCATCATTGAATAAATCAAAGATTCTGTATATTTCCTGTTCGCTTCGGTATAGGTTTGTTCAAACAAAGGAATTTCGATGATGCTTTCATAAACACCGCTTTCAGCATTCATCACCCAGATAAGCGAACTGTGAAAAGCTATACCGGTTTTCGTGCTGGTAGATTCATCAAAAGTTGAATGATAATAATCGATCTTGATAAATACTTTTCTTTCGTCGGGAGCGATAGAAACGGAATCCACCGACGGAAACAATTCCTGATCAGGAAGAACAGGAAGCGTATTACCTGAAATCGGAATACTGAATTTAAGCGTTCCGTCTGTATTAAACCAGTAAATATTCCAGCCGCCGGGAAGCCGGCACACTACCGCAATTTCGTCATGTACGCTTGTATGAATACTGTTAATCCGCGGAAAAGGGGAACCTCCTACCCCTTCCCTGCCAAGATATTCTACAAATTTTCCATTGGTATCAAAATGAAGGACGGTGCTGTCCAAAAGCGCCCTCGATTCCTGATCGGAAGTATGCCGGTCAGGAGGAAGCCGGTCTTCAACATAGATATGTTTTCTGGAATCCACCGCTATTTCTCCGGGTTCCCTCAACGGATACGTGGAAGCCCAGCGCGTTACCTGCTCTTCGTCCGGAGGATTAACCGGCAGTGTCAAGGGAGGAGGATTTGTTTCTTCGTTGTAAACCATAAATAAAAGATCGCCGTAAGATGTGTAGCGGACAACTCTTTCGCCTTTTCCGTCGGAAATATAGAACAGTCCATCCCGCATGGTAATACAGGTTTTTGCGGTGCTCTGCATTCCCTCAAGGCTGATAAGATCAATCTGATCTTCCAGGCGGCCAATATCCAGCGTGAACAGGTTTTCCCGGCTGATTGAACGAATATCATTTTCCTCGCAAGACGCAAAAAGAAATATTACAAGCAAAAAAGGGATAATCTTCCTCATAAAAGAACATTAGTCATTCATATCCCGCTTGTCAACGGACATGCTGAATGAATCACAACAATGATAATAGCGATTGACATTGTATGACAATTTATTTATACTTGTCTTGTAATAGCGGGTTAAAGAGAGGTTTTAATATGGCTGTACCCAGAGTTAATACGTCGAAGGCGAGAACACGCCGTCGTCAGTCGATTAATATGAAACTTGTAGCCCCCACATTGGTAGAATGCAGTACTTGTGGAAACAAGGTTTTGTTGCACAGAGTATGCCCGAAATGCGGCTTTTACCGGGGAAAACAAATCATTGTTCCTGAATCCAAGGCATAAGGAGTTTTGAAAATTATGGATGAATTGTTTGAAAAAATGAAGGCGCTTATTGCCGACAAACTTGAAATTGATGCGGGAAAGATTACGCTTGATTCTTCTTTCCGTCAGGATCTCGGTGCCGATAGTCTCGATACCTACGAATTGGTGTATGCTATCGAGGAAGACATGGGAGTTTCCATTCCCGATGAGAAGGCTAACGAATTTGAAACGGTCCGCGATGCCTACGATTTCATTAAGTCACAGCAGAAGTAATGTATGAAGGATCGCTTGTTAGATGCGGTCCATTCTCTTCCCGAAATTGATATGGGGAGAAAGAAAGAACTTGCGGCTTTTCAGAAGACCGCGAATGTGAGGTTCAAAAGTTTAAAACTTTTGAACCTTTCTTTCATGCACCGTTCGGTAGCAAATGAATCGCAAATTAAATTAAACAATGAACGTCTCGAATTCCTGGGGGATTCTGTTTTGGGTGTGGTTGCCGCGACTTTGCTTTACGAGCGTTTTCCCGAAAAAACAGAAGGGGAACTTGCGAAGATAAAAAGCGTCGTCGTTTCCGAGGACATTCTTTCAGGATTGGCTTTAGAGCTTCAGATCGATAATCTGCTTCTTTTGGGAAAGGGGGAGGAACTTTCAGGCGGCCGCAGGAAAAAAGCCCTTTTGGCGGATGCTATGGAGGCTTTAATCGGCGCTTTGTACCTTGATTCTGGTTATAAAGCGAGTTTTACCTTCGTAAGCCGTTGTATTTCAAGAGAAATTGACGGCGTAATGGAGCATAAAAGACCGGAAGACTATAAAACCCTCTTACAGGAATTCAGCCAGCATAAGTTCCGTTCTTATCCACAATATAAGCTGATAAAACAAACAGGTCCTGAACACGACCGGCTGTTCTGGATTGAAGTATCGGTAAACAGCGTTACTTACGGTCCGGGGACAGGAAAAAATAAAAAATCCGCCGAACAAGAAGCCGCAAAAATAGCGTATGAACGGCTGAATGAATAAAGGCCGAAATATAAATACAGCACTACTCGAGGCAATTCGTCAATAAATGGTATGAAATATCATACAACTTGAAGTGTTTTCTTAAGTGCTTTCTCGTATAATTCCCTGATCAGGCAAAGCTGCAAGAATCTCCTTGAATGATATTCCGGTTCTTGGATCAAGGGCTTTGGGAAGCAGTTCAAGGAGGGGAACCAAGGCAAAAGCCCGTTCATGAAGCCTTTCGTGGGGAATGATCAATTTCGGCGGTTCATTGATTATTTCATTGCCAAAAAGGAGAATGTCGATATCGAGTGTCCGTCTGCCGAAACGCTGTTCTTTGGAGCGGTCTCTGCCAAAATCGGCTTCTATCGTGTTCACAAAAGATAAAAGCTCGAAGGGGCTTCCGTCAAAATACCCTGAAACGGCGGTGTTGAAAAAATCAGGCTGATCGGCGACATACATGGGGGCGGTTTTGTACACGGAAGCAAAACAAAGCCGCCCTACCCTGCGGGATATGGCGGCAATTGCGTCTTCAAGAATCTGCCTTGAGTCTCCGGCGTTTGATCCAAGACCAAGAACAATCAATGCTTTTTGATTAGAAGAGGCTGTCCGCGTCATCGCTGAGTTCTTGGGTCTTCTTTGGCTTGGGTTCAGGCGCGGGCTCTGGTTCCGGCACAGTTTGCGCCACAGTTGGGCTCGCCGCCTGCGCGGTTTCCTTTTTCACTTCCGCATTGCCTTCCGCTTTCTTCGTTTCTGTCTTTTTCGGCTCGGACGTATGTTCTATTTTTCTGTTGGGAAACATAAGTTCCCTCAGTCTCTTTTCGATGTTCGCCGCGAATTCGGGATTATTTTCCAGGTAGATTTTTGCGTTATCCCTGCCCTGCCCGATTTTTTCTTCGCCGTAGGAATACCACGCGCCTTTTTTATCAATAAGCTCATGTTTTACCGCGGCATCCAAAAGGCTGCCTGTGGCGGAAAATCCTTTGCCGAACATGATTTCCAGTTCCACTTTCCTGAAAGGAGGCGCAACTTTGTTCTTTACGACTTTTATTCTCACTTTGTTTCCGATGGCGTCATTATCGCCTTTTTCGAGGGTTTCAATCTTTCTTACCTCAAGCCGTACCGACGCGTAAAACTTTAAGGCGTTTCCTCCGGTAGTTGTTTCAGGGTTTCCGAACATCACGCCGATTTTCATGCGGAT
>DBDH01000009.1:100950-101108 GCA_002293455.1 Treponema sp. UBA937
ATGTGGGCGTCGCCCATTTCGCCCTGGATTTCCGCCTGGGGGGTTAACGCCGCGACAGAATCAACGACGATAATATCGACCGCACCTGAACGCACAAGATTTTCCGTTATTTCCAAGGCCTGTTCACCGGTGTCGGGCTGGGAAATCCAGAGTTCATC
>DBDH01000012.1:0-16080 GCA_002293455.1 Treponema sp. UBA937
ATTGACATTCGGGCGCAGTATATTTATATTGCCGTTTTATCCACAAATATTCATTCATATTCGTTTTAGTAAAATCTATTTCATTTTGATAATTAGCACTTTTTTCAGGATGAGAATGTTTTGCCATTGAAGACTGCGTTTTTAATTCCTCCACATAAGATTTAATCTTGCTTAATTCTGTCGGTATATCGATATGCTGAGGACATATTTTTTTACAAAAACCGCAATTCTTGCATACATTAATACTTCGTCTTGCAGATACAACAGAATATCTCATTATAAAATCTGTTTCTGCTTTTCTCCCAATATTGGAGTTTAGAGTTTTTTTCCCTTGATAAAAATTATATTCTGAAAAAAATGTTGGAATGTCTATATTTTGAGGACACTCCAAACAATACCCGCATCCAGTACATGGTATTGTCTGTACCTCAAGATAAGTTTTTAACGCTTTATCAATTACAAGCTGCTCATCCTCATTTATCGGCTTAAATGTTTCAAATGTCTTAATATTATCTTTAACCTGTTCCATGCTGGACATTCCGCTCAAAACAGTAAGGACATTGGGAAAAGAAGCTGCATAACGCAACCCCCAAGAAGCAGCATTCGCAGCAGGATCGGCCTCTTTAAATATGGCTATGGATTTTTCAGTTAAATTCACCAGCCCCCCACCCCGTAATGGTTCCATTACGATAATGGGGAGATTTTGTTTATCTAAAATGTTATATTGTTCTTTGGCATTTTGGAAAGTCCAATCCATATAATTTAATTGTATTTGCGCAAAATCCCAATCATATTCACCAATAATATCTTCCAACAATTCAGGTTTATCATGAAAAGAAAAACCTATATATCTTACAAAACCATTTTTTTTCTTTTCATATAAAAAATCATAGAGAGCCGAATTTTTAAAATTATTCCAATTTGATGATTTCACCGCGTGAAAAAGATAATAATCGACATAATCTACTTTTAGACGTTCAAGCTGCGTTTGAAAAAGCTTTTCCATTTCCGAATTGCTTTTATTTTTATACATTGGCATCTTGGTAGCGATATTATATTTATGTCTTGGGATGTTTTCTAAAAACTCCCCAAGATGCTTTTCGGATAATCCATTTAAATAAGTATAAGCTGTATCAAAATAATTGATACCATTCTCTGCCGCATAATTAACGATATTCTGCCACTGCTCAGTATCTATTTTACCATCATCTTTTCTGGGAGGGCGCATGAAGCCCATACCTAACAAAGAAATATTTTCTTTTCCAATTTTTCGATATTCCATTTTCATTCTCCACTGGGCAAAATAACTTCAAAAAAGATTGGTTCATTAATATTCTTTGACAAAAACAACGGTAGATTTTTGTCAAACTCCTCTTTTGTTATTGCCGACAAATGCCTAAATCCAAGAGATTCCACCCAGCCTTTTGCCACCGTAGCATGGGGGTGTTCCGCCCCCATGCTACGGTGGTGCCGGAGTAATCCGGCACCACCGTTATTATTAAGTAAAATACGAACATTACCAGACAGTTTTTTGTTCCACAATGAATTCATGTCATAGAAAAAGGTGAGATCCCCTATCATTAAAAAACAGAGTTGGTCCTCAGGAGCAACAGCAACCTGCCCCATGAAAGCAGACGCAGAACCATCAATACCATTTGTTCCTGCATTACAATATACCTCAACTCCTTTAGGCAGCTGGAATTGATGGGCAAACCTTACTGTTAAAGAGCGGGAAAGATGAAGCAATGAGTTTTCCGGTATATGTGTAATAACACAGCCTATGGTATATTTCATTTCCCATTTAGCAAAAGCATAAGCTTTAAATATTTTTGATTTATCTTCTCTTATTTTTTGCAGATAATTATTATTATTTTTTATATCACCTGCATTATCTACAAAATATTTTAAAAATGATGATGCACTCATCTTAAAAACTTTATTCAAAATATAAAACTTATTGCAAAATTTACCGTCTTCGTTCACACGCCAATGTTTTTTACAATCAAAGGTGTTCATTTGTGAAATCATGTTTGCACGCTCTTCACCAAATGTGATTAATAAATCAGGAGCAAGTGACCTGTCGGTAAGCTGTTCTTCACTATGAAATACGGTGTAGTCATTTTGCAAGTTAGCAAAATAATCAACATATAGAACGCAATTGTATTTTTGGGCAAATTGATTAAATAAATCTTTTAAATCCTGTTTTGGAGGATTTTGCTGATTAAGAACTACTAATATTTGCTTTTTTTCTTTTAATTCATCAACACAGAGAACTAGCTGATCACCATTATCTGGATGTATTCTTGGAATAAAATGAGTCTTAGGTAAAATCAATGAATACTCTGGCGCATTGTATCGATCAAATTTTTTAATAGGAACATTCAATTGTACTGGACCAGCGCCATTATCATTTATTTCAAGAAGAGCTTCTGAAACCGTACAAGCAGTTAAACGCGGCTTAACATCATTTTCATCTGCAATGATAGTAAACACTTTTTTTACAGAACCATTCAAAATACTTATTTGATCAATTGTCTGCTGTTCTTGTCTTTCATGTAAACCAGGGTAACGATCAGATGTTAATACTAGCAACGGAACTTTTTGATAAAGGGCTTCTGTCAAAGGAGGCACATAATTACATACCGCCGTTCCACTTGTGCAGCACAAACAGACCGTTTCTTGCAACTTTGTCGCTAAGCCTATAGCAAAATATCCTGCACTTCTCTCATCTGTTACATAATAAACCTTAAACCAATCTTTGTTATACTCAAATAATCTATCAAAGGTTATATTTCTCGTACCTGCTGATATTACAATATGTTTTATTCCAAACTGTTTAATTAACGAAACTATTATTCTGCATCGTTCAGTATCCGCTGAAATATTGTGTGCAATTGATGAAGAAATCGCGGGATGTTTTGACTCCAACAATATTTTGCTTTTTATCGCACTTTTAAGCCAATCGAGTGAACTTTTACGTTTTTCGTTTAAAATTTTGTTTACGTTTTTATAATTCACCATTTTTTTAAAATCTAAATTTTGCAATTTTAATTTCTCAGAAAAGATATTTTTAAGTCCAAATAAATTTATCAAAGTTTCAAACCTCGTATTACCTCTAAACTTATTTAAAATCCCCAAAAACTGGATATTGTATTTAATGCTCATACAAAATCCGTGAAAACTATCCGTTACAACAAATTTTGCATTTTTAAAATGATAAACGAACTCCTCCACACCCACGTCTTTTATTGGATTATAATCTTTCATTTCCTCCAGTTTTTGCGTATTTTTGTGCTGACGATCTACTATTGTGACTGTTTTTAATTCTAAAATTTCAGCGACTGTTGAAATTATTTCCTTTTTTTTATCGTCCGGATCAAGAATATACGCGAATAAAAAATCCCCATTGGTTTTGACGACAGCATCTTCCGAGATCCTGTCATAAGCATCGTTCCCACAGGCAAGAACAGGGTCAAGTACCCAATCAGAATCTACGCCAAAAACTTCTTTAGTGATTTTTAAAGCCGATGTTTCTCTGACGGAAACGGCAGTGAATTTCTGCATCAGTGGAATTGCTTCCCGGAGAACATCGGGTGGGAAATAATGCTCAGTGTGTCCAAAAGATGTCGCATAAGCAAGGCGTTTGTTTTTATGTCCGGCAAAATCAAGCATATGATAGTGGGAATACGCACACTTATAATTCCAAAGCTGATCAGACCCAAGCATAAACGAATCGATATATGTGTTTAACTCAGAAAGCTGTTCCCTTTTGAGAGGTTGTGTGATATTATAATTTTTTTTGCAGAAATCTTCGATAGACTTTAAAACATATATATATTTTTCAGAAGGCGGATAAATCATTATTGGAGAAAATCCAATTGATTTTATCATTTCATAAAGACCGAAATAGGTACATGCCGTACCATAATTTATACCGTACCACCAACCCACAATGCCGACGTCGTAATGTTTTCTTTCATTCGTGTTCATATTTTCTCACTTTCCGATAAAAGCCGCATAATTCTTTTCACATCGACCCGCTTTTTAAAAGTCAGCATCCGCCCAATTTTAAATATCTTGGTGTTAAGAAGGCGTATAATCTCATTTTTATGATATTCAATTTCCGCGTCGGCGTGACTGTTAATCGACTGTTCCAAGGACAGAGGCTCGTTCAAAGCTGCCGCTTCAATTTCCTTGGCGTGTTCGCGTTCCCATTCGTAAACAAAGTCTGTGCTGAGGCCCATATCAGCGTAAATCGAAACAATTTCCTTAGCATATTTATGCCGCGAAACTTCGTTAAACTGTTTCCAGTCCCAATACAAAAAGTTTGTAATCCAGCCAATGAGGTGTATGTAGTATTCATCGAAATTACCCTGTTTCTTAAGTTTTGAAACAATTTCGCGGACGAGATTTAAATGAATATTGAACTTTTTATTCGGAAGCAAATGAAATTTTGTCATAGCCGAAACGTGATTTATCCGGTAAAAATAAAGCCTGTCAGTGATAAAACGAACGTCTTTCGCTTTCGAGTAGCATTCAAAAAGAAAAATATTATCTTCCCCAAGCCCAAAATTAATTGGAAACAAAATTTCGTTTTCGGCAATCAGCGAACGCTTAAATGCCTGCCGCCAGACAAACGGTTTTGCGGCTTTTTCCAAGTGGACAATCGCGTCAAATGGTTTAGGTTTTTGCAACGAAACATCAGTTGTATAATAATTTTCGCTTGAATTCGACTGTTCGCTTATCCAGCCAGGAATTTCGCCCCCCTCATTCTTTACGTCGAATCCGAAAACGAGTATATCGGGCGATTGTTTTTTCAGCTCTTTCGAAAGTTGTTCAAACATTGAATGATTTATGATGTCGTCAGCATCCACAAAAACCACATAGTCGCCGGTTGCGGCTTTAAGACCGCTGTTGCGGGCGGCGGAAACGCCTTCATTTTTTTTGTTTATTCCTATAAAAGTTTTCGGAGATTTCAGCTTTGAATAAAACTCCAAAATTTGCTCGGTATTGTCCGTCGAACCGTCGTTGACGCAGATAATTTCAATGTCGTCGTACTTCTGATTGTAAATTTCCATAAGGCAGGTAATAAGATATTTCGAAGCGTTGTAAACAGGTATAATCACCGAAAATTTTATATTTTTCGATGATTTATTAATGATTATATCCTGCCACATAAATTTATTATTTTCCATTGCAGACCCCTTCAATCAATTTTTCTTTACTCTTTCCCGTATTCTGTTACCTTTTTGAAACTCTGATGAATATCTTATTTCATTAAGCGTTTTTTTTAGTTTTTCCAAATATTCTTTTTTTTTCCATAATTTTTCAGAATAATAATATTCTTCGTAATCGTCCATAATCCTGCATATCTGAGATCTCGTCCATTCCTGAAGATCGCCGTAAGGAATCAATTTCTTTGTATCCATATTCCAAAAATCCTCGGAACATCTCCGGAGAAAATCAAGCCTGAAGTTTTCGGAAAGACGCTTCAGCATATCGCGGTAATTAAACAGACGCTTTTCAGCAAACGGAACAAGGAGCTTGCTTTTGAGTTCGGGCGGCTGTTTTTCGGCAAATTTCTCGATAAATACGTACTCGTCGTTCATAGCATAGACTTTGCTGTTTGAATTTATAGACGAATTGGGATTGTCCTGACGGTAACAGTAAAACGCTTTGTTAAGGAAATAAACGGACTTCGCGAGCGAAAGAGTCTGAAACCAAAAACCATTGTCCTGATAGGAAGCCCCCGGCGTTTCGTTGTGACAGATGTTATTTTCGCGTAAAAATTCTGTTCGATAAATACCAGTCCAAGTGTTCATTTTAAAATGAAATAAAATATGTTCTTTTGAGTTGACAATGGGATGATTGTAATATGATGTATCCATATTACAAGTCTTTATATAGTCAAGATTTTTTCTTCCGCTAATAGTATTAAATTCATAGTAATCAGACTTTACCACATCCAGATGGTGTTTTTCGGCAATAGTGTAAAGTTGTTCATACATTCTTGGCATAATATAGTCATCAGATTCGGTTATACCTATATATTTACCTCTTGCCTTCTCAATCCCTCTGTTCATCGTATGCCCGTATCCAGCATTTTTTTTATTTATTATAACAAACCTGTCATCTTTTGCCGCATATCTCTTAACGATTTCAAGCGAACTATCTGTCGAACCATCATTAACACAGATGATCTCAATTTCCTTAAGTGTCTGATTTACTACACTATCCAGACATTCCACTAAAAACTGTGCAACATTATAAATAGGTATTACAATAGACACCTTAGGAACCATACTTGCAGAAATATTTTCTGACATTTCTAACCCTCCTACATTTTTTATTCCCCTATATCATCCACCTGAGTTCCTTCTCTATTTCAGCTAGATTTTTTTTGAGGCATTACGTTCTGTACACATTGTATCATGTAGCTAGCAATATTATAATTAAGAACTATTGCAAAAATTTTAGGCATTTTATATCTCCAATAAATAATGTAAAAAATAATTTTTGAAACAAAAACAAACGTTTAAATGTTTTTTTACATTTGAGAAATATGGACATATCTAGACGTAAAAATGCCTTCATATTATTTTTTTTAATGCAGCCAATTTTTGTACATTATCTGCGGAAGCATAAGGGTAATCCTGAATGAATGCATCAGGAATATCGGCTAAGCGTTCTGAAGCGATGGCAACCGCGGATTCATAAACAGATTCAACACCATGTTTGAAAACGAACTTCACATACGCAAGAACATTCCATAGAAAAATATCTGTTTCATAAGCTCCTTGCAAATGATATTTCGTCATATAATCTTCTATATCTTTCAAAATCTTTACATGATCAAGAGCCAGAGGGGTCTTTTTAAATGTATCTGACATAATCGAACTATTGCGTCTCAGATGACCATACAAACAATCAGGAATAACAAATATCGTCTTTGCGACAAGGATATATTTCATAAAGAAACAGGCATCCCCATAAAGAAGGCCAACAGGATACCGTATTTCATATTCATCAATTATTTTCTTTCTAAACATTTTATTCCAGGAAGCGATATCTGTTTTACGGACGACATCAATATTTACAGGATGCAAGCCGTAATATTTCATGGAATAATAATTTGAACCACTTGGAATAGAAGGAACATGATCGTAAATAATTTCTGTTCCCGAAACAGAAAGATCAGCATCAGAAGAAACCATTGCACTGTACATTGTTTCACACATTTTCGGCATGTAATAACCGTCGGAATCACAAAATTGTATATAGGTTCCTCTTGCGTGTAAGAGCCCGGTATTACGGGCAGCGGAAAGTCCCTGATTTTCCTGAGATAAAAGAATAATCCGCTTGTCTTTTTCTACGTACATTTCACAGATTGAAGAAGAAGCATCCGTTGAACCATCATTTACACAAATGATTTCTATATCCTGAAATGTTTGATTAATAAGACTTTCAAGACAACGCGGTACATATTTTTCGACATTGTATACAGGAACAATTATTGATATTGATGGTTCTGTCATAATAATTCCTTCACCTCCAACACCATTTCAAGTGATACACCAGATACAAATACGTATCATCGGAAGAACCGTCATCTACCAGAATAATTTCGATATTTTTTAGTGTTTGATTCAAAAGGCTGTTTACACATTGATGTAAATACCGCTCCACTATATAAACCGGAACAATTACGGAAACGCATGGCGCAGTATTGTATCGATGTGTATTATTGTTCATAAGAAATACACTTCCTTTAATTTTTTAAATACATCGAATGCCCGTAAAACGGCGGCATCCATATTGTAATATTTGTAATCAGCAAGTCTGCCGCACAAAAACAGATTTGAAACATTTCTCAAATCTGTAATATACTTATGGTACAATAATACATTGTCATCTGTTACTATAGGATAATACGGCTCATTGTTTTGTGTCTTGTCAGCAGGCAAAGGATACTCGTAGGCTATTGTTGTACGTCCCGGAACATTCTGCACAGGCATTTTTTTGAATTCGGTTATCCGGGTATATCCATCCGCCGTAGGATAGGCGACTACAGACGCTTCCTGAAAGCTGTCCTGATCCACCGTCTTTACTTCAAATCTAAGTGACCGATAGGGAAGCTCTCCATAGCGGTAATCAAGCAGTTCATCCGCGGAACCTGAGTAAACGACAGGGCAGTCAATAGATTTCTGTTCAAACAGTATCCGCCCGCCGTCTGTATCAACCTTTAGATGATCCAAAGCATTTGTACCAAGGAAAATTTGAATGTTTTCATGATCAAGGAGTTTTTCAAAAAAATGAGCGTAGCCGTTTTCCGGCAAAGCCTGAAAGACATCATCAAAATAGCCTTCGGTATAATCCAGGCGGACAGGAACCCTTTTTAATGTAGCAGGATCAACTTGTTCCGGAGGAGTCCCCCACTGTTTTACCGTATAAGGCCGATAGTTTAACGCAAAAAGTTTTTCCGCGTATTGTTTGACAATCTTGTCCCCGCAGTCATACAATTCCAGAATGGTAACGCTTTTTTGTCCGGGGTACCGTTCTTCCAAACGCTTTTTCAGCGCAGACGCTTCTTCGCCGGAATAAAGCAGATCAATGGTTTTGTAATTCGCGGGCGACGGCGTGATAACTCCGTTCATCTCTACCGCAGGAGCATGATGATAATCAACCCATTTGCCGTATTGTGTGATAAAATCGATCACCGTTTTTTCGTTTGTGTGAAAAATATGCGGACCGTATTTCTGCACAAGTATCCCGGCGCCGTCTTTTTCATCATACATGTTACCGGCAATATGATTTCTGCGTTCAAGGATACATACCTTTTTACCAGCCTCAGCCAGTTTTCGGGCAATAACACTCCCTGAAAAACCCGCACCAATGATAATACAATCAAAAATATTAAAAGACAAAATCCACTCCCCCATCTATAATTTGAACAGATTTTTCAAGCCGATCTTTCTGGTTAGTGAATATCCTTGATTGGATGGCTGCTGGATTCAAATTTTGCAGACTTTTAGAATGTTCTTCAAAATGAAGCACCCTGCATGAGATACTTAGAAGAAATTTCTTGACATGTGCTGTCATTTGGTTTAATTCTCTCTTTAACTATTCTATTTGTTAAAACTTTTATAACCACATAATATGGTAGTTAAAAAATTTTATACCATTAAATATGACAGTTGTCAATACATAAAACCACATTTTTTAAGTAGTCTAAATAAATGAGTTTTAGAGATAATTTAAGGGAAACGCTCGATTACTGTGGTTTAGAACAAAAAGAATTGGCCTATCAGGCGAACATAAGCCTGCGAAGCATTGAAAACTATCTACGGGAAAATGCGTCAATCCCTTCAGCAGATAAAGCGGTACAAATTGCTCAAGTACTTGGAGTTACCGTCGAATACCTGGTAACAGGAAACGATCTGCTGAAGAAAATTGCAGCTTCAATGGAACCTGAAATGAGACACTTAATCTATTCAATGAGAGATTTGTCTGTAGACAAGCAGCATATAGTGATAAAAACTGCCATTAATTTATCGGAGATGCTTAAAGAGACTTGACGGAGCATCTTGCAAAACTCGGTTAGTTTTGCAATTGCCTCGACGGATATACCTTTAAAAAAATTATTTCTTCTCTTCCAGAAACGCTTTCAGCACAGCCTTGATTTCGTCCGCCGAGCCGGGGCCAGTGTTGATCCATGTTACATTTGAAAGAGAGGAAAAATAGAGCATCTGCCGTTTGGCATAACGGCGGCTATTGCGGGCAATTAATCTTTCAACCTCCGGCAAATCTTTTGTTATGTGCATGATGCCTTGTGCGTCAGGGACGAAAAATTCTTTGTATCCGATAGCTTTTAATCCCGGATCGCCGGGACCGTGCCCGGCTTTATCCAAAGCGATAACTTCATCAACAAGTCCGTCACGGAACATTTGGGAACAGCGCAAATCTATGCGTTCATAAAGTTCTTTGCGGGGACAGGTTAATCCTATCGTAAGAAAGCGGTATGACGGCCTGTCTTTGAGGGAACCTGTTTTCGCGAAACTGCTCAGAGGCCGTCCTGTAGAACGATACACTTCCAAAGCCCGAAGCAGCCGGTATTCATCATGGATATGGATTCTTGCCGCGCTCACAGGATCACAGGCGGAAAGTTCTTTCACAAGACGTTCTACTCCATATTGATCAAGTTCCGCCTGTAACTGTTCCCGTATTCCGGAATCCGAAGGCGGAGCTTCGCTTAAACCCTCAATAAAATTTTTAAGATAAAACCCCGTACCGCCTGAAATAACCGGAAGTTTTTCCCGCGCGGAAATATCAACGCAGGCTTCATCCGCAAACCGGATAAACTCAGCGGCGTTAAATTGCTCACGAGGATCACAAATATCAATAAGATGATGGGGAAGCCGTTTTCTTACTTCGGGGGAAACCTTCGCGGTCCCTATATCCATGCCCCGGTAAACCTGCATGGAATCCGCGGAAACAATCTCCGCCGGAAAAACGGCTTCCGGCTCCGCAAATAACCGCTCCAGAATTGCCGTCTTACCGGAAGCGGTAGGACCAAAGAGGATCATTACCGGAATTGCTGATTGATCCGGCATCAAAGTATTATTCTTCTAAACGGAATTCGACAGTCTTCGTAAAAATCTGACGAGCCGCCAGGGAAACAGCCTTCCCATCATTAGATTCAATTGCGGGGTCTTTCAACATGGACAACTGAAACGCGCGGCGGGAAGCGGCAACAGTAATTTCATACATATTGTCGTTATATTCGATAAGTTTTTCTAAGGGGAATATCATAGTTTTAGTATACCTATTCGGCGGTTTTATGTAAAGTATACTGTACGCGATGCCGCATGTCAGCGGTTAAACGTTTAAGGAATCATAGAAACGAAAAGAGAGCAAAAAGATTATGTTCTATTTCCTCTCTTCTCTTCCTTTTTTGTCAGAGTATTTGCTCGTCTATCGCTTTTCCGCCGGGAACCATGGGAAGCACATTTTCATCTTTATCGATTATCACATTGATGACAGCGGTTTTTCCTTCCGCGTTGTCCTTTAATCCCACGGTGAGAGCTTCCCTAAACGACGCTTCATCATTTGCGGTGTATCCTGAAAGTCCGTATGCTTCCGCTAGTTTGATAAAATCCGGCGGGCGGTCCAGGTTTGTTTCAGAATAGCGTTCTTCGTATAACATAGTCTGCCACTGCCGGACCATGCCCAGTACACCGTTGTTGAAAATCACCACAAGAACAGGAATCTTGTAATGACTAATTGCCGCAAGTTCGCCGCAGTTCATCCGGAAACAACCGTCTCCGGTAAACAGAACTACCGGACGCTTTGGGTTTCCGAGTTTCGCTCCTTCGGCTGCCCCAAGCCCATAACCCATAGTTCCGAATCCGCCGGAAGTTAAAAAGGTTCTCGATTTTGTAAAGGGATAGAACTGCCCCGTCCACATTTGATGCTGCCCGACATCGGTAACAATGATTGCGTCGTCCCCAACAGCTTTAGCAGTTTCTTCCAAAATATATTTTGGATGCAGTCCTTTTGGCTTCAGATGAGATTCAGGGATTTCCTGCTTCCATTCGTTTATGCTGCCGTTCCATTCACCCGCGGTCCTTGAAGGCAGACTATCCAAAACCTTCTTCAAACTTTCCTTTACGTTTCCGATCACCGCCGTAACAGAGCGGACATTTTTATTGATTTCAGCAGGGTCTATATCAAAATGAATTACCTTTGCCGAAGGGGCAAAAGTATCCGCCTTGCTGATTACCCGGTCAGAAAAACGGGCGCCGATGGCAATAATAAGATCGGCTTTTTGAATCGCTCTGTTTGACGCGACAGATCCATGCATTCCGACCATGCCCGTGTAAAGCGGGTGGTTGTATGGGAAAGAGCCGATTCCCATGAGGCTCAGAGCAACAGGAGCGTGAAGTTTTTCCGCAAGTTCTTTTAATTCACAAGCCGCGTCGGAAATAACCACGCCGCCTCCGGCATAAATTACCGGACGCTTTGCTTTGCCGATCATACCAACAGCCCGCGAAATGTCTGCTTCGGTAAAGGTCGGAAGAGAAATCCGCGCATCAAGCCGCCGTGCCTGGGGGCCCATCGATTCGGGATTCCGCTCTGCTGACGGAATCCATGTTCCCATGGCGGATGTTATATCCTGCGGAATATCGATGAGGACAGGCCCTGGCCTGCCCGACTGCGCGATGATAAAGGCTTCACGGACAATCTCCGCAAGATCATCAACGTTCCGTACAATCCAGTTATGTTTGACAATGGGCATCGTAACACCCGCAATGTCCACTTCCTGAAAACTGTCCTTCCCAAGCAAATTGGTCGGAACGTTTCCGGTAATGGCAACCATCGGAACGGAATCCATGTAGGCCGTAGCGATACCTGTTACAAGGTTGGTTGCTCCGGGACCGGAAGTGGCAAGGCATACGCCGGTCTTTCCGGTAGAGCGGGCATAACCGTCCGCCGCGTGTGCGGCGTGCTGCTCATGACTGACGAGGATGTGGCGAATCCTGTCGCGCTGTTTATACAGTTCATCATAAATATGAAGCACTTTTCCGCCGGGATAACCGAAAATAATTTCCACTCCCTGTTCAATCAGCGATTCAATCAATATTCGTGAGCCGTTACATTCTATTCGTTCCATAATAGTAAATAATACACCGAAACCGTTCTTAACGTATAGCCTTTTGTAAAATTTCTCACGCGAAGGCGCAGGGATAAAACTAACTGATTCTTCCAGTCTCTGCGTGAGAAATTCCAGAAAAAATTACGAAAACTAATAACAAACATATTTCTCCGTAAAACCAAAGCAAAAAACATTCTTGCACCATATATAGGTGTGGAGGTTTTATGCTCATGAAAGATAGTATCGATATACCGGAAATCCTTCCGGTTAAGAGTGATCTCATTTTCCGCTTGTTCTTTGCCGACGAACGCAATAAGGAACATTTGATTTGCCTGCTCAAAGCAATACTTTGCATTCCCGAAGACGAATACGACGAAATCGAAATCATTGATCCGCATCTTCTGCCGGAATATATCGACGACAAATATTCCATCATTGATGTGAAACTGCACACAAAGAGCAAAAAGATTATTCATATTGAGATTCAGCTTCAAGTTACGCCCGAACTGAAAAAGCGTGTAATTTTTTACAATTCTAAATTGATCACTGAACAAATTGGAAGCGGCGGAAAATACAACGAAATCCAGAATGTAATCAGCATTATCATTACCGATAAAACTTTGCTGGAAAAAAGCGAAATATATCATCACCGCTTTACATTTTATGACAGAGAAACTAGAATTGAATTCAGCAATCTTGTGGAAATCCACACCATTGAACTCAATAAATTGCCTGCAATTGCGGACGGTTCGCAGCTTTACGATTGGGCGAAGTTTATCGATGCAAAGACCAAGGAGGAGCTGTCTATGTTGGAAGAAAGAAACCCTCAAGTGAAAGAAGCGGTTGTAAAACTGCGCCGCCTTTCCGCCGATGAACAAACCCGCTGGGAATATGAAATGAAAGAGAAGGCCCGGATGGACAAGGATATGTTCGAGCGATGGGCGCGGGAAGAAGGACGGCGTGAATCTGATGATAAATGGCAATCTATTGTCGCCGAAAAGAATGCCAAGCTCGCCGATAAAGACGCTGAGATTGCTTGTTTGCGGGATATGTTGGAGAAAAACTCTCAATAACCAAATGATAAAGACTTCCGAAGAAACTAAGCAGCATCGA
Organism: Treponema sp. UBA937; assembly: GCA_002293455.1. GTDB lineage: Bacteria > Spirochaetota > Spirochaetia > Treponematales > Breznakiellaceae > UBA937. Next base: position 13,766 of record DBDH01000012.1, read on the forward strand.
ATATCCGCAATCTCTAAGGAAGTCTTTGTATCTTTTCTAATCCTTAAAAATAGCTCCTGCAGCCGCTGATGTTACCTGCTTTGAGTAGCGCGCAAGATAGCCGCTTGTTACTTTCGGGGGCAGCGGTTTCCATGAAGCCCTGCGTTTCGCGATCTCATCATCATCAAGTGTAACATTAATCGCATAGTTTTCAATATCGATGGAAATAATATCACCATCTTGCACGAGTCCGATGAGTCCGCCCTCGGCGGCTTCGGGAGACACATGTCCGATAGACGCGCCGCGGCTTGCGCCGGAAAAACGTCCGTCGGTGATGAGCGCGACTGTATCGTCCAAGCCCATGCCGGCAAGGGCCGCTGTAGGACCGAGCATCTCTTTCATGCCGGGGCCGCCTTTTGGTCCTTCATAACGTATAACAATAACATCACCCGGTTTTATCTTCCCGCCCATGATAGCGTCAAAAGCATCATCTTCACTGTCGAAAACGCGCGCGGGGCCTTCGTGTTTCAGCATGGAGGGAGCAACGGCACTGCGTTTGACCACAGAACCATCGGGAGCGATATTTCCTTTCAAAGCCGCGAGTCCGCCCGTTTTGGAATACGGATTTTCGATAGGCTTGATGACAGACGGATTCTTATTTACCGCGCCGGACACCGCGTCTTTAAGCGTTCCATAAACAGTCGGAAGCGACAAATCGATAAGGTTTTGCTTTGCAAGCTCCGCGTACACGGCGGGAATGCCCCCCGCTTCGTGAAGATCAATCACCGCGTCGGGACCGGCGGGAGCAAGTTTACATAGATTGGGAGTCTTCTCGCTGACGCGGTTTAAGAGTTCCATATCCAGTTTAATTCCCGCTTCATGGGCGACGGCCGGAAGATGAAGAGCCGTATTGGTAGAACAGCCGAGCGCCATATCAAGAGTCAAGGCATTGAGGAAAGCCTTTTCGGTCATGATGGATAGAGGCCGGATATCCTTTTTCAGCATATCCACGATGAGGAAGCCTGTCTTTTTCGCGAGACGCAGGCGTTCCGCCATTACCGCCGGAATAGTGCCGTTTCCCGGAAGCGCCATGCCGAGACCTTCTGTAACACAATTCATCGAATTGGCGGTGAACATTCCGGCACAAGAACCGCAGGTCGGACAGGCCGCGTCTTCTAATTCCGACAGTTCAGCTTCATCCATTTTACCCGCGCCGACCGCGCCGACCGCTTCAAACATGGTCGTTAAGGTGAGAGGCTTTCCGTTCCGTTTTCCCGGCAGCATGGGGCCGCCTGAAACAAAGACAGCCGGAATATTAATCCGGGCCGCGGCCATGAGCATTCCGGGGACAATTTTATCGCAGTTGGGCACAAAGACAAGCGCGTCAAAAGCGTGGGCCCGCGCCATGCATTCAATGCTGTCGGCGATCAATTCACGCGTAACAAGCGAATAGCGCATTCCTTCATGCCCCATTGCAATGCCGTCGCAGACACCGATTACCGGAAACTGCACGGGGACAGCACCGGCGAGTCTCACGCCGTCGCATACATATTTGGCAATCGTATCCAGATGGATATGTCCGGGAACGATCTCGCTTTTTGCGGACACAACTCCGATAAGAGGCCTGTCGAATTCTTCTTCGACAAAGCCCATAGCTTTAAAAAGAGACCGGTGACCGGCTCTCGCGATTCCTTTCTTGACAATGTCACTTTTCATGTATTTACTCCTCATTCTGTATGCAAAAATATATTACATCGTTTTATGTTTACAGTTCAAGTTCTGCAATATTTATTCGTATGTTTAATGCCCAAGAACTCGCTTGCGCGAGGGAGGCTCTGCGGCGATGTTATTGATTGTATCAAGATAACTTTCCAATTTCCCTATTACCCGCCAACGAGCGCATTTGTGTAATTGCCGTAATGTTAAGCTGTACAAACCGCTCACTCTGTGGAAGTCCCTGCCGAATGAGCAGGACATTTATTCTTCCCATAAAATTCATTAACCAATAAATCCATAAATACTATGTCGTGCTTTTCCATATTCCGGTGCAATGCTTCCCGTCTTATTCCCATTTTTTTGAATCCTATTTTTTCATAACATGTTATTGCTCTTTTATTAAACGAGTATACTCTTAACATTACATTGTGTAAATTCAATGCCTTAAATCCGTAATCCAACAAAAGCGACAATGCTTCTGTTCCATACCCTTTGTTCAAATAATTTTTATCGCCGATAACTATTCCAACTTCGGCGGTTTGATTAAGATTATCAATATTCACAAAACCGCAATCGCCGATGAGTTTATCTGTCTCTATATCAACTATTGAATACGTATG